>NZ_JACOPL010000005.1:0-218052 GCF_014287995.1 Agathobaculum faecis
GTGCAGTAATGTATGCAGCGGACTGATACTAATAGGCCGAGGGCTTGACCTCATATTAGAGGCAATCTCAGATTTTACTCTTTGTTTGCCATAGTTATTGTTCAGTTTTCAAGGTGTAATCCTGAACAGTGCGTGTTAATGGTGACGAGGGTACACCTGTTCCCATTCCGAACACAGTAGTTAAGCTCGTTTACGGTGACAATACTTGGCTGGCGACGGCCCGGGAAGATAACTCAACGCGCACATAAAAACGCCAATCCGTTAAGGGTTGGCGTTTTGTTTTTGTTAAGATTGGCTCTGACCGCTGGTACAGAACGCATTTTTCTGGTATGATAATATTAAGATTGTATTAAGATGGTGCTGGAGGAATGTGAATGAACAAAATCCTGAAAGAAAAATTGATGGAGTCGCTGTCTTCGGTACTCCCAATTACAGTGATCGTTTTACTGCTTAGCGTTACAGTGGCGCCTATGCCTGTCGGAACGTTGACTCTCTTTTTGACAGGTGCGGTGCTTTTGATTATTGGAATGGCCTTTTTTTCGCTCGGTACGGATGTCTCTATGACGCCTATGGGCGAAGGTATCGGCGCGCAGCTGCCGAAAACGAAAAATCTGGCGATTGTTATCGGTATTACGCTGCTGATTGGTATTTTGATCACGATTGCAGAGCCGGACCTGCAGGTTTTGGCGGAGCAGGTACCATCCATCCCTAATGCCATGCTGATCTGGACAGTAGCGGCTGGCGTCGGCCTGTTCTTCGTGATTGCCATGCTGCGTACCCTGTTCAAGATCCGACTGGCGAATCTGTTGATTATGTTTTACATCGGCGTTTTCGTGCTTTCTATTTTTGTCCCCAACGAATTCGTTTCGGTGGCGTTCGATTCGGGCGGCGTGACGACCGGCCCGATTACGGTTCCGTTCATCATGGCGCTCGGCATCGGCCTGGCCTCCATCCGTGGTGACCGTGACGCGCAGGACGACAGCTTCGGTTTGGTTGCGCTGTGCAGCATTGGGCCGATTCTGGCCGTGCTACTACTGGGGATTTTCTATCGCGGCGGCGATCCCAGCTATACGCCGGTCACAGTGCCGGAGGTGCAGGACACGCAGCAGGTAGCGCTGGTATTCCTGCACGATCTGCCGGAGTATATTAAAGAGGTATGCTCCGCGCTTTTCCCGATTATCATTTTCTGCGCGATATTCCAGCTTGTTTTCCGGCGTTTCCGCCGGCTGCAGCTACAGAAAATCGGCGTCGGCTTTATTTATACTTTTGTTGGGCTGGCACTGTTTCTGACTGGTGTAAACGTCGGTTTTATGCCGGCCGGCCATTTCCTGGGACAACAGCTCGCCGGCGGGGGACATAGTTGGCTGCTGGTGCCGCTTGGCATGCTGATCGGCTATTTTCTAGTCACGGCCGAACCCGCAGTACATGTTCTGAACAAACAGGTAGAGATGATTACAAACGGCGCGGTATCCCAGCGCGCTATGATGCTGAGCCTTTCCATCGGCGTGGCGTGCTCGGTAGGCATGTCCATGCTGCGTGTGCTGACAGGGCTGTCGATTTACTGGATTTTGGTGCCGGGTTATACGGTCGCACTGGGGCTGACCTTTCTGGTACCCAAAATATTCACCGGTATCGCGTTCGACTCCGGCGGCGTGGCCTCCGGACCGATGACGACGACCTTTCTGCTGCCGTTTGCAATGGGCGCCTGTGAGGCGATGGGTGGCAATGTATTGACCGATGCGTTTGGAATTGTGGCGATGGTTGCAATGACCCCCTTGCTTACGATACAAATTCTTGGTATTCTATATAGGAAGAAGCAACGCCTTACCGAAGCGGAGGAGGAACTGCCCGCCGCAGAGGATGAGGATGAAATCATCGTATTACAGGAGGACACGCCGCATGAGTGAGTATCAGCCTCAGATGACGGTACACAGCGCAGTCGAGCTTGTTGTAGCGGTGGTCGATACGGCGCAGGCTGAGAGCGTGTTGCGTGTTTATCGGGAAAATCGCGCGCTGGTCAGCTTTGAGTGCATGGCGCGGGGGACTGCGCGCACGGAAATGCTTGACCTGCTCGGCCTGGGCGAAACATCGAAAGCGATCGTGATGTGTCTTGCTGGGCATCAACTGGCGCAGCATCTGCTGGAACGGCTCGGCTATGAGCTGAAAATGCGTTACCCAGGCCGCGGCATCGCCTTTTCGGTGCCGGTCACAGGAATCGGTGTGCGTTGGCACAAGCTGCTGACACAGGCAGAACAAACGGAGGTGTTGGATATGGACAGAGCGGAAAAGAAGGACGGCTTTGACGTGGTCGCGGTCGTCATGGAGCAGGGGTATACCAATCTGGTCATGGATGTCGCGCGGAAAGCGGGCGCCCGCGGCGGTACGGTGATCTCCGCCCGCGGTATCGCGGAGGATGAGGTTAAGCAGTTTTTCGGCATCGAGATACAGGCGGAAAAGGAGATTGTTTTCCTCGTGGTCAAGAGCGAGGAGAAGCAGGAGATCATGACCGCTATTATGAAAGCGGTCGGCATGAAAACCAAAAGCCACGGCATTGTCCTGTCGCTTCCGGTATCCAACGCGATCGGTTTGGCGGATTAAACCGAACAGAGCGCCTGCACTATATATTGTGTGATATATGGTGCGGGCGTTTTTGCGTCTTCCGGTAGCTTTCCACACTGCGGACACAGCTTTATCCACAGGAGGCAGGCTGTCCACAGGGGATTATTCACATGGTCCACAGGGGGAAAAAGAAAAGATTAGAAAATGCAACAAGAAAAAATGCGGATTTCTTGTGATTCTGCCAAAAAGCCGAAATGGGCTTGACATTGTATAGGGATAGGGGTAAAATATCAAATACAGGCACAATATATGGTGCAGAAAAATGAAAAACACTACGAAATTTAGTGAGCGCCGCAAACGGCGGCGAAAAGGAAAGGGACAGCGAATATGATCCAGCAGATCATCAAAAGGGACGGCCGCCGTGCGCCCTTTGAAATTGATAAGATTGCAAGCGCGATCTTCGGCGCGGCGCAGGCGTCGGGCGGCCAGGACTACGAAATGGCGCGCGATCTGGCCGGACAGGTGGAAAAAGCGCTGGAAGCCGCTGCTGGAGACGAGATCCCTACCGTTGAGCAGATACAAGATACGGTAGAGAAGGTGCTGATTAAAAACGGACATGCCCGCACGGCAAAAAAGTATATCCTCTACCGGAATGAGCGCACACGCGTGCGCGAGATGAACACCAAACTGATGAAAGTGTACGAGGATCTGACTTTCCAATCCTCGCTCGAAAACGATGTCAAGCGCGAAAACGCCAACATCGACGGCGATACCGCGATGGGTACTATGCTCAAGTATGGTTCAGAGGGCGCCAAACAGTTCTATGAGATGTTTATTCTCGACCCTGCGCATGCCAAGGCGCACCGCGAAGGCGATATCCATATTCACGACCTGGATTTTCTGACGCTGACAACAACCTGTTGCCAGATCGACCTATTGCAGTTGTTCTCCGGCGGTTTTTCGACGGGGCATGGATTCTTGCGCGAGCCGAACGATATCCGTTCATATTCCGCGCTGGCCTGTATCGCCATTCAGTCCAACCAGAATGACCAGCATGGCGGACAGTCCGTTCCCAACTTCGACTACTCGATGGCGCCGGGGGTGAAGAAGACCTTCCGCAAGCTGTTCCGCGACAATCTGGCGAAAGCGCTGGAAGTATATGGCGCAGATGAGAACAATGAGGTGGATGCCGCGGCGCTGACCGAACGGCTCGAACGCCAGACCGGCAAATGGGCCTGTCTGGCGGGGAGGAACGGCTATGACGAGGCCCTGACCGCCGCGCTGGGGGAGAACCTTGGCACGGAGGCGGCGGCCAAATGCGTGCGCTTCGCCCGCAAATACGCAGATAAGGAAACCCGTAAGGCCACCTATCAGGCCATGGAGGCGTTGGTACATAACCTCAATACCATGCATTCCCGCGCGGGCGCGCAGATCCCGTTTTCCTCGCTCAATTACGGCACGGATACCTCGCCCGAGGGGCGTCTGGCGACAGAGCAGCTTCTGCTGGCGACCGAGGCGGGACTGGGCAACGGCGAAACGCCGATCTTCCCGATCCATATCTTCAAGGTCAAGGAAGGGATCAATTACAACGAAACCGACCCAAACTACGACCTGTTCAAGTTGGCCTGCCGCGTGTCGGCCAAGCGAATGTTCCCGAACTTCTCGTTCCTGGACGCACCGTTCAACCGCAAATATTACAAGCCCGGCCATCCGGAAACCGAATGCGCTTACATGGGCTGCCGTACCCGCGTGATCGCCAACCGGTATGACCCCACGCGCGAGATTGTCACCGGCCGCGGCAACCTGTCGTTCACGTCGATCAACCTGCCGCGTATCGCGATCCGCAGCCACGGCGATATCGACTGGTTCTTTGAGGATCTCGACCGGAAGATCGATCTGGTATTCGATCAGCTGCTGGCCCGCTTCCGGATACAGGCGGCGAAAAAGGTGCGCAATTATCCGTTCCTCATGGGCGAGGGCGTATGGATCGACTCAGATAAGCTCGGACCGGATGATACGGTGGGCGAGGTGCTCAAGCACGGTACCCTGACGCTTGGCTTCATCGGCTTGGCGGAAACGCTCAAGGCACTGATCGGCAAGCATCACGGGGAAAGCGACGAAGCGCAGAACCTGGGTCTGGAGATCGTCAGCCACATGCGCGAGCGGGTGGATAAGGCGGGCGAAAAATACGGCCTGAACTTCTCCCTGATTGCGACGCCGGCAGAGGGGCTGTCCGGCCGCTTCGTCAAGATCGACCGCCAGAAGTACGGAAAGATCGAGGGCGTGACCGATCGGGATTACTATACGAATTCGTTCCATGTACCGGTATATTATCCGATCTCGGCGTTTGAAAAGATTGTGCGAGAGGCGCCCTACCACGAACTGACCAATGGCGGCCACATCAGCTATATCGAGCTGGACGGCGACCCGACGCAGAATTTGGAGGCGTTTGAGGCGGTAGTCCGCGCGATGAAAGAGGCGGGTATCGGCTATGGCGCCATCAACCATCCGATCGACCGCGACCCTGTGTGCGGCTATACCGGCATCATCGGTGAAACCTGCCCGCGTTGCGGCCGGCATGAGGGCGAGGGCGTGCCGCTTTCCAAGCTGCAGAAGCTCGGCCTTTACAAGAATTTGAACAGTATGACGCTCGGCTACCACGGCGATCCTGCGGAGGAAGCCGACCGTCAGCCCAATACATTGAAAATCGTCAAGGATTGAGAAAGGAAGCGTACGATTATGGAAGAAAAGGTAATGCAGGAGCAGTTGATCGGCGAGGGTGTCGGCTTTGAGCGTATCCGCCGCATCACGGGCTATCTGGTCGGCACGCTCGATCGGTTCAATAACGCCAAGCGCGCGGAGGAGCATGACCGCGTAAAGCACACAGTAGCGTGCTGCTCGCTGGAAGAGGAGCATACGGCGTAATGGAAGGGTCCATACGCATTGCGGGTACGGTCGGGGAGTCGATTGTCGACGGCCCCGGCTTCCGCTATACTCTGTTCACGCAGGGTTGCCCACATCACTGCCCGGGCTGCCACAATCCGCAGACGCACGATTTTGCGGGCGGCAGGGATATGGAGCTAGAAGCCCTGCTGCGCGATATGTGCAAAAACCCGCTGGTAAAGGGCGTGACCTTTTCCGGAGGCGAACCGTTTTGTCAGCCCGAGCCACTGTACCGGCTGGCGGTTGAGCTGAAGAAGAAGGGGAAGCACCTGATGGCGTATTCCGGCTATACGTTCGAAGAGCTTCTGGGGCTGCCCGATCCCTCTGTGAAAAAGCTGCTTTCCCAGCTTGACCTGCTGGTAGACGGGCGGTTTATCGAGGCTGAACGCAATATCGAGCTGCGGTTCCGCGGCAGCGAAAACCAGCGCGTGCTGGATGTCCCCCGGTCGCTTGCAGAGCAAGCGCCGGTCTGGGCGGAGCAATACCGTTAATGAAGAAAACCCGCCTGAAAAGGCGGGTTTTGGTTTGACTTTCAGGCATCGGCGCTGTCCTCAGCCGTTGCTTGTCCCTGCGTCAGCGGCTGGTCGAGCGCACAGACGATATGCGGCATGTCCTTGCCGCGGTAATGCTTGCTGATCTGCTCGACGGCCTGCATCCCGCATTGGGCGGCGACACGCAGAGAGGGCAGGTTGTTGGGGCGGATGGTCGCGACCACACGCACCGCGCCGAGCACGCCGAACGCATAGCGGATGCAGGCACGGGCGCATTCCACGCCGTAGCCCTGCCCCCACAGCTCGCGCCGGACGATATAGCCGATCCCGATCTCAGCCCGCTCTTGGAGCTGCTCGACCAGAGGGCCGGCAAGCGCGACAAGCGCGCCGGTCTGCCGGCTTAGCGCAGCAAAATAACCGCAGCCGTCCTCTCGGTAACGGTGCAGCATGTCGGCGATCCAGTCGCAGACCTCCTCATAGGAAAACGCATGCTCCCAAGCATACATGGTCTGCACATCCTGCAGGATCGGGGCGACAAGGCCAAAATCATCCGCGCGCAGCCGCCGGAAGCGCAGGCGGTCGGACTCGATCTCATAATGCTGAATTTCTTCCATTTGAAAAGCTCCCATGAAAATGGTGCGGCGTTAGCCGCACCATCTTTTTGTTTTTTTTACTTGGTGCCGAAGATCCGGTCGCCCGCGTCCCCCAGGCCGGGTACGATATAGCCGTGGTCGTTGAGCTTGTCGTCGATGGCGGCAACAAAGATCTCGACGTCCGGATGCGCCTTCTGAACAGTTTCGACGCCTTCCGGCGCGGCGATCAGGTTCATCAGCTTGATGTGCTTAACGCCGCGGCGCTTGAGCCCGTCGATCGCGGCGACCGCGGAGCCGCCAGTGGCGAGCATGGGGTCGAGCAGGAGTACGTCGCGCTCCTCGATATCGTTCGGGAGCTTGCAGTAGTACTCGATCGGCTGCAGCGTCTCCGGATTACGGTACAGGCCGATGTGTCCGACCTTGGCAGCCGGAATCATCTCCAGCATACCCTCCACCATGCCGAGGCCGGCACGCAGGATGGGGACCAGCGCGATCTTCTTGCCGGAGATCACCTGTACGCGCGCCTCGGAAACCGGCGTTTCGATTGTGATTTCCTTGAGCGGCAGGTCGCGGGTGGCCTCATAGCACATCAGCATCGCGATCTCACGGGCCGCCTCGCGGAACTCCTTAACGCCGGTGGTCTTGTCCCGCATCAGGCTGAGCTTATGCTTGATCAGCGGATGATCCATTTCGTGAACGGTTGCCATAATCGTTGTCTCCTTTATTCTGAAATTCATTGTTGCCCGGAAAGCCGTTTGAGACGCTCCCGTTCGGCCTGCGGGCGGCGCAGGTAAAAGACATCAAGCGCCTGCGGCGGGCAGGTCTGGCCTGCTTTCAAAAGGGGCAGGGCGGCGGCCGCCACGCCGAAGCCTGTGGGGTACCGCAATTCGGGCGGCGCAAGACGCAGGCCGGGACATCGTTCCTTAAGGGTATTATAACATAGATCGGCCCCGTCTCCAACCAGAAAATACGGCGCTCCGCCGATTTCTTCGCCCAGATCGGCCAGCCGCAGCGCACGGTCGCTGCACAGACGGCGCGGCGCGCCGTTTTCGACCGTGAACAGGGCGTTGTATACCTGTCCGGCGCGGGCATCCATCACGCAGCAGAGCGGGCCACCCAGCACCCGCGCGCCCCAGGCCATCGCTTCCAGCGTGGATACGCCGACGCAGGGCTTGCCCGCGCCGAGCGCAAGCCCTTTGACCGTCGCCACGCCAATGCGTACGCCGGTGAACGAGCCGGGGCCGTGTGCAACCGCGATGGCGTCGATCTCGTCCAAGGATACACCGCAGTTGGCGAGCAGGTCCTCCGCCATGGGCAGCAGCGTGCGCGAGTGCGTCAGGCCGCAATTTTGGAAAGACTGTGCGACCAGCCGCTCATCCTCAATGAGCGCGACGGACGCGCTGACCGCTGAGGATTCGAATGCAAGTATCTTCAAGCGGATACCTCCCCAATCGTGACCGCTCGGTCGTTTTCAGCATTTCCGTACGAAATATGCACGGTTTTATAGGAATCCGGCAAAATATCGGCCGCGTTTTCGCTCCATTCGATCAGCACAATGCGATCCCCGCCCAAATATTCGTCAAAGCCGATCTCGATCAGCGCCTCGCTGTCTAGGATGCGGTACAGGTCGAAATGCGCCACACGCCCGGCGGGCGTGTCATATTCGTTGGCGATCGCAAAGGTCGGGCTGGTCACACGGCCCTTGTATCCCAGACCGCGCAGCACGCCGCGCGTGAACGCGGTCTTTCCCGCGCCCAAGTCGCCGGAAAACGCGACCACGTCGCCTAGGCGCAGCGACCGCGCATATTCCGCGCCGAGGGCTTCGGTCTCCTCGGGGGAGTGGGTGATATATTCCATCAAAACACCTTTTCTATACATTCTCTAACTATCATACCACGGCGGGACGCAAATGGCAAGGCGCAGGCCGGCGCGGCGCTTTGCCGGAATTTTATGCGCACCGCACTGCGGATTTAACACAGGGGTGCTATACTGGAAGCGAAAACAGGGGAGGGGAACGGCATGAGCTTCAAAAAGGCAGAAATCGCAGGAGTTAGCCTGCTCGCGGCGGCGTTGGCGGTGCTTCTGTATACCGCGGTTCGGCACGACTGGCCCGCATGGGAAACGCCGTGGACGATCGGGGGCGCCCTTCTGCTGGCGGTCGCGGGTACGGCGGTGCTGCTCGCCGGCTACCGCTGCCCGTACTGCGGCAAGGGGCTGAAGTTCGGCGCGCGATACTGCACGCATTGCGGCTCCTCGCTCGAGGACTGCGGCCGCATCCGGCGGGACCATGCGTCGCCCGCATCGGCAAAGCTGGCACGCGGCCATGTGTGGGCGGCACGCCTGCGCTGGGCGCTTTCCGTGTCGGTGTTTCTCGCGCTGGCGTGCAGCCCTTATGCTGCCTGGGAGCGGCCGGCGCTGGCCGTGCTGATCGGCAGCTATCTGCTGGCCGAAGTCGGCATCGCGTGCCTATGGATGAGATGCCCGCACTGCGGGAAGCCCCTGAACGGCGGGGAGGAACACTGCCCCCGCTGCGGGGGGCGGCTGGAGAGGTAAACGGTCACAGCCGCACGGTTTCGGTGGCGATCTTTTCGCAGAATGCGCGGTCGTGCTCGACGAACAGCAGTGTGGGCTGGTACGCGAGCAGGAGCTGCTCGATCTGCATGCGGGAAAATACGTCGATATAGTTGAGCGGCTCGTCCCACAGATACAGGTGCGCCTGCTCGCAGAGACTGCGGGCAAGCAGCACCTTTTTCTTTTGCCCGGCGCTGTAATCCGCCATATCCTTTTCAAACTGCACGCGGGCAAAGTCCAGCTTGCGCAGGATGGAGAGGAACAACGTGCGGTCCACGCTGCAGGCATCGGCATAGCCAGTCAGGCTGCCGGAGAGGAAGGACGCGTCCTGCGGCACATAGGACACGGTCAGCCCGCTGCCCAGCCGCACTGTGCCGGTGTGCGGGATATCCTGACCGGCGATCAGCTTGAGCAGGCTGGATTTGCCGCTGCCGTTTCGTCCGGTGAGTGCGATGCGCGCGCCGCGCGTCACCGCAAGGCGCACGTCCGCGACGACCGGCGCGCCGCCGTACTGCACGGCCACGTCGGTCAGCTCGGCAAGCGCCTGCGCGCGGTAGGAGAGCGGGTGGAGCTTTAAATCGTCCACGCGCTCGACGTTGTGCAGCAGCCCCGCCTTTTGCTCCACCGCATCCAGCCGCCGCGCTTCCAGCGACTTGGCGCGTTGCATCATCTTGGCTGCCTTGTGGCCGATATAGCCCCGATCGGGACGCAGGCCGCTGTTGCGCGCGTGCTTTTCGGACTCGGTCCGATCCGACCAGCGGGCGGCGCGCTTGGCCGCTTCATCCAGCCGCCGGATATCCGCGCGTAAGCGCTCGTTTTCAGCCAGCTCAAAAGCGTCTATTTGTTCTTTATTGGAGAACCAGGACGAAAAATTGCCTTTTTGCAGCGAAATATCCGATTTATTGATCGAAAGGATGTGATCGACACAGCCATCCAAAAACGCGCGGTCATGCGAGACGAGCAGGAAGCCGCGCTTGCTTTTCAGGTAATCCGCCACCAGCGCGCGGGCTTCCGTGTCCAGATGGTTGGTCGGCTCGTCGATCAGCAGGAAGCGGTTTTCGCGCGCAAACAGCAACGCGAGCAACAACCGCATCTGCTCGCCGCCGGACAGCGAGCGGAACGGCCGGTACAGGATCTCGTCCGAAAGCGCCAGCCGGTACAGCTCGCGCGCGAGCCGCCAGTATTCGTAGTCCGGCTGCACGTCCTCGACCACACCGATTGCGTCCTTGCACGGGTCGGGGATGGGAAAAGGGAAATAGTCGCACGGCACGGTGGAGCGGACCGCGCCGCCGCAGGGCAGCGCGCCTTGGAGCAGCCGCAGCAGCGTCGTTTTGCCGCGCCCGTTGCGGCCGACCAGACCGAGCCGCCAGTCGGTGTCCAGCCGGAGGGAAACGTTCTCAAAGATAGCGTCATAGCTGCCCTCATAGGCAAAGGTCAGATTGGAAATTTCGATGACAGACATAAAAATGCACCTCCTACGCATGAAAAACGGTGCAGGACGACGCAGACCGCTTCCCACGCGCAAAAAGGCGCAGAAAAAGGCGGCAAAGACAAAATAAGCGCTCCTGCAAGCGGGTGCGGCAAACCAAAGCGGTCTGCCAGCCCAATGAATCCTGCAAGAAGAGCTTATTTCATCCTTCCACCTCAAATCATTTATTAACGGGGTCAGTATACCGCATTCCGCGCGGCTTGTCAAGCAAAAATGCCAGCCGGCCGCTTGCGCGGCCGGCTGCGCCCGTTCAGGGCTGCTGCTTGGGAAAGTCCGGATGCAGGCCGGACCAGCCGAACTGCGGCAGGGTGAGGATGCGATCCATATCCGCGTCCGATATCGTAAAATCGAAAATGTCGAGATTGGCCGCCATACGTTCCGGCGCGGAGGACTTGGGCAGCGGCAGCACGCCGCGCTGTAGGGCAAAGCGGAGGCAGAGCTGCGCGACGGACTTCCCGTATCCGGCCGCCAGCTCGCGCAGGAACGGATCGTCCAGCACGCGCGTGCGGCCGAGCGGACTCCACGCCTCCGGCAGAATGCCGTGCGCCTTGCAGAATTCGACGTTCCAGGTCTGCGGGTAGCCCGGATGGAATTCGATCTGATTGACCATGGGCGCGACCTCCGCGGTTTCCATCAGGCTGCGCAGGTGGTGGGGCAGGAAGTTGCTCACGCCGATCGCGCGAACGCGGCCCGCATGGTATAACTCCTCCAGGGCGCGCCAGGTGCCGCGGTCAAGCTCGGCCCACTCCGCGGAGAGGTCGTCCGGACGCGGCCAGTGGATCAGGTATAGGTCGAGGTAGTCTGTGCCGAGCTTTTCCAGAGAACGCTCGAATGCGTCGAGCGCCTGCCGGTAGCCCAGCTCGGTCTTCCACAGCTTGGAGGTTAGAAAAAGCATGCCGCGCGCCGCGCCGCATTGTTGGAGGGCGCGCCCCAGCTCGGCCTCGTTGCCATAAAAAGAAGCGGTGTCAAAATGGCGGTAGCCCGCGCGCAGAGCATTTTCGACGACTGCGGCGCTGTCGCAGTCCGCAAGATAAGTGCCATATCCAACGGCGGGAATAGACACACCGTTGGATAACGTAAAGTTTTCCATCATTTACACATCCTTGTCAGCAGAGGGTGGGTATGCTACATTGTAACAGGTTCAGTATATCATATCCTGTGGCGGAAAAAAAGATTTTTACACTTTGGAAAGAAGCAGGAGAAAATGCATGCAATATTTTTTTCACTGCAGGGGTCTAATAGGCAGAAAGGAGGAGGGAACGATGAGGGAAATCACAGCCCCGCCCTCTATGAGGGAGGCATTCGACCTTGACCATGCTATGGTGGCTTATGGCACCGACCTGTTGCGCCTGTGTACCCTGTACCTTGGCGACCGCACGCTGGCTGAGGATGCAGTGCAGGACACTTTTTTCCGCGCGTGGCGGTCAGGCGGCTTTCGCGGCGAGAGCGGTGAAAAAACGTGGCTGACGCGCATTGCGATCAATGTGTGCAAAAGCTATCTCCTGTCGCCATGGCACAAGCGCCGCGCGGACGGCGAAGCGCTTGCCGCCCTGCTGGCCGATGCGTCTGACGGGGCGGATGACACGCTGATTCGTGCGGTGCTGTCGCTCGCACCCAAATACCGAGCAGTCGTCCTGCTGCACTATTATGAGGGCTACAAGGCGCGTGAGATCGCACAGCTTCTGCATGTGCGGACGAACACCGTAGTTAGCCGGCTCAAACGGGCCAGGGAACAGCTTAAACCCATGCTGAAGGAGTGGTATTATGAGGAAAATATTTAGAGAAGAATGCAATTCCGCCTTGCAAAACGTAACATTTGACAACCGTCAACAGAAGGCGGTGCGCATGCGCGTAGAACGGTGCCATAAGCCGCGGCGCAGAATGAGAGGGATGGTAGCGGTTGCAGTTGCGGCGGCGCTGACGTTTTCCGGGGCATTTGCAGTACAGGCTGTACGGGATAACATCCGGAATACCATGGCAAGTTGGGAGGATACGCATACGGGAACCGCGCTGGGGCTCAGTCAGTCGGACGCAGGCCTTACAGTTACGCTGGATGAAATATACGGGGACACATGGTATGTCTACCTTAAGGGGACGGTAGCCAGTGAAACAGAAAAGACGATGCGGGTGGATAACTGGACGAACCGTTCGGGAACGCAGTATGCCGATGCGGGTTTTTGTGACTGGGAGTTTACCATACCCGACCAGAAAACGCAGCTATCACATGGCAGCAATATAAGTTTCCTTAGCGTTAACGGGCAGGAGGATGCTCCGTTGGAGTTCCTGATTCGGCTGAGCGCAACGGATTTTGCGCTGACAGGCGAGGCGTCTGCTTTGTTTAACGGCTTTTGGTATGAGGCGGATGGCGAACTGCAAGAGTTGGACGGATGCTGGGAGTTTACTTTCCCAGTGGATCGCAACGATGATGGGGAGACATTGCTGGTCGGTAAATCCATTCAGACGGATGCTGGTACGGTGACCTTGGACTGCCTGCAATTTTCCGCGCTTGATATATCGGCTGAGTGGAGCGGCGCAAATGAAGCGCTGTTCGGCTGGGATCAGAGCAATACATATCTGCTGCTGAAATCAGGGGAACGAATCGGATGCCAATCGGCAGGTATTGAGGATGAGAATGGAGAAAAGACCCGAATGGAATTTGCACCATTTAATAATGGCCTCGGTCACATCTCTGCTGACGATGTGCAGGCAGTGGTGTTCGCCGGGCAGGAAATACCGGTTACATAACATAAAAGCCGCCCCATTGGGGCACCCTCCGTAAGGAAGGTGCCCCAAGCGGCTTCGTATCTCAATTAAATGTTGTTGTGTGAATGCGGTATGGCTTTGTGGCTATGCCGTTTTTGCCTTTAAAAAAGACTTTTTACTGATGTGTTCTTGAAAGTATTCTTCCATTTCTTCGGCTGTCGGCTCTCGAATAATGCCAACACCGTTGTAATGGATTGCAACTTCTTGATAACGCTTGCCGTCCTTGTATTCGGGTGCGGATACCACAATTTTCTCGATAAACTCGTGTACCAATTCGGAAGTAAGTGCTTCAAGACGGGTAACTCGCTTTGCTTTGTCAATGAATCTCTGTAAGCCTTCGGTCTTGACTTTGGCGTTTTCAAGTTCATCTTCCAAAGCAGGAATACGGTCTTTCAACTCGCTCTGCTCATTTTCAAGCGACATCGACATTGTCGCAAAACGCTCGTCACTGATTTTGCCCGTTGCGTTATCTTCATAGAGCTTTTGGATAATTCCGTCAATTTCCCGAACACGCAGCTTTGACTTATCAAGTTCCCTGCGCTTTTCAGCAAATTCTTTCTTTTGTTTCTCGCCAAATTCCGCTAACTGCCTTTGTGCGAATAACTTTTCGTAACTCTGCACATACCACAGTACTCTTTGCATACTCTCAAGCACAAGCTGCTCCACGACTTTCTCACGAATATAGTGGGCAGAGCATACATCAGAGTTTTTGCGGTAGGCCGAGCAGAAGAAATAGGCTTGCTCCCGCTTGTAGTTATTGGTTACGCTGTAATACAGTTTTTCTCCGCAGTCGGCACAATAAAGCAATCCCGAAAACATACTGACAATCCCACTTTTAGTAGGTCTGCGGCGGTGCTTGCGTAATTCCTGCACCAACTCAAAGGTCTCACGGTCGATGATTGCAGGGTGGGTATCGGGAAATACTTTCCATTCATCTTTCGGTTTGTCGAGCTTTTTCTTCATTTTGAAAGACTTACGGTAAGTTCTAAAATTGACTGTATCGCCGCAATACTCCTGCTTGTCAAGAATCCCAGATACCGTATCCGCTACCCAGCCATACGGAATGGTGGGCGGCTTACTGCATTTTCTGCCGATACTGTTCCAATATTCCGTAGGAGTAAGCACCTTTTCAGAACGAAGCTTTTTAGCTATCTGTGTCGGTCCAAGTCCTGATACACAGAGGTCAAATATTCGTCTGACAATCTTTGCAGCAGGCTCGTCCACAATCCACTCGTCCTTATTATCGGGACTTTTCATATACCCGAAAGGCGGATTTGTGGTCAGCGGTTTGCCTGACATACCCTTGCTCTGCATCACCTTGCGCACCTTATCGCTGGTGTTCTTTGCGTGCCACTCATTGAATAAATCCTGCATCGGCACAATATCGCTGATACCTTTTTCGGTATCGATGTTGTCCATTATGGCGATATATCGAATATCCAAACGGACAAAATCTTCTTCCAAAAGCTGACCGACAACAAGGCGGTTTCTGCCAAGTCGGGAATGATCTTTGACAACGATAGTCCCTATCATACCCTGTTCGGCAAGCTCCATAATCTCCATAAATGCCGGTCTTGTAAAGGTGACACCCGAAAATCCGTCATCATAGAAGAAACGGGGATTTTGCAGCTTATTGTCCTTTGCGTACTTTTCGAGAATTGCTTTTTGATTTTGAATACTGCCCGATATTCCTTCTTTCTCATCATCACGGGAAAGCCTTGCATACAGGGCGGTAATTCGTTTATCTGACTGTTTTGTGTTCATAGTTCTCCTTTCCGCAGCCAGATATGATATGATTTGTAGGTATCCTTATCATACCATATCTGCCGCTAAAATTCAACGCTTTAATGCGGTACAGTAAAAATTTCACAACTTATTCAAGATAATTCGCTGTGCTTTTTCCTGTAAACTCTCGTTTGCGGTTCTGTTAAAATGACTGGATACGGAATAGACCGTGTTGCCGATTTTCATATCAAAGTTTATGGAATATGGATATTGGCTTTTGCGAAACCAGTTCAGGCGTTCTGCCTTTGTCATAGCGGCAAGCATATCCGTTATCCCGTCAATCAGTTCGTGGATTTCTTTGCCGTCATCTACGGTGTTTCCGTATTCGTCAAGATAAAGAATATCTGTCATCGTTCAAAATTCTCCTTCTTTTTCGGCTTTGATTTTCGTGCAGGGACTGTCAAATCCCACGGGGAAGACTTCATTTCCTTTTCGGGCGGCTTATGGAAAATGCCCTTATCCTGCTCAGGTGCGGTTTTTCGGAGGGATTTCAGGATACCGTCAATAAGGTTTTTGACCTTTTGGGGAGCAGCCTTCAACGCTTCCAGATACGGTCTGCATTTTTCCTTCAGTTCCGCAAGCTCTGCTTTTAGGGATTTTACCTTATCAGACAGAAACCGATTGTTGCTCTCCAAAATCTGAACGGTGCGCCTGTTTACAAGGCACTCCTTTGCTAAGTTGGAAAGATAGCCGTAATCTTCTGCCGACATCTGCACCTTGCCTGTCAGCGTTTTCTTCCCCATAGCGTCTATGATTTCCGCACTTGCCCGCACAGGCAGTATAGTGGATAATTCCTCGTCCGCAGACGCAATCTTTTCCTGTATTTGGGCAAGGCGTTCTTTATCCTTGTCGATCTGATATTGTAGGCTGGTTTTGTTCTCGGCGGTACTGCCACGCTCTCCACGGACAAAATCATTAAAGCCTGCATTCTGCATATGCTCAAAAAATTCGTCCTGCAAAATGCTGTAGGTGGGGACAAGGACTGCTTTTCCACGCTCGTCATAGAGAGGATTGCCCTGCTCGTCCACAGCCTGCGGAGATTTCCATTTCTTCGAGTGGCTGACCTGCTGAACGACCTCTTTGACCGTGCCGACCAATTCAGGATTTTTACACCGCTTCGTCCATAACACTTGCTTTTCTACCACAGGCAATGCTACAATGTGCATATGGTAGTGGTAAACCGGCTCACCGTACTGCTCGGACAGGGCAAGATTGACTTCATCGGCGTGCATAACAGCAGATAGGATATTATCTTCGCCGTACACCTTTACGGCAAACCGATAGGCTTCGGCGTAAAACCGTCTGGCATATTCATAGCCGCCGTGGGTTTCAAAGTAGTCGGTGTTGACATCTAAAATCATCTCGTCAAAGATTTTAGCGTCCTTTTTCAGACCACGAAGCGTCACTTTACCGTCAGAGACCAGCCTATCGAGGGTTTCGTTGTAGGTCAGAGCGCCGCAGGATTTGAAATGCACATTCATAGGCGTTCGGGACAGGTCAACATTCATATTGCCGTAATGCTCGTTCTTGCGTTCGTTGTGGCGTTCGTATTTGCCGATGGACTCCCTTGTGCGGGTTTCCACCCTTGCCACGCTGAAATTCTGTCTTGACATTTTTCTCACTTCCTTTCTGTTTCGGGTTGTATTTCTTTCTCCCAATGGGGAGGATATGTTGAGGTTGGCGGTCTTTGTTACGCACCTTTTCAAAGTGCGTAACCCACTATGACACTTTCAGCCTTACGGCTGCAAAGCTGTCAGTGGGCTCTCCGAGGGGCAAAGGCACTCTTTGAAAAGAGTACCTCTGCACTCCTCAGAAACTTCAAGCACGCTGTACGCATAAGACCGATGTAACGCATGATACGGTCAAAATTGGGACTGCCGTATAAAAGCATTCAGAACGATATATACAAGTCTGAATAGCCTTGCGACAAGCGGACTTCAACCCGCAAAAGCGTTACATACGAGATACACCGTTCTACTCGAATGTCGTTCCTACCTCTGTTTTTCAGCAGCGTTGTCTTGCTCATATCATCGCAAAATCATATCCCATTCGGACGGTCATTCAGTTGTAAACGGCAAAACAAAAAAAGCCGTTACACAGACACCAAAAATCAACGGGAGCTTTGCTCTCGCTTCAAAATGATGTTCTATGTAACGGCTTTGAAATTCAAAACCATACTGTTTTCATGCCCCATCCGCCGCTGACAGTACAAAACAGCTTTTGACGGCGGGCAGCGGTATTTCCTCTTAGCATACCGCAGGCATTGGGTGGCTTGCGCCGCATTCTCATCATAAGAACATTAGATATTCAGTTGAAACTCCCCAAAAAGAGTATTTATTATATATCGCAGAATAGGTGTTTGTCAAGACCAAAACTTATTATTTTCCCCCGATTTAGAAAAATTATTCGTGTCAGTCTTGACAATTTGCCCTCTATTTGATATCATTATATCAAGATATAATGATATCAAATAGAGGTGAAACGAGTGGACGAAAAAACAAAACAGGTTCAGGTGCGCTTAACTCCCGAACTACATAGCAAACTCAAAGGCACGCTTGCACTTGATGGACGAAAGCTCGTGGACTTTTTTAATGAAGCAGCTTATGCTTATTTGACTGATAGCGTCAAATATAAAAACACAATTTCTGAAATTATAGGAGGAACCCAAAATGGCAAAAACTAAGAAAAAACAAGAGGCGCTATCTGTAAGCAGACTGATAAATGAAGTTTTAGTTGCACAATTGAGTATACCATTCCGCCAAATTGTTAATGATACTACATTCTCTAAATATACAGGCTCAAAACGCCCAGATATACTTATTTCTGAGTTTGAATATGACGGAACCAACGATGAACAGTATATAAAAAATCTTGTTGCATATGCCGAAGCAAAAGATGACTGTAAGGTGGATGATAAAGATTGGAAAGATGCTTTAAAACAAGGCAAAACCAAGGCTCCTAAATTGGGATTACCGTATTTTATTGTTACAAATTGTAAAACAACATATTTCTATAATGCCAAAACATTAAAACAATTAACGCTAAACGGAAATCCAATTAGAGAATTTCAAACCATAGACATTTATCGTTTGATTAAAAACAAATTAACAGAAAATCCCAATTTAGATTCTATCAATACGAATGTTGACTCGATTTCTACAATTTCAGAAGCAATCTTTAACAAGAAATTATGGGAACTTGCAGGCGTTTATCGAGGTATCAATTTCAAAGATAATGTTCAAAAAATCGACTTTACAGTAGGTTTTGTAGCTCTTGAATATTTTGAAGAGAAAGAAGAAATTGATGGTAATAAAGATGCATCAAAAGTATATTGGTCTACTTGTAACGATGAAGTTGCAGAAAAAATCAAGAATAATTTAAGTGGTTATATAAGCCGTTTGGAAGATGAAACTACATTCAAAGAATTTAAGAATGTTATGGAAGTGGTCAGAATTGCTATTAGTGGTGACGGCAAGAACAAACCACTTATTGGTGTTGATGATGTAAAGCAAATATATGGCATTATTGATTCTATGAAACCTTTACACGGTACTGGATTTGATTTGTTTGGTGCCGTATATGAAATGTTTGCATCTTCAAAGGAAAAGAAAGATTTCGGAGAATATTTCACAAGACGACACTATACGCATATTTTCTCTAAGTTGTTGTTGCAAGATGAGGATGTATATAACAAAAAGAAGGAATTTTCTATTATTGACCCCGCTTGTGGAACGGGTGGATTTTTAACTGAAAGCTTCAAAGTCCTCTTAAACAATTATGAAAAAAGTGGAACACTTACTTCTGAAGCAAGAGAATTTCTGTCTAAAAAGTGCTTCTATGGTGTTGATGTACGTGACGAAAATATTTCCAGAACTCGACTTAATATGTTCTTGGTAGGTGACGGACACACGCATATGTACTCCGACAACTCATTAAAACCTACTCGCCAAGGGAAAAATATATTGAACAAAAAATATCAATATGTGATAACCAATCCGCCTTATGGAAGCGGCACAATCAAAGCAAATACTGAAGCAATATCTACTAATAGAACGGAGATTGCATTTATTTGTAAGGTTATTGATTTGCTTGAAATTGGTGGCAAAGCGTGTATCATTACGCCTGATGGTGTATTGGAAAACCCTTCATACAAAAAGTTGCGACGGGAAATTTTGGAAAAGTGTGAAGTTTATGCAATAGTTTCCTTGCCTAAGTTTGCCTTTGCACCTTATACAAAGGAAAAAACATATGCTTTGTTTATTAAGAAACGGAGCAACACGATAACAAAAATTCAAGATAAGCCTGTGTGGATGTATATTATTGATAACGATGGACTCGCCAATTCAGATAAACGTTTCCCAACCAAGCTTCGGAACAATCGCAATGGTTGGATGCACGATGAAATTTCTGGTTGGGTTAGCACAGACGGCATTGAAATGCCAGGTGTACTTGAAAAAAGATGGTTGACTTTTGATGATAGCGAAACCAAAAGCAATTGGATAGACGAAAAAGGTATTGTACAAACGGCAAGAAAAGGTGGAAATATAGATATCGAGCGTATTACATCTGACAACTATGAAACCTTACTTCCCGAATACTATTTGCGACCATATTCGCCACACTACATTAACGAAGAAGAATTTGCTAATGAATTAAAGAAAATTGATGATGAAATGAGGAGGGTATTAAGTGAAATTTCTTGATGTGTTTAATGAAATTGAAAAAGGCAATTATGCATTAACTGATGAAGCAATATATGCCTCCCTTCAAAATGGTGATGAATTAATTCCGTTGTACGGTGGCAATAAAGAACACGCTACAACAGAACGCAGAATATCCATCTCAGCTAAAACAAAAAAGGGAGTACCTATAACTGTTTTTTCTGGTGAAGGAATAATCATTAGTTTAGATGGTAGTGCAGGAAGTATGACCTATAAAAGTGATGAGAAATTTGCTTTAAATCACCACGCTGGATTCATTACATTGCGAAAAAATGCCAGAGATAAGGTCAATCTTGAGTATTTTTCAATATTTTTGCAGAATTTTTATAGAGAAATGGGTGTAAGTGATGGGTCAAAAACATTGTCGCTAACACAGATTTATGCTGAAGAATTTGATTTGCCAAAGTTTGAGGTGCAAAATAATATTTTACACTTGCTAAAAGGTATAAAGGCTAAGTTAGAGAATTTAGCAACATTAAAGAATAATTATAAATGCCTTATAGACAAAGAAATATCTGTTGAATACACAAAATATCAAGGCAAAAACATAGATATTTCAACCTGCATAGACTATATGAGCGGCAATACGGGACTCACGGAAGAATTCATTTATCAAACCCTGCAGAACGGTGCCGAACATTATCAGATATTGTCAAGTGCTACTGAAGATAGCACAATGATGGGTGAGATTCCAATGTGCGTCATTAATAATCGTCAATTGAAAGTATTTGAGGGGCAAGAAGGACTTTTGGTTACCAGAAATGGAAAAGCAGGCTACACAAAATATTTAAATAAAGGAAGATATACCATAAATGACCATGCATATATACTTTTTGTTAAAGATGATTCTCCTTATAAAATAGATTTACGATGGCTTGCAATCCAATATAAACAAGATTTTCTGTCATATGCTTCCAACTCGGATAATGGCACGTGGAATATGACAGGATTTTTTTCCTATACTAAAATTGATATTCCTTGTTATGATGAGCAACTTTCGCTTGTCAAAAAGCATCAATTACTTCAAAATAGAATTGCGGCCATTGAACAGATTGAAGAACAGTATAGTTGCCTCATTAGTAAAGAAATAGCATAACCTTTTAGTAAAAGCAGCGCCAAGGATTTTATCCCTGCCGCTGTCATATTTATCTAAATCGAGATTTTTAACTTTTGAACAACAGATTCAGTTATGCGTAAATCAATTCTGCATTGACGATTTCCGTCACTCTGGAGCGTATATTGTTCGTTCGTCCAACCCACTCTATTTGGTATTCTGCTTTGAGTTCTTCCGTTATGCATTCTTTTTCGGCAAGTTGTTTTACCAGCCGAAAGAACAATTCCTCTGCCAGCTCGTTTATATCGGCAAGATAGCTATTTAACCTGCCACTTGTCAGCAGATTGACATAGAACAGTTGCTTATGCTCCTTGATATACCGTAAATGCCGTTGTCCCCATATCCCGATGGGCTTTTCTTCTTCGGTGGGTAAAGTAAGGTCAGGAATAAGATACCCGTTTTCTTCGTGATAAGTGCCACCCATTTCTTCAAAAATTGATTTTGCCATTGCTATAATCCTCCGTTATGATTTGAATTTTCCCTACAATTCAATCAATCTGGCTGACTACAAAGCCAAAGGGAGAAGCTACTTCCTTATGTAGCCTCTCCCTTCGGGCGGCTTTTTCCTGCCATATCCTCATATCAGCGCGTCGTATACGCCAATCATCACCGGCATAGTCACGATGGAAAGCAGCGTTGTCAGTACATACAGTGCGCTGGAATACGCGGCGTTGCGGTCGTAGAGCTGCGCGAGCGAGGTCACGGTCGCACAGGCGGGGGTGATACAGGCGAGATAGACGATCATCAGAATATTCTTTCCGTCCGCAATCCAGCCGGCCGCGCCGGCAGCCCGCAGCAGCAGCACGGTCACAAGCGGGAAGGCCAGCAGGCGGAGCAGCACGGGCAGATAATTGCGCGGCGTGGTGAACAGGCGCCGCAGCGGTGTGTCCGCGATGACCATGCCGGCCAGCAGCATGCCCAGCGGCCCGAACATATCGCCCAGCGTACCCAACGTGTCGTTGATAAGGGCGGGCAGCGGCACGCGCAGCAGGAACAACGCACAGCCAGCCACAATCGCGATAATATTGACGTTCAGGAAAAGCTTGCGCCATTCCATGCCGCGCGTGCCGCAGAGCAGGCTGCGGCAGTGCGTCCAGATCAGCACCTGCTGCACCACGATGAACGCGCAGGAATAAATGACGTATTCCGGACCGAGCAGCGCGTTCACAAGCGGGATGACCAGGATACCCGCGTTGGTGTAGATAACGGCGGTGCGTTCGATCACATCCAGATGCAGCGGACCGGCAAGCAGGCGGGTGAGCAACAGAAACAGGATGTGCGCCGCGATCGAAATGGCGAAGGAGAAGATAAGCCCGGCCATGACCTGCGGCGTGTATTCGACCTGGAAAGCGTTGATGATGACGCAGGGCGTGAGCAGGTATACCATGACGACCGATAGGCTGCGGCTGTCCTCCGGACGGAGCAGCTTTGCCCTTACGATGATGTAGCCCATCAGCAGGATGATGAACAGCTGGACGATCTCCCGCATCAGGATCAGGCTGATTTGCATGGGCGTTTTCCCTCCTTGTTGGGTTGGGGCAAGGCAAAGGCCGCCCCCAGGCGACCTTTGCGTCAGGAAGCGTTAGAACAGGCCGGTGATCCTGCCTTCCCGATCCACGTCGATATTTTCCGCAGCCGGTACCCTGGGCAGGCCGGGCATGGTCATGATCGCGCCGGTCTCGACGACGACAAAGCCCGCGCCTGCGGCCAGGCGCGCCGTGCGCACGTTGACCACAAATTCGGTTGGCCGGCCGAGCAGCGCCGGATCGTCGGACAGCGAATACTGCGTTTTCGCCACGCATACCGGCAGATGGCCGTAGCCCATTTCGGTGATGTTCGCCAGCTCCTTGTGCGCCGCCGGGGCGATGGTCACGCCCAGCGCGCCGTAGATCTCCTTGGCGATTCTGCGGATCTTATCCTCGAGCGGGAGGCTGTCCTCGTAGAGCATATGGAAGTCCGCTTTGCCCTCGTCCAGCACGGCGAGCACCTCGTTTGCAAGCGCCTTGCCGCCCTCGCCGCCCTTGGTGAACACCTCGGAGAGAGCCACGCGCACGCCGCGCTTTGCACAGTGCGCGCGGATGAAAGCGACCTCCTCCTCGGTATCGGTCGGGAACGAATTAATGGCCACAACCACCGGCACGCCGAACTTCTGCATGTTGTCCAGGTGCGCGTCCAGATTGCAGACGCCGCGTTCGAGCGCGGCCAGGTCGGGCGCGTTCAGCTCGGCCTTGGATACGCCGCCGTTGTATTTAAGCGCGCGCACGGTCGCTACGAGGACGATGCAGTCGGGCGAGAGGCCAGCCTTGCGGCACTTGATGTCCATGAATTTTTCCGCGCCAAGGTCCGCGCCGAAGCCGGCCTCGGTGATGGCGATGTCCGCGAGCTTTAAGGCGAGCTTGGTCGCCTGCACGCTGTTGCAGCCGTGCGCGATATTGGCGAACGGACCGCCGTGCATCAGGCAGGGGGTGCCTTCGAGCGTCTGCACCAGGTTGGGCTTGATCGCGTCCTTCATCAGCGCGGTCATCGCGCCTTCCGCATGCAGGTCACGCGCGAAGATTGGCTTGCCTGCGTAGGAATAGGCGACCAGAATGTCACCGAAGCGCTTTTTCAGGTCGTCCAAGTCGGAGGCTAGGCACAGGATCGCCATGATCTCGGAGGCGACCGTGATCATAAAATGGTCTTCGCGCGGCACGCCGTTCATTTTACCGCCCAGGCCGATCGTAATATTGCGTAGGCTGCGGTCGTTCATGTCCATCACGCGGGTGAAGATCACGCGACGCGGGTCGATGCCGAGCGCGTTGCCCTGCTGCATGTGGTTGTCCAGCATGGCGCAGAGAAGGTTGTTCGCGGCGGTGATAGCGTGCATATCGCCAGTAAAATGCAGGTTGATGTCCTCCATCGGCACAACCTGCGCATAGCCGCCGCCGGCCGCGCCGCCCTTGATGCCGAATACAGGACCGAGGGATGGCTCGCGTAGCGCGATCACCGCATTCTTGCCAAGCTTGGCCATCGCTTGACCGAGGCCGACGGTCGTGGTGGTCTTACCCTCGCCCGCGGGGGTGGGGTTGATGGCGGTGACGAGCACCAGCTTGCCGTTTTCATGGCCCTCCAGCTTGGTCCACACGTCTGTGGACAGCTTGGCCTTGTACTTGCCGTACAGCTCCAGGTCGTCCGCATCCAGCCCGGCAGCCGCGGCGACTTCCGCGATCGGGCGCATCTGGCAGCTCTGCGCGATTTCGATATCGGATAACATAACATTTCCTCCCGTATAATTTACACAGTGTCAATATTATAACAATGTTCTGCACAGTTTTCCAGCGGTAGACGCGAAAAATTTGCTGAATTTGCGACTCGCAAACGGCGCTGCATTGTGGTATGATATAAAACAGGCGCAAATCCCATATAGAAAAGGAGGGGCGGCGTGGACGTTTTCAAAACCGTCAGACATTACCTGAAAAATACCGACCTTTATCTGCTTGTCCTCGCGCTTCTGTGCTCGGCGTATGGCATGGTGCTGATTTATTCGGCAACGCTCAATCCCGTGAGCGGGCTGGATGGCAGCACGCGCAACCTGTTCGTGCAGGCGGCGGCGATTATCATCGGCCTGGGCGCGTTTGTCGTGATGAGCCTGATTGACCTGGAAACCATGAGCGGCTGGTGGAAGATATTCGTGCTGCTCAATATCGGCCTGCAGATGCTGCTGTTCACCCCACTTGGGCAGGAGGTCAACGGCCAGCGCGCGTGGCTCAACCTGGGCGTGACCAGCCTGCAGCCGGGCGAGCTGGGCAAGCTGATTTTTATTTTTACGCTTGCTGCGCACATTTCCGAAATACGCGAGCACATCAGCGAATGGCGCGGCCTGTTCGTGATCGGCCTGCACACGCTCATCATGATGGGCGCGGTGGTCGTTGCCTCGGGCGATACTGGCATGGCGATCCAGTATTTTATGATCGCGCTGATTATGCTGTTTGCCGCGGGTCTGTCGATGAAGTGGATCGCCGTGGGCGCGGGGCTCGGGCTGGTCAGCATACCGTTCCTGTGGAATTTTGTCCTGGTGGGCTACCAGATCACGCGCATCCTGGTGCTGTTCGACCCGTCGATCGATCCGGATATCTCGCGCCAGGCGACCTACGGCAAGATCGCGATCGGCTCGGGGCAGCTCAGCGGGCAGGGCCTGACCAACGGCACGATGACGCAGATGCAGATTGTATCGGAAAACCAGACCGACTATATTTTTTCTGTCGCGGGCGAGGAGCTGGGCTTTATCGGCTGCATGCTCATCATCGGCCTGCTGACGCTGCTGATCCTGCGGCTGTTTTATGTTTCGTACCGCGCGTCAACGACGTTTTCGTCGCTGCTCGCCGTGGGGGTGTCGGGCATGTTCCTGTTCCAGACGTTTATGAATATCTTCATGAACGTCGGCCTGCTGCCTGTCATGGGATTGACGCTGCCGTTCTTCTCTTACGGCGGCACGTCGATCGTCACCATGTACGCAGCGCTGGGCATTGCCGCGGGCGTGCGTATGAGGGAAAAGCCGTCGTGGCTGCAGTAGCGCGCGGCCGGACGGAAAACGAAAACAGAAAAACGCGGAAAGGATGTTAGGCAATGGAAAGACAACAGGCATGGGAGCTTTTGTGCAGATATAACAGGGAACCGTTCCATCTGCGCCACGCGCTGACGGTCGAGGCCGTTATGCGGTATTTCGCGGAGCAGCGGGGCGAGGACGCGGATTTTTGGGGCGTAGCCGGTCTGCTGCATGATATTGATTTTGAACAATGGCCGGAGCAGCACTGCGTCAAGGCGCCCGAGCTGCTGCGCGAGGGCGGGGCGGACGAGGCGACTGTCCATGCGGTGTGCAGCCACGGCTGGGGGCTTTGCTCGGATGTGGAGCCGACGCACGAAATGGAAAAGCTGCTGTTTGCCTCGGATGAGCTGACCGGACTGATCGGCGCGGCCGCGCTCATGCGGCCCTCCAAAAGCGTGCAGGACATGGAGCTGAAAAGCCTGAAGAAAAAATATAAGGATAAAAAATTCGCTGCCGGCTGTTCGCGCGAGGTGATCGCGCGGGGGGCGGAGCTGTGCGGGCTTACACTGGACGAGCTGCTGCAGCTGACGCTGGACGCGATGCGGGTAAGCGAGGATGTGGTTAACGCACAAATGGAAAGCTTGCATAATAAATAACTTAAGAGCAACCGTTAGACAGGCTTTTATAACACAGGATATTATTGCAAAAAGGCGCTATCCAAGCTGGATAGCGCCTTTTTGCATATGGGAGGGGAGCGGTAGGGAGCGAATGCCCAAAAACGCCCTTCAATGAGTATGTGGCTTATTCAGTGGGTTCCCTATCCGAAGAGGCGGCCTGGGAAGTATGCCCTCCGGACAGCGTGATTTTCTCCACCTGATTCGGTTCGGTGCCGGTTTGACGGTACAGAGTAGACCCGTCGGAGGAGATAAAGTAGGTTTCGACAAGGGAATTCGTACCTGCCGCGTTTTTTTGATATACATAAATTGTCAGGCATGCAGTATGGTCCACCTCTACAAAGCCGGGACCGGGCTTCAGGCTGTATTCGGACATGGAAGAACCTGGCAGGCCGATTTCTTCGGGGGAGACGGTGTTCAGCAGGTCTTTCGCGGTGGAAAAGGAGAGGGCAGAGCCGGCTGTGAGCAGGGAGTTGCCGAAGTCCTGCCCGGCTACATGGTCGAGCGTAACCAGACAACTGGTCGGCGTCCAGTCAATGCGGACGCGGAATAGCAGTTCAGGGTCATGCGGGAGCGATGCATAGGACGTTGCTTCGCCGTCGCCAGTATTTTCCCCTTCGCTGTTTGCAGACGTAGCGCCGTCCATGACCGCCTGACGGGTGAGCAGAATGGAGCCGACAGGCTGGGTATAGACACTGTCGTCCGGCTTTTCCTCAGGCTGTAGGGCGATGGCCTCGCCAGTCAGAAGATCGACATAGGAGCGCACGACAGGACCGGTCTGATATTCAGTGAATTGCTGATAGTCGTAAGCGATGTAGGGGGAGGTCGCGTCGGCCTCGTTGCCCGCACTGTCTGTACGCTCTGCGTTGCCGTCGTCAGTACCTGCGTCATCACCCGCTGTGCTTTCGGGAGAAAGCACAGCGGTCAGGCGCCCGCCGGACTGTTCCGTCATCACCTGCTCCAGCGCGGGAATCGTATCCTCGCCGAAGCTGTAAGTGGATATGGTTTCGGAAGCAGAGCTGTCGCCGCTGCAAGCGGACAGCAGGCAAAATAGACAAACGGAAAAAGATATGAAAAAGCGTTTCATTATCCTGAGATCCCTTCTTTCATCAAAAATATCTGTATATATGATACCGTTCTGCCTGTGACAAAGGCAACGGAAATTGCGCACAAAACAAAGCGGGAACAGAGATTAAAATGAGCGAAAACGATGAAAAGCAAAAAGGCGTGAAATCATGGTTATTTTTCTGATGGATATGTCCGATAAATAATAAAAAGGTATTTACACGGCAGCGAAGACGCCAGCGAAAGCGGTGCCCGGCCGTGCGCAGGAAAGGACGCGGTGCGTATGAATGGGAAATGGACACAGGGATTGGCCGGTCTGCTGGCGGCAGTACTGCTTATGCCAACGCCCGCTGCTCTTGCGGCGGAGATTGGGAGTGTTGAAGATTCTCCAACAGGATCTGCATCTAATGCTGCAACGGTAGATATTGCAAACGGAAGCGGCAGCAAGGTCCAATTTGAGCCGAATGGTGAAGTGGAGCTGACTGACGGAAAAAGCGCCTCCTTTACCCTCGTAACGGAGGAGGGGTACCGGCTGGAAAATATAACCATAGAAATTAAACCAGAGGCAGGATCAACGGTTTCGCTTACATTGGAGCAGGATATGCTGAGCGGAGCGGATGTGAATAGTGGGATATCGGCGCAGGTGGATCAGTGGCCGAGCTATTCCAATACATGCAGGCTGACGGTTACAGCGGGGCAGCTGACAGCGGACGCGGATATCAGCATATCTGCCTACGCGCCCGTCACAGAGTATGATGCGGAAATTGACGAACCAGAAGATGGGAAAACAGGCGGGAGCGGTACATATGGAAACGGCGAAAGGACGACACTTTCTGTTACGCCGGATCAGGGGTATCAGCTGAAAAGCCTGTACCTGTCCTATACCGTAAATGGAAAAACGGAGACGAACACGGTGTCCTCTTCAGGTGATTGGAATGGGTTGAAAATTGCTTGGAGTGCCGCCGATCAGACGACGGTCAGTGGCCCGCTGTATGGCGATCTGAGGATCACGCCATCCATAGAAAAAATACCGGTTACGCACAAGGTACGCATTTATATGGATGACGGGCTGGAGCTTGACCGCCCCGGCAGTGAAACGACCACTGTGGATGAGGGGGATTCCCTTTCAGTTCGGGTTTCAACGGAGGAAGGCTACCTGATCGACCAGATGCTGGTGCAGGTTGGGAAAACCTATGCAACATGGACGCCGGAGCAGTCTTACTTCATGGTGAATTACGACCGCATTTCCGTGCGGGAATCAGATGACAGCGTATCCTTTGTGCTTCCGGAAATCACAGATGATGTCACGATTGAATTTGCCTCCACATACGATGAAAACAATATTCCCATCAAGCTGGAGGAGGGTTCCCGCATCAATATTGATTCAGATGTGGGGGATACGGTAGCCCGTGGTGAGGACGCCGCTTTTACGATCAGCACCACGTCGGATAGGTATTCCGTAAAGAGAATTACCGTTCGGATTGGGGAAAGCAAGGCTTCCGCCGATCCGGATGATGAGACAATCCGTGTAGGCAACCGTAATTATGAGATTCAGGACAACGGCAACGGGGAATATACGCTTTATATCGATAATATCAGGGAGCCTGTCACGGTAGGGGCGACCTCGAATAGCTCAAGCACGGTGTCCCGCCCCTCGCTTACGATCAACAGCTCCAGCAATATGAAGATTACCAAAAGCGTTTCCGGTAGCCGGATCGATGCGGGAGACAGCGTACGGTTTTACTTTACGCCCAATAAGAATTACCAGATCGATGAGATTACAGTGAAAATCGGGGGCAGTAGCCGCACTGTGGGGGCGGATAAGGCATACATCCGCGTCGGCGGGGAGAGCTATCAGATGAGCCGCAATGCGGACGGCGTAGTGACGCTGTATCTGGATGACATAGAAGAAAATGTTACGGTTTCTGGACGGGCTTATTATTCAAGGGATTCGGTAAAGCCAACGGGAACGGTAAAGCTCAATACTTCAAGCAGGATCGCGTTCCTCAACGGCTATGCCGACGGCACCTTTCGGCCGGAAGCCAATATGACACGGGCAGAGGCTGTCGTCATGCTGTACCGATTGTCCGATGTTGAGAACGTTTCCAACACAGGGGATATATTTATCGATGTACCCTACAACATGTGGTGCGCAGGTGAAATCAATGCCTTTGCAAATGCGGGTATTATTGATGTAACAAGCTACTTCCATCCGAACCAGTATATTACGCGGGCAGAGTTTGTAGAGATGCTTTACCGGCTGATGGGATCGCCGAGTTATTCGCGCGGTACGCTGCGGTTCAGCGATGTGACAGGTGCTACGAACGAGGATGCGATCTATTATGCGGTGTCCCGCGGGTGGGTCAATGGGTATGCGGATGGGACGTTCCGTCCGTTTAGCTATATCGCGCGAAGCGAAGTAGCGGCGCTGATGACGCGCCTGCTGAACAGGACCTCCGGCGGCAGTGGAGTGTCTTACAAAGATGTGCCATATACCTATTGGGCATACCGCTATATTCAATTAGCATCTTCTTATATATAAATTTTTGTTAAATTACATATGAGCATAGGACGCTGGAGAGCAGATGTCCGCATGCTTGGGGATAGTGGGCGCGGCTTTAGGCCGCGCCCACTAAAGCTTAGAGGCAGCGGCGTCTCTGTGAGGACAGCCGCGACAAGGAAACGGGAGGAGAGCCTTTATCAGGAAAGTGATGTTCATATAAATAAACGAATTTTATATTATGTATTGATGGAGAGACGCTGCAATAAAAAACGATTATGTAATGTCATTCCATAAAAATAACGCATGATTACGAGCACGTACATAGGAGCGGTTGAAATTATAGGAATTATTGGGAAAAGTATTATAAAAAATTGACTATTTAAACAAAAAAAGAAATAAGTGTGGAAAATAAGGCTGTAATGGTGAATTATTAGTGCAAATAAGTGGTTTTTTTTTTTTTTTTCGGTGATAAAAGGGGTGGAGAGCATCTGAGTGATACGGATTTGTTGAAAATGTCTATAGATGTTGAAAACAAATATCGATTATTGTCGAAAAAACGTTGACCCTAATCAGGAGAAGATGTAAAATATAACAGAATGATTATTTCGTATATAATTCGGAAGAACTTGTAGGGTTCGACAGTTTGGAGATGAGGGAAAAATGGATGCGCTTACCAGTAATTCACTGTTGATGATGGAACGTTCCATGGATTTTCTGTGGACAAAGCAAACCGCGATCTTAGATAATTTGGCGAATGTTGAAACACCGAATTACAAAACCAAATATGTGACCTTTGAAGAAACGCTGCGTAGCCGTCTGCAAGCCGCTGTACCGTCGGGCGGCGGCTTGCGCGAGGCTATAGAGGGTGCAAGACCGGTTATTCATGTCGCGGAAAATGAAACGGCGCGCATGGATGGAAACGGTGTGGATGCAACGGAGCAGGGGATTGAGCTGGCGCGCAACGCGCTGCAGTTGCAGCATGTAATGAGCGCGGTTTCTGATGATCTCTCTTTGCTGCGCACTGCAATCCGCGGACAATAACAGGAGGGTAGCGGAATGGCTTTTCTCAGTTCAATGAACATTACGGGTTCGTCGTTGACCGCCCAGCAGCTGCGTTTGGATGTTATTTCGGAAAATGTAGCCAATATCAACACCACAAGAGTCGAAGGTGGAAACGGACCATACCGCAGAAAGCTGGTGGTCATGGAAGCGGAAAACGGAAGGGACTCGTTCCGCAATGTTTTGGCACAGGCCGCAGGAGGTGTACCGGCGGCTGCCGGCGGGCTGTCCCAGCAGGGGGGCGTGCGGGTGACGCAGATTATTGAAGACACAAGCCCGTTTAAGCTGTCGTATGATCCCACGCATCCGGATGCGAACGCGCAGGGATATGTTGAGCTGCCCAATATTGATCTGGTCAAGGAGATCAGCGATGCGATGGCAGCGACACAGGCATTTTCGGCAAATGTTACGGCATTTAATACGCTGAAAACAGTTGCGTCGCGCGCGCTGGAAATCGGTAAGTAAACAGGAGGGAGCGTAAGGATGGCAGTGATTTCCAATATACATCCCTTATGGGATGCCTTGCCCATTTCCGTGGGGAAAGAAGAGCGGGAGTACTCCGAACGGACGGCGCTTCCGGTTTTTGAGCAGATTTTCCAGGAAGCAATCGATAATGTAAGGCAGACCGATCAGGAAAAGAACAAAGCGGAGTATCTGATGGCGACAGGGCAACTGGATAACCCTGCTATTCGGACGATCGCAAGCACAAAGGCACAAATGTCGGTGGAGCTGCTGGTACAGCTTCGCAACAAAGCGCTCGATGCGTACAGTGAACTGTCCCGCATGAGCATATAACAGCTGTGGATACACAGCCGGAAGTATCGGTAGTTGGGGAACAGGGCGGAAGTAATGGTAAAAGAAAAACTGCAAAACAACCTCAACAAAGTGAAAAGCTTTTTTGAAGGAGAAAATAAAAAGAAAAGGATCGTTACTGCGGCAATTATTATTGTGGCGGTAATCATCGTATCTGTTATCGCTGCCGTGGTGCTGAACAATCGCCCTTACGAAACACTGTTTACAGGACTGACAACCGATGAGGCATCAGCTATTGTGGGAAAGCTGGAAGAGTACGGCGCTGCGGATTATAAGATCGAGGGAGATACGATTAAAGTGCCCGCAGCCCAGGAGCCGGACCTGAAAGCAAAGCTGCTGCTGGACGGCTATCCAAAATCAGGCTTCGGTTATGACACCTATTTCAACAATATCAGTATGATGGCAAGCGACTCGGATAGGGACACGGTGCGCAACTATGAACTGCAGGACCGGATGGCAGCGGTTATCCGCTGCTTTGAAGGCGTTAAGGACGCGGTGGTCAATATCTCCGAGGGCTCGGATCAGCGCTATGTTCTTGACAGTGAAAACGCGACGCCTGCGACCGCTGCTGTTTTTGTAACGATGCAGGATGGCGGCGCATTGCCGGAAAACTATGTTGATGCAATCGGAAACCTTGTTGCGCGCAGCGTAAAGGGGCTGGAGTTCGGCAGTATTACGGTTACGGATTCGGTCGGCAACAGCTATATGCCGGGCGCAGAAAACAGCACGACCTCCTCGGCGTCCGACCTGAAGCTGCGGCTGGAAAATCAGGTAAATAACCGTGTGCGCGGGGAAGTAATGCAGGCGCTGACGCCGATTTACGGGCCGGACAACGTGCGGGTCAGCGTGACCAGCACGGTGGATGTCAGCCGGCGTGTACAGGAGAATACGGTTTATTCCTCTCCGGAGGGGGCGCCTGAAGGCGAGGGGATCATTGGACAGCGGGAATATGACCAGGAGCTGACGCGGGGAAATGAAAATACCGCGGGCGGTGTAGTCGGTACGCAGTCCAATGCGGACATTGAAACTTACATGGAATCGCAGGACGCGGTCAATGGAGATGAAACCTGGATCAAAAACGCAGGAACCGAGGACTACAAGGTGAACTCCTCTACCGAGCAGAGCGAGCAGAATTCAGGGGTTGTTACCGATGTGATGATTGCGGTAACCATCAATCAGAATGCGGCGGGTAATGTTGCGGCGGCACAATTGACCAGCCATATCGCCCGCGCGGCAGGCATTGCACCTGAGGTACAGGCAGATAAGATTAATGTGCTGATCGCGCCGTTCTACACGGATACGCCGACTAATACAGACAGCTTGCCGATTGGCGGGCTGCAGCTGCCCAAATGGGCAATATATGCGATCGCGGGCGCGGTGGGGCTTCTGCTCATGCTGGTGATACTGTTGCTTATCATACAGCGCCGCCGCAAAAAGGCAAAAGCGGCTCTGGAAGAGCTGGAGCAGCAGGCGGCGCTTGCTGCTGCGGAACGCGCAGAGCGTGAGAAACGGGAAAACCTGCTGGATATCCAAAACGAAAAGAGCATGGAGCTGAAGCAGGATATCCGAAAGTTTACAGAGGAAAATCCAGAGATCGCAGCGCAGATGATACGGGTTTGGTTAAAAGGGGACGGTGTAAATGGCTGATCAGGAATTGACTCCGCAGCAAAGGGCCGCCACAGTGATCGTTGCGCTGGGGACAGATAAGGCATCGCGTATTTATCAATATATGGGACCGGATGAACTGGAGCAGCTGACGCTCGAGGTCGCCAAGCTGGGGCATGTCCCGACAGAACGCACGGAGCAGGTGCTGGAAGAATTTTACCAGATGTGCCTGACCAATAAGGCGGTTACAGAGGGCGGGATGGAGTATGCACGGTCGGTGCTGCAAAAAGCCTTTGGCGATCAGGCGGCCGATCAGCTGCTCAGTAAGGTGACGAAGGCGTTGACTAACCGTGCGTTCTCTTTCCTGGATAAAACAGACGCGAAAACGCTTCTTTCCACGCTACAGCATGAACGTGCGCAGACGATTGCGCTGGTGCTGTCCTATGTGGATCCGGATAAGGCTGCAGCAGTCATTGAGGAACTGCCGGCAAACAAAAAGCTGCGTGTTGTGGAGAATATCGCCCGCATGGAGAGCGCTTCGCCTGGCGCGGTAAAAATGCTGGAAGAAGAGCTGAAGAAGAAGTTTGCCAATATTATCGTTGCGGAAAAGGTACAGGTCGGCGGACTCGACCAGATTGCCGCTATTATGAACAATTTGGAGCGTTCCAGCGAAAAAGCAGTTTTCGATGGATTGGAAAAGCGGAACGGCAAACTGGCGGAAGAAATCCGCAAACGCATGTTCGTTTTCGAGGATATCGTCAAGATGGACGATCGTTCGGTGCAGCGTTTTGTGCGCGATTGCGATACACGGGATATCGTGCTGGCGCTCAAGGGGGCAAACAGGGAGGTGGCAGAAAAGCTGTTTGCCAACATGTCGTCGCGTATGCGGCAGAATATCGAGGAGGATCTCGAAATCACAACCAATGTGCGTATCCGCGACGTGGAAGAAGCGCAACAGCGTATTGTTGGTATTATTCGTGATTTGGAGGAACGGAATGAAATCATTATCCTGAAGGGTGGAAAGGATGAGATCATTGCCTAATATCCTCAAATATTTTATGAAGCCTCATGCGGAGGACTATCAGCTTCCAGATACCGAACAGATGGCAGATACGCTGGAGGAAATGGTCCGGCTGAAGGAAAGCGTCCCCTATGAGGGGGAGCCCCCGTCGCAGTCCGCCGAGCAGGACGAGGCGACGCAGCGCAGCGACATGGAACCGGAGGAAGTGCAGGAAAGCGTGCCACCGGTGCGCTCCCTGTCCTTTGCCCGTGCGGAAGCAGATGCATTGCTGCGGGACGCGCATACGCAGGCCGATGAGATTATCGCGGCGGCAAAGCAGGCAGCCGAGACTGAGGTGGCAAAGATACATCAGCAGGCGGCCGAAAAAGGATACAGCCAAGGCTATGCGGATGGTGCGGAAAAGGGACGGAAAGAGGCCGCCGCAGCAACAGAGGCCGCAGCGCAGCAGTCTGTCCAGGAAATGCAGCGCTTTTTGCAGCAGGCGGCTCAGATTCGGGATGATTCTATCGACCGGCTGCAGGAGGAGCTGTTGCAGGTTGCGATTACAGTCGCAGAAAAAGTAATCCATGTCAGTCTGCAAAGCAGCGAGGAAATTATCCGGAGGATGATTGTAGCGGCGACTGATAAGCTGAAACGGCGCGAGTGGGTGCAGATCTATGTGGCGGACTGTGATGTAAAAGGAGCCGCGCAGGCGGATCCGGCGCTGGCGTCTGCGCTGTCCGGTCTTTCAGGACATGTGAAGATCGTGCCGATGCACGATGCGGAGCCCGGGACCTGTATTGTCGAAATGCCGGATGAAATCATCGATGCGAGCGCATCAACACAACTGGATAATATCCGCGCAATCGTGCGGGAGAACGCATAGCCGGTATCGGCGGGAATAAGGAAGAAAAGCAATGCTTGAACGGGTCATCCAACAGATCAGAGACAGCGATACGCTGAGCCGTACTGGGAAAATAGAAAATATTATTGGCATGTCCATTGAGGCTTCCGGTGGGCGGGGGGCGATGGGAGACATATGCCGTATCTATTCTGCGGAGTCCAACAGCCAGGTGCTGGCTGAGGTGGTAGGCTTTAAAAACGAGCATATGCTGCTGATGCCTTACCAGAATATGAGTGGACTCGCCCCCGGAAGCTTTGTGCGCAATACAGGGCGGCGGCTTCGTCTGCGGGTGGGGGACTTCCTGCGCGGACGTATCATTAATGCCATGGGGCAGCCGATAGACGGAGGGACGGCTTTCCCAGAGGGGGAAAGCTACTATGTTGACAGTCCCTATATTAACCCGTTGACAAGACCGCCGATCCGCGAGCGGATCGAGTTTGGTATCCGTGCGATCGATGCGACGCTGACGATTGGGAAGGGACAGCGCATCGGTATTTTTGCAGGCTCCGGTGTGGGAAAATCAACGCTGATGGGTATGATTGCAAAAAATGTGAAAGCGGATATTAACGTGATTGCTCTGGTGGGCGAGCGCGGGCGAGAGGTGCTGGAATTTGTTCAGAAAGATCTGGGGGAAGAGGGGATGCGGCGCTCGATCCTTGTTGTTGCAACCTCGGACCAGCCGGCGATGCTCCGCATGAAATGCCCTTCTGTGGCAACTGCAATCGCGGAATATTTCCGTGACAAAGGGCTGGATGTCCTCCTGATGATGGATTCCCTGACGCGCTTTGCAATGGCGCAGCGCGAAATCGGACTGGCCGTGGGAGAACCACCGGTAGCGCGTGGTTACACACCGTCCATTTATGCGGAGTTACCCAAGCTGTTGGAGCGGAGCGGAAATTTTGAAAAAGGTTCGATCACCGGTGTGTATACGGTGCTTGTGGAAGGCGACGATACGAACGAGCCGATCGCAGATACAGTGCGCGGTATTTTGGATGGGCATATCGTCCTCTCGCGCAAGCTGGCAAACGCGAACCATTATCCGGCAATCGACGTATCGGCCAGTATTTCCCGCTTGATGGTTGAAATCGCACCGCAGGAGCATATCAGACTGGCGAGTGAACTGAGAAATATATTGAGCATTTATGAAAAAAATGAGGATTTGCTTGCAATTGGTGCTTACAAAGCAGGAACGAATCCCAAGCTTGACAATGCCATCGCTAAAATAAGCAAGATAAACGCATTCCTGATGCAGGGGATCAACGAATCCTTTACCTATGAGCAAAGCCTGCAGCAAATGCGGAAAATTCTCCAGTAAAGCGATGAAAAGACGGGGAGCTGCGATGAAAAAGTTTCATTTTTCAATGGAAATGGTGCTGCGTTATCAGGAGCAGCGGCTGGATGCGCTGCGTGCCGAGCATGCGGCTGCTATCGCAAGGACCAGAGAGCAGGAGACGGTTGTGGACCGCCTTACCCAAAGCTTCCGTTCTGTAAACGAGGAATATCGTGTCCGCAAGGCGCATGGAATGACTGTTGCGGATGCGATGGGCTATGACCTTATGCTACGGACACAGGAAAAGGAAATACAGGCTGCGGCAAAGGCTCTGGAAGAACTGCGCAGGGTAGAAGATCAGAAGCGGGAAGCGGTGATTGCAGCCAAAAGAGATAAGGCGACGATTGAAAAGCTGAAAGAAAAAAAGCTGGACGCCTATCATAAGCAGGAGCAGAAAAACGAGGAGCAGATGATTGATGAATTTGTGTCGGCTGCACGCGTTGTTTCCAGAATGGCGCATTGACAGCGGTGCGGTGAAAGGAGGTGAGGAAGAATGAATACGGAACAGATCGCGTTGCTCAAATCACTGTTGCAGTATTCTGCAAAGGGCAACGTAAGCACGGACGATCCGCCTAAAAACGATTTTCAGGATCTGCTTGCACGGAAAAAGAACGACGCCGCAGCCCCGCAGGAAATTGATGGGGAGATAGAGGTGCCGCAGGGCAGCGGAGAGCCACCAGAAAAATTGCAGGAGGCGAATGGGACCGAAGAAGCCGCGGCGGCGCAGCAGTTGATGGCGGCGCTGGCGGTGCAGCAGTTTATTGTGCCAGCGGCAATTGAAGAGCAGCCGGCTGGCGGCGGTGTTCCTGTGGTAGCAAACCTGCCGCAGCCAACAGTCGATCCAATGGTGACGGCAAAGGGGACGGGTGTGCAACAAGCGGCATCGGAAGTGCAGAACGTGCTGCAGCAGCCGGTAGAGGAAATCGCATCAGAGATACCCAGACAGGTACGGCAGCCAGAAGAAAGAGGGCAGACCGTCCAAACAGGTCAGTCGGTCATAAAGCAGAGCGAGCCTACGGTGTATCTTTCGACGGCTGTAAAGACAGATGGAGAAAATACGCCCGGGCAGAGTACTACTGAAGACGCACAAAAGCCGGTACAGGTTACCGTCGCACAGGCGGAACAGCCTGTGTTCCAGAATGTGGAAAATGTGCCGGTGAAGGTAGCGGACGCTGCACAAGCCGTGGATACGGCGTCGGCTGATATGGATGCCCGTATAGCGGATACCGTGCGTGCGGAACTGAAAAACACAGGCGATAAGGTGGAAATACAGCTCAAACCAGAGCACCTTGGAAAGATTACGATTGAGCTGACGCAGACCGCAGGAGGCATTGGTTTGTTGATCCATGCGGACAATGCAAAGACTGCATCCCTGCTTGCACAGCATGCGGGCAACCTGGGAGCACTGTTGGAGGACCGAACTGGACAGCATGTTCAGATACAGGTGCCACAGCAGGAGCACCAGCAGCCGCAGTATGATGGGCATAACCGGCAGCAGCAGGAACGGCACCAGAACCATCGGGCGCAGGAGCCGGCAATCAGCCAGGAAGAGCAGGACAGCTTTTTAGGCCAGCTCCGTCTGGGACTGTACCAGATGGAAACCGTATGACAAAAAGGAAGTGATACAGAATGAGCGATTTATTTGCCCCCACCGTGGCGCGGGCCTATGTGCCGGATACGCAGAGCTCCGGCTCAAAAAAGACGAAAGCAGCAAGCGATAATTCCGGTTATCTGGATAACGGAAGTTCAGATAATCTCGCCCTGACAATGGAAGACTTTCTGCAGCTGATGATCGTACAGTTTCAGAATCAGGATATTGAAAACCCTGCTTCAACAAGCGATATGATGAACCAGCTGATGCAGATGTCCACAATTCAGGCAATGGCCACGGTTACGGATGCGGCCACAATGTCCTATTCAGCCTCGCTGGTTGGAAAGACTGTGACTGTGGGCGAATATGTGAATGGCAAGCTGAACGAGGTCGTTGGAACCGTGACGGGAAGCGCACGCGAAAACGGCGAGCAGGTGATTTTCGTGGATGGCAAGAAGTATAAGCTGAACTCGATCATGGCAGTCGGGGAACTGCCGCCGGTAGATGAAGAGCCACCGGTGGAGGAAAAACCGGGCGACGGAACCGAGGAAAAACCGCCGGTGGAAGAAAAGCCTGAGACCGATCCGGACAGCGGTGCGGATGAAAAACGCCTATGATTGAACGTCTGAATGGTACGTTCCCAGCAGCGGGAACGGAGCGGCGTCAGACAGCACCAGAGACCGGTACGTTCGGTGACCTGCTGCGGCATCGCCTGGAAAGCATTGGCGTCGAAGCACAGGAGGGCGGTGTGGCGCTGTCCAAGCATGCACAGCAGCGTGCAGAGGAGCGCGGCATTGAAATAACGGGTGACCTGATGGCGCGGCTGAACGATTCGGTTGGACGCGCACAGGCGAAGGGCGCAAAAAATATCCTGGTGTTTGATGCGACACGGGCGTTTATCGTGAATGTACCGCAAAGCCGTGTGATCACAGCGATCTCACAGGAAGAAATGAAAGACAATGTATTTACCAATATTGACGGCGCTGTTCTTTTGTAAAGGATAAAGAAAGCAGGACCCCACAGGGGGAGGCTTTGGAAGCTCGTCCGTTTGACGGCTTCCGGCAGCGCGATGCTTGGAAGGAGCAATATCGTATCTTATGACAGGTTCTATGTATGCTGCGATTGCGGGCCTGCAGACCCACATGCAGAAGATGAATGTAATCGGAAACAACATTGCCAACGCCAATACATATGGCTTTAAGCCGGGCGTGACCTCTTTTACGGAATCCATGTACACTTCGAGCAAGGCAAGTACAGCGGGCGGCGCGCAGTACGGCGGCACCAACGCCGCGCAGATTGGCTATGGCTCCAAAATTGGCTCGATCGATCTGAACTTTGCACAGGGTACCTATGCGGCGACCGGTACAAACTCCCACCTGTATCTGGATGGCAACGGATTCTTTCTGGTAGGGCCAAAGCCGTCGAATATACAGGGAATCAATGACGACGGTACTACGGAAGAGATCACAGGCTATTACGAACCCGATCCCGATAACCTGACCCTGACCCGCGTGGGCAATTTCTGGCTGGACGGCGACGGGTATCTGGTGACTCCGGATGGCAACTGTGTATACGGCTTCATGCCGCAGGGTACAGATCAGATTACCGAAGGGGCGGGCAGCAATATCATGACGGATGCAGAGGGCAATGTCGTGTGGAACACCTGCCTGCAGCCGATCCGCCTGCCGCTCGCAGCACCCAAAGGAGACGGTACGGGTATTAAGGAGAACGGCGCGATGTATCCGGTCCTGGATGACCAGGGAGCAACAAACCAACTGGAATATCCCCAGAATGGTGGTGAGGATGTCAATATTAATAAGACGGTACCAGCGAGTGCGGTTAACCTGAGTGTTGGTCAAAACGGCGTAATCACTGCCGTTATTGACGGCGGCGATCCGATTACAGTCGGCGTCATCGCGGTAGGGAGTGTTATCAACCCGAACGGCCTGACCAAGCTTAGCAACGGCTATTACCAGGGTGGTAATAACGCGGGTGATATGACGGTCGGCACTTGCACCGGTGTTTTAGGCGATGCCTATCTGAACAATATGCCTGCCGATACGGCGACGTCGGATCTGGCGATCGGCAAGGGCGGCACGACCAAGATTATTGCAGGCGGCCTGGAATCGTCCAAGACCGACATTGCAGTTGAATTTGCCGACCTGATCACTGCACAGCGCGGTTTTCAGGCGAACACAAAAATCATTACTGTGACCGATGAAATGCTTTCCGATCTGGTAAGCATGAAGCGGTAAGGCAGGACGATAAGCAAAGGCTGGCAGGGCGGGCGCGTAAATTGCGCGCCCCGCACCCTGCATTGTATGGGAAAGGGGTAGTACAATGATCCGCTTGACAAAGCTGAACAGGGAACCATTCCTGTTGAACCATATGCAGATTGAAACCATTGAACTTATTCCGGAAACCAAAATCATTATGATGAACCATGACTATTACATCGTGCGGGAAACACCGGAGCGTGTCGTTGCCCTGATTGAGGAGTATACGGCCAAGGTGCGGGATATTTATCGGGAAATCACGATCTCTGATAAGCAAAACAGGGACTGGAAATAGATTGAAAGAAATATAGAAAAAATATAGAAAAACCCGGACAGGGGGACTGGCAGCAAAATGAATCTAACATTTATCATAGGCATTGTGTTTGGCTTTTTCATGATTGTCTATGGCATTATCATGGGCGACACCCCGACTGCGACTGACTTCACTCAGCTGGAACAATTTGTAGATATTCCCAGTATTTTAATTGTAGTTGGCGGCACGCTGGCAACGGTTATCGCGGGCAATCCCATGAAGACTCTGGTAAAGTTCCCCAAGCATTTGAGCATCATACTGAACCAGAAAAAGTTCAATCCGGCAGGCATTATTGATGAAGTGGTTGAATTTGCTCAGATCGCACGAAAAAATGGATTGCTGGCATTGGAAGAGCCGGCGAGTCAGCTGGAAGACCCGTTCTTTAAGAAAAGCATCATGCTGATTGTGGACGGTAACGACTCGGAAAAAGTGCGTGAGATGCTGACAAGTGACATCGACCAACTGAGTGCGCGGCATGACGACGTTGCTTCCATGTATGAAAAAGGATCCGCTGCGGCGCCGGCATTCGGTATGATCGGCACCCTGATTGGTCTGGTCAAGATGCTGGCTGGTATGGGAGAATCAAGCACGGGAGCAAGCGATATTGGACCGGCTATGGCCACGGCGTTGATTACTACGTTTTACGGCTGTATTTTGGCGCATCTGGTGTTCAACCCGATAGCGAACAACCTTCGTACACGAGATGAAGAGGAATGCCTGTGCCGCCAGCTGGTCGTAGAAGGCGTTATGGCGATCCAGTCTGGCGAAAACCCGAAATTTATCAGGGAAAAGCTGGAAGGTTACCTGGAGCAGCAAGCGACTGGCGGAGAAGCTGGGGAATCAGGGAAAAAGATGAAGGGCTCCAGAAAAGAAAAATAATGATCTGCCTGCGGTATAGGAGGGGCGATACGGCATGAAACGAAAAAAGGGCGGTGGCGGTGGCGCAAACTGGATGGATACCTATGGCGATATGGTAACCCTGCTGCTTTGCTTTTTCATTATGCTGTACAGCATGTCGACAATTAATGAAGAGAAATGGCAGCAGTTTGTGCAGAGCTTCCAGCGGCAGCCTTCTTCGGAGGCTGTGGGAATGGGAGGACAGGATAAGGTAGAAACGACTGAACAGGATGTGCAGGAGGCTCTCACACAGATTGCGGCGGCACTGAATGAATACAGCGCAGAGAATAACCTGCAGCAGCAGATGACCGTCACCCAGGGGGCAGATTATGTGTTCATTACCTTCCAGAATGCGGTTTTCTTTGCGGGCGACAGTTGGGAGCTGCTTGACAGCGGAAAAAGGATGCTGGACGAGGTTGCCAAGGCAATACAACCGCAGAGCAAACTGATTGACGAACTGCGTGTGATGGGACATACCTCACAGGGTTCCCCTGATAAGGCAAACGACCCGACGGTGGACCGTTTCCTGGCCTCGAACCGTGCGGCGACAGTAACCGTATATCTGCAAAACAAAAACGTAGTTGATGCGGATAAGCTGGTGAGTGTGGGCTATGGGCAGTGGCGGCCGATCGATGGCTTTGACACCGAGGAAGAGCGGGCGCACAACCGGCGTGTGGAACTGATGGTCACGGGACTGGATCCCGGCAGCGCCGAAAACAGTGTGGAGAAATATTTCACCATGCGCGAGGGCGCGTTGGAGGAGTAATAACAGTACGCAGGTAAAAGGATTTGTTATAACATGTCTGAAGTTTTATCACAAAGCCAAATAGATATGCTCCTCAACGCGGCGAGAAATGGCAATATTGACGCGGGAGTGGGGAATACCGCACAGTCTGAAGAAAAGCGGTATCCGAAATATGACTTCTACAGCCCTAAGAAGTTTACACGCGACAGGCTCAAGATGGTGAGTAGTGTTTTTGAAAGCTATGTCAGGGTGTTGTCCTCCCGATTGAACGCAATGCTGCATCTGGCATGCGACCTTGAGGTCGAGTCCGTCGAGGAACAGCGGTACTACGAGTTTTCCAATGCCTTGAGCGAACGGGATGTGCTGGTGCTGGTGCAGGATACGCTGGAGGATACGGGGGAAAAGGAGCCGATCCTGCTCCATATCACGACAGGCATCATGGTGAGTATGATTGACCGCCTGCTGGGGGGAAGCGGCGACGTAGAGGGCGAGATCGGATCGGATTATGAGTATACGGATATAGAGCTGAGGCTGTACACAGACCTTATGCGGAGCATGGTGGACTGTTTGGACAGCGCTTGGAAAAATTATATTGATATCGGATTCCGGTTTAACCGCGTCGAGGTCAATCCGACGCTGGTTCAGTTGATCGGGCTGGATGAGGCCGTTGTTATCATTGGTATAACAGTAAAGACGGCTGTCAGCAGCGGACGCTTCAGTATATGCCTGCCAGGCACCATGCTGAGCGACGTGTTCAGCCAAATGAATCGGGAAACCAGCAGCATGCGCCAGCCCAATAAGCATGACAGCGATGAAATTATGGATTACCTGCGCGCCTCGGAGCTTCCCATTATTGCGGAACTGCAGCACACAACGCTGAGATTGTCAGATATTTACCATCTGCATGTTGGCGATGTGATAGATTTGGGACAGCCGAAGGATTCAAAGGTATTCCTGAATATAGGGGATAAGCGTTGGTTCGACGGCACCATGGGAGTGTTTCAGAAAAATAAAGCGGTTCGGATCGATAAGACCTATGTGCTGTCTGAAATGGGGCGCTTAGAAGATGAAGGAGAGAGGCAGTAAGAATGGCATCGAGTTTGTTTAGCCCAATGGCGATGGATGCAATTGGAGAGATTTTCAACATCAGTTTGGGCTCTTCTGCAACGGCTGTTTCCAATATGCTGGCGCGGCGTGTGGACATCACAACGCCCAAGGTATCGCTTGTATCCGCCGAAAATTTCACGCTTGGCGACCTACAGCCCGCAATCGGTGTAAAGATCGATTACATAGCCGGACTGACCGGAAGCAACATCATGCTGCTCAAACGGAGCGATGTGCGGGCGATCGCGGATATCCTGCTGGGAACGGAAACCAAAGACGAGGACTTCCAGATCAATGAGCTGAACATGAGTGCGATTTGTGAGGTCATGAATCAGATGATGGGGGCTGCATCCACCGCAATGTCTGATTTTCTCAATCGCATGGTGAATATCTCAACGCCGCAGGCGTTTGAGATACAGAGCTTGGATGAATTTGTGCGGGAATATTTCCCGTCAGGTGGAACGATGGTTGTCGTCCGCTTCCAGCTTAGCATTGAAAATGCAGTCGAAAGTGAATTTATGAGCGCGCTTAGCATGGATCTGGCGCGTGAACTGCTGGAGGGCTTTAACATTTCCGGTGCCGATGTCGGCCTGCCGGAGGAGCCGTCGCCACAGGCGGCGGCATCCCCAGCTCCATCGCCTGTGGCAGAGCAGGCAAGCGTCGGCGCGGCGTTGAGCCAGGATGAGATTGAAAAGCTGCTGGCACAGAATATGCCTTCCGCGGAAGTGTCGGCAGAGACACCGCAGCAGGCAGCCGTACAGTCGCCACAGGAAGCGGCACCTGCTCGTGCAGCTGAGATGCCGCAGCCTCAGATGCAGATGCCATATCCCCCGTATGGGATGCAGATGCCATACCCGCCCATGTATTACATGCCTCAGCCGCCGGCGGAGCCGAAAACAATCAAAACAAGCAGCCCTGTCATGCCGGAGCTGGACAGCAGGACGGCGCAGCTAACGCAAGAGCAGGAGGGCAATCTGGATTTGCTGATGTCCGTACCGGTGGACGTGTCAGTCGAAATCGGAAGGACGCGCCGGCGGGTAAAGGATATTTTGAATTATACAAAGGGCTCTCTTGTGGTGCTGGACCGATTGGCAGGGGATCGGGCGGATCTGTATGTCAATGGAAAATGCATTGCCAAAGGTGATATTGTGGTAGTTGACGATAACTTTGGCATCCGTATTGCCGAGATTATTGAACCGTTGGAACTGGAAGACCTAAGCAAGTAATTATAAAAAAGGATGGTTTTTACAATGGCGAAGATTTTACTGGTGGATGATGCGGCTTTTATGCGCATGATGGTCAAAAATACGCTGAATGAGAACGGCTATACCGACCTGTATGAGGCAAGTGACGGCGCGGAAGCAGTTACGAAATATGCAGAGCTGAAGCCCGATCTGGTGATTATGGATATTACCATGCCGAACATGGACGGTTTGGAAGCCCTGAAAGCGATTCGTAAAGCGGATCCAAACGCCTCGGTAGTGATGTGTTCTGCAATGGGGCAGGAGGCAATGGTAATCGAGGCGATCAAGTCAGGCGCCAAGGATTTCATCGTAAAACCCTTTAAGCCGGACCGTATTATTAAAACCGTAAGCTCGATCGTGGGCCAGGCCTGATATGCCGCCCTTGCTTTCACTGGCAGGGATGCTGCTGTGTACAGCGGTTATATTGTTCCTAGCCTACTGGGTAACGCGGAAAATTGGGCTGAGCAGCGGCGTGGGGAATGCGGGCGTGGGCAGCCGGATGCGTGTTTTGGACAGGCTGCCAATAGGGACCGGCCAGTCCCTGCTGGTTGTTCAGCTTGGTGAGCAGTGCTTTGTTCTGGGAGTATCCAAGGAGCACATCAGCCTGATTGCCGAGTTGACGGAGGAGCAGGCGCAGTTATGGAAGAAATCGGCTGCGGTGCATAAGGCTGACACCGCTCCGGCGGCTTTTTTTGAGACGCTTTCCCGCAGGCTGCATGGAAGAGACGATCAGGATAAGGGGGGATAAGGGGCATGCCCGAAGGACTGATCAATGTAAATGGAGATAACGTCCAGACGCTGGAGGTATTGTTCCTTACCACAGTCATCGCGTTGCTTCCGTCCATCCTGGTTATGATGACCTCCTTTACCCGGATCATCATTTCTCTGTCTTTCCTGCGCAGTGCGATAGGGACACAGCAGAACCCGCCCAATATGGTGCTGATTGGGATTGCGCTGTTTTTAACACTGTTCATCATGAATCCGGTTTTAACGGAGATACAGCAAAACGCATATGAACCATATCGGCAACAGGCAATCACGCAGGAGCAGGCGATTGAACGCGCGGAGGTCCCGCTGAAGCGGTTCATGCTGCGGCAGACCGAGCAGTCCTCGCTGAATATGTTTTGTGATCTGGCACAGGTGGATGCGCCTGCGTCCGAGGAGGAGGCGATGGCGCTGTCCATGCGGGTGGTCGTTCCCTCCTATATGACGAGCGAGCTCAAGCGAGCGTTTGAGATCGGCTTCTTTCTGTATATCCCCTTTATGCTGATCGATATTGTGGTTTCTTCCACATTGATGAGCATGGGTATGATTATGCTCCCGCCGGCGATGATCTCCATGCCGTTCAAGCTGCTGTTGTTTGTCACGGTGGATGGATGGCAGCTGTTGTTTTCCACGCTGGCGCAGGGCTTCCGATAGCGGTTGAGAAAGGCGGGTGCCATAGTGGATCAAAATCAGGTGATGGATATTCTGCGGCAGGGGATGTGGGTTGCAGTCAAGATCGGCGGGCCAATGCTGATTGCAAGTATGGCGGTCGGCATACTGGTTGCTATTTTTCAGGCGGCGACACAGATCCATGAGCAGACGCTCTCGTTTGTACCAAAGCTGCTCCTGATCGCAGTATTCTGTATGGTGGGCGGTGGATGGATGCTGAATACCATGCAGGACTTTACAAGAATGATTTTTACACAAATGCTGGGATAGGCGCACAGGGAGCAAAAAGATGATAGATGAAGCGGGGCTGACATTGTTCCTGTATATCCTGATGCGGATGACAGGCTTTGTTGTTTTTAATCCGCTCTGGGGACGGATGAATGTGCCGGCTATGGTCAAGGCCGGAGTGAGCCTTGTTATGGCGGTCTTTGTCGGTGCGTTTGCCGTACAGAATGCTGTGGCTGTGCCGGCAACGGCAATAGAGCTTGCGCTGCGGCTTTTATTGGAGCTTGCGCTGGGTTATCTGGTTGCAGTGGTCATGCATTGCTTCTTTTATGTGCCGCTTCTGGCGGGACATATGATTGATGCGCAAATGGGGATGAATATGTCCGAAAACTACGATCCTGCTATGGGGACCAATGTATCCCTTACCTCTACCTTGCTGAATATCATGCTTGTCCTGCTTTTTTTCTCTGCGGGAGGGCATATCACACTACTGCGCATTTTACTCGATTCAGGCCGTATTATTCCATTTGGATCGGCTGTATTAGGGGAGCAGGCGGTTTCCAGCCTTCTGGAGCTGTTCGCTTCCTGTACAGTGCTGGCACTTAAGCTCAGCCTGCCTGTTTTGGCTGCAGAGCTTATCGGGCAGCTGGGAATGGGTATTCTGATGAAGGTAATACCGCAGATCAATGTATTTGCTATCAACTTTGAATTAAAGATCCTGCTGGGGTTGCTGTTGGTGACATTGCTCATGCCGCTGATGGGGGAATTCCTTTTGGGCATGGAAAAGCAAATGCTGGTGGCAATCGAGCAGATGATAAAAACGACAATATTATAGTATTGCAGCCGGAAAGGGGGGAGCGGGCATGGCGGCTGGAGAAAAGACCGAAAAAGCGACACCAAAACGGCGCCGTGACGAACGAAAAAAGGGTAATGTTTTGATGAGCCGCGACGTGGTCGCAGTGGCAACCCTGTTTGCCAGTTATGTGACGCTTCGCATTGGCTTGCCTTTGATGGCAGAGGCTATGGCCGCGCTGGTACGCTTTTGCATCGGGCTGGTGGGAAGCCTGCCGACCGGCGGCGCGAGCGCCATAGGGACTGAACTGAAGGCACAGTCTATGATGGCGTTGGCGCGGTCCGTCGCGCTCCCTCTTCTTATCACTATATTGGCAGCGGTTGCCGCAACATTTGCACAGACAAGGCTTCTGGTGTCATTTGAGGCGCTCCGGCCCAAGTTCAGCAGACTGAATCCTTTGCAGGGGATCAAACGGCTTTTTTCACTGAAAAGCATTATAGAGGCATTCAAAGGCGTGCTGAAAATAGCGATACTGCTGTTTTTGATCTACCGGTTTGTGGAGGGAGCGCTTTTAAAGTTTGCCCAGTATATGAATATGGATCTGGCAAGATCGATTCAGTCCATGCTGGAATTGGGGCTTGGCCTGTTGCTGGAGGTGGCGGCAGCGTTTCTGGTGATTTCCTTTTTTGATTACCTGTACCAATGGTGGGAATTTGAGCGACAGCTCAAAATGTCCAAACAGGAGATTAAAGAGGAATACAAGCAGATGGAAGGCGACCCGCAGATTAAAGGGAAAATTAAAGAGCTGCAGCGAAGAATGGCGCGTTCGCGCATGATGCAGGCTGTGCCGGGCGCGGATGTGGTCATACGAAATCCGACGCACTTTGCGGTCGCATTGCGTTATCGCGCCGGACAGGATGCAGCTCCGGTTGTGGTCGCCAAGGGGCAGGATGCGTTGGCCCTGCGTATTGTAGCCGTAGCGGAGCAAAGCGGCGTTGCGGTGGTCGAAAACAAGCCGTTGGCGCGGGCGCTGTATGCGTCGGCCGAGGTTGGGCAGATGATACCGGCAGAGCAATATGGTCCGGTGGCAGATGTGCTGGTTTATATCTACAAGCTGAATCATAAAAAACCGGTTGGTTAAAGATATAGGGAAGTAACGGTGAAACGATGAAACGAATTTTTGACAATGTCATATCTGTGTTCGTGGTGGTCATCGTGCTTTTTCTTCTGATTCCGCTGCCGCCATTCCTGCTGGACGTATTTTTTATTCTGAATATTTCATTGTCGCTGATCATCCTGCTGATCACGATGAATATTAAGGAGCCGCTGGAATTTTCAATTTTTCCGTCGCTTCTGCTGATCACGACGCTGTTCCGTCTGGGACTGAATGTTTCCTCAACGCGCCTGATCCTGTCTGAGCAGGGGGAAGCAGGGCAGGTAATCAAGGTCTTTGGCGAATTCGTTATTCAGGGCAACGTGGTTATCGGCGTCATCATATTTCTGATCATTGTATTGATGCAGTTTATCGTAATCACAAAGGGAGCGGAGCGCGTGGCAGAAGTCGCAGCGCGTTTTACGCTGGACGCCATGCCTGGAAAGCAGATGGCGATTGATGCAGATTTGTCCTCCGGTATCATAAACGAACAGGATGCCAGACGCCAGAGAGCGAAAATCCAGCGGGAAGCAGACTTCTATGGTGCAATGGACGGCGCGACCAAAATCGTAAAAGGTGATGCGATCATGTCGATCATCATCACCTCGATCAACTTTATCGCGGGCTCAATCATTGGCATTGTACAGTCTGGCATGGAACTGAGCGATGTTCTCAGCATTTACTCGATTGCAACGATTGGCGACGGCTTGGTATCGCAGCTGCCGGCGCTGATGATTTCCACAGCTACCGGCATGATCGTAACACGTTCGGTTGCGGATGGAAGCCTGAACAACGATGTAATCCGTCAGTTTCTGGCGCAGCCGCGCGCGCTTTCGATTGCGGGGCTGATACTTGCCATATTTGCGGTCCTTCCCGGTACGCCGCATGTTCAGCTCATATTGATCTCGGCTGCTCTGTTTCTGGTCAGCCGGCGGGTAACCAGCCAGATGGAGGCGCTGGAACGGCAGCAGCAGGAACTGCCGGCGGCACAGGAAGCTGCAAAACGCGAGGCGGAAGCACAGCAATCCGAGATGGATTATTATAAAGATATTAATAATGTGTACTCGCTGATCAATATCGAGCCGATCGAAATGGAATTTGGATATAGTCTGATCCCGCTGGTTGATGAATCGAGCGGGGGCAAGCTGATCAGCCGTATCGTTATTTTCCGGCGCCAGTATGCACAGGATATGGGCTTTGTCGTGCCGTCTATCCGCTTGCGTGATGTGGCGATGCTGGGGACCAACCAGTATGTCATCAAGATTAAAGGGGAGGAAGTGGCGCGCGGAGAGATCCTGACAGATTATTATCTTGCGTTGGAGCCGCCGAATCCCGCAGGGGAAATCGACGGGATTGAAACCATAGAACCCTCCTATGGGATCCCCTCTCGCTGGATTCTGCCCGAAAATAAAGAAATGGCGGAGATCTATGGCTATACAGTGATCGACCCGCTTTCGGTTATGCTGACACATTTGTCGGAAACGATTAAAAAGCATACCTATGAAATCCTGAACCGTGCGGAAACCATACAGCTTGTGGATAACATGAAGAGAATCGCCCCCCAGTTGGTGGAAGAGGCGTTCCCCAACGTTATCTCCTATGCAATGCTGGAGAAGATTCTGAAAAACCTGTTAAAAGAAGGGATACCGATTAAGGATATGGTGACCATCGTCGAAACGGTTGTTGACGCGGTAGCGATTACTAGGGATACGGATTTGATTACCGAAAGCGTGCGTGCCCAGTTGAAGCGGACGATTACCCACCGGTTCTGCGAGGATGGAAAGCTGAACGTAATTACACTGGATGCAGAAGTGGAGAAGAAGATCGTGGCAAGCCTGACGAAAAATGAACAGGGCGTTTATCTTGCCATCGGCCCCGAACTGATGCAAAAGCTTTTGTCACAGCTGGGGGAATATGTAAAAAAGTTTGCCGAGCTTTCGCAGAAGCCGATTCTGCTGACCAGCCATATCATCCGGATATATTTGAGCAGGCTGCTGGAACAGTTTTATCCGGATATAACAGTGCTTTCCTTTAATGAGATTATTACAAACGTGCAGATTCAGTCGCTGGGAAACGTTACGCTTTGATCTGGCATAGCCCGGAAGATGAGAGAGGACGGGAAGAGGCGTTTTGGAAGAACAGAAGCAGTGGGCAGAGCTGTCGAACGAGGCGCTGCTCGAAGAGTATAAGCAGTCCGGTGATAAGGAACTGAAAAAGGTTCTGGTGATGCGGTATGCCTGTCTTGTAAAAAATGTGGCACTAAAGCTGCGTGGGGTTTATGCCAGCTTCGCACAGGTCGATGATATTATTAACGAGGGGATCATCCTTTTAATGAATGCTCTGGATAAATTTGATCTGAGCCAAAATGTAAAGTTTGAAACCTTTATATGCAAACGCCTGCGCGGCATGATTATTGATGTTGCGCGGAAGCAGGACTGGATCCCCCGGTCCGTGCGCCGACATATGCGGGAGATCGATGAGGCCAATGGGCAACTATATACTCGACTGGGCAGGGCGCCAACAGATCAGGAGGTGGCAGGGCATCTTGGTATCAGCGTGGAGCGCTACCAAGCAGAGCTTGCCAAGACTGCTTTGTGCAATGTGCTTTCCCTGGACATGATGCTGGATGAAAACGATTCCGACACATTGGTGAAAAAGCTGCCGCAGAGTGACGCGGACGCCCAGCCGGAGGAGCGTTATCAGAAGAAGGAGATGCAGAAAGTTTTGCGTGACAGTATTGCAGGGCTGCGGGAAAATGAGCAGGTTGTTCTGTCACTGTATTATCAGAAGATGTTGCAGATGAAAGAGATAGCAAAGGTGCTTGGCGTAAGCGAGCCACGTGTTTCTCAGATCCATTCCAATGCGATCCGGAAGCTCCGAGCCGCAATGACAGCCTATATATATGATACATAACGAGGGAGGAATACGCAGTGTATAAAGGATTTTACGATCTGACCTCGGCCATGCTCACGCAGACGAGGAACCTGGATGTGATCGGCAATAACATGAGCAATACTGCCACCACAGGCTATAAAGCAGATCGCTATGCGGACACGACCTTTGATGAGGTTATGCGCAGCCGAGTGGGGAACAAGCAGAAAGCCCCGCAGGCATTGGGTACAACGACGAGTTATATCACAGCGCTCGATGAGGTATATACCGATCACTCCCAAGGTGGGCTGGAGCAGACGGGGCTTCCGTTCGATTTTGCCATAGAAGGGGAAGGATATTTTGCCGTTCAAAGTGCGTCGGGGCGGGTATATACGAGAAACGGATCGTTTATGCTGGACGATCAAGGTTATCTCTACCTTGCTGGACAAGGGCGCGTACTGGGACAAAACGGACAGCCTATCTATCTGGGGACGGATCATATCACTGCCTTAACTGATGGTACGATCATGGGGCCGGACGGGCGTGTGCTGGGAGCCTTGGGCGTATTTGCATTTGCCGATCCAGCGCAGACGCTGGAAAAGACGGGGGAGGGGATGTTCACTGCCAATATCCAGCCGCAGGCAGCAGGCAACCGGATAATCCACCATAAAATGATTGAGCGCTCCAATATTGACCTGGTACAGCAGATGACCGAGATGATGACCTGCCAACGTGCCTTGCAGAGTTCATCGCAGTTAAGCAAAATGTATGATCAGCTTATGACGAAGACTTCGACCGAACTTGGGCGAGTTTAAAAAATCGAAAGGGAGCCTTAAAGCATGAATCAGTCCTTTTATGCCGCTTCTGTTGCAGTATCGCAGCAACAGAAACGGCTGAACGTAACAGCCAATAATCTGGCAAACGTCAATAATGCCGGCTTTAAAGCGGAAAAAGCGCAGTTTTCCGACCTGCTTTACCGGAACTGGACGGGACCCGATAATGCAGCCCTGCCGCGTGGGTCGGGCAGCCGCATGATCCAGACGGCGACGGATTTTTCTCAGGGCGCCATGATGACGCGGGAGTCCGGCCAAAACTATGGCATAGAGGGACTCGGCTTTTTTGCCCTGCTGAATCCACAGAGCAATGAAATATGCTATACGCGCTCTGGCGCTTTCCACTGGGGAAGTGTCCAGCGCGGAGAGCAGGCGGTGTTCTACCTGTGCGACAGCGACGGGTATTATGTGCTTGATCAAAACAGGCAGCCGATTGAGTTGACCAATGGTACGGAAGCGGCGTATCCCGTTGGTGTATTTGATTTTGCCAATACGGATGGGATGCAGCATTTGGGCTCTAACAAGTTGCTTCCAGTTGCAAAGAACGGCGCGCCGCTTCCAGCAACAGGCAAGGCGATGAAAGGCGTATTGGAAGCATCTAATACAGACATTGCAACGGAGTTCGGTAAGGTGATCGAGGCGCAACGGTCTTTTTCCTATGCGCTGAAGATGCTGCAGACACAGGATGAAGTGGAGTCAACAATCAACGGCTTAAGGACCTGATAGGAGAGCAAGTACGTGAATTTACGAAAATATGAGGAAATGAATTCACAGCAGATCGATGCACTGCGTGAAGTAGGCAGTATAGGGACGGGAAATGCTGCGACAGCTTTATCCGCATTGTTGGGCTGCGAGGTGCGCATCCCTCTGCCAGAGGTTCAGGTGCTGGAGTTCAACGACGCTGTAGAAAAGCTGGGTGGCTTTGAAACCGTTTCTGCAGGCATCATCTCCAGCCTGAGTGGAGAAATCAATGGGTTGATGCTGGCGCTGGTGCAGCTGGATGCAATCAACCTGATCCTGAAGCACATTATGGGAAAGCAGATCGTCAGTTATGACGACCTGACAGAGCTGGAGGATTCAGCGGTTATCGAGGTCGGGAACATACTGATCTCCTCTTTTGTCAATGCGCTGTCCGGACTGTCCGGCGTCAAGATCGTGCCATCGGTACCCCAGCTGACGATCGATATGCAGGGAGCGATCATTACCGTACCAATGGCGGCTTACGGCAACCAGTCGGATTACATTATGCTGATCGGGGGCAGCTTTCTGGTAGAGGGGAAGGAGCTTCCCTGCCGGCTGCTCCTTGCGCCGGATGTACGTTCGCTGAATTATCTTCTGCACAGGTTGGGAATTGACGGATGAATAAGCTGACAGTCGGCATTGCCGATATGAAAATGGCACGCGATGAGGGCGTTTTAATTACCTATGCATTAGGCTCCTGCATAGGCATTTGTCTCTATGACCCATTTATCAGGCTGGGGGCGCTGGTGCATGTCATGCTGCCGCTCAATATGGAAGCGAACCGTACCTCGCCGTTGAAGTATGCGGATACTGGGATACGCCTGACGATCAGTAAGATGGAACAAAGAGGCGCGCGGCGCTCGCGCCTGGTAGCAAAGATCGCGGGCGGGGCGAAAATGTTTGACGTAGCAGGGAACGGGAGCCTGGGCAGCATCGGGCAGAGGAACATCGACAGCGTGCATCAGGTGCTGCAGCAGGAGCGGGTTCGGCTGTTGCGAGAGGATGTCGGCGGACGAAGTGCGCGCACGTTGTTATTTGATGTTGCTACCGGAGAGGGCTGCATCAAGGTCGTCGGTAAGGCGGAGAAAATACTTTGACATAACAGCGATCGAAGGAGTGGGAATTATGCAGGAAAACAAGCGCGGCAATATCTTACTGGAATCGGGAACCAACGAAATTGAAATCATGCAGTTTACGGTCGATGATAACCTGTATGGCATTAATGTCGCAAAGGTGCGTGAGATTATGATGAGCGTGCCGGTAAAAGCAATGCCGCATGCCCATCCCGCGGTGGAGGGAATATTCAAGCCGCGCGATGTTGTGCTGACCGTGGTGGATCTTCCATTCTATCTCACAGGGCAGCATTCCAAGCCAAACCCCAAGGATTTGTTTATCGTTACCAATTTCAATAAAATGTATATTGCATTCCGCGTGCATACAGTGGTGGGGATCAGCCGCATTTCGTGGACAGATATTCAGAAGCCGGACAAAACGGTTTCCGGCGGCGAGGAAGGCGTGGCCACAGGCATTGCCCAGTGCGAAGGGCAACTGGTGACTGTGCTTGATTTTGAACGAATCGTTGCGGAAATAGCGCCAGAAACCACAATACAGATATCTGAAATCGAAAAAAAAGGGGCGCGTGCGCAGCGTAGCTGTCCGGTGCTGGTGGCGGAGGACTCGATCCTGCTGTCGCGTATGATACAGGATTCACTCGAAAAGGCAGGATATACAAACCTGCACATGTTCGCAAATGGGCAGGAGCTGTGGGATTATATCGAACCGCTGGCAGAGGAGCCAGCGAACTTGGAAAGGCATGCTGCACTGGTTATCACCGATATTGAAATGCCCAGTATGGATGGACACAGGCTGACCAAGCTGATCAAATCTGACCCGGTGCTGCGCGAGATACCGGTTATTATTTTCTCATCGCTGGTGACTGAGGAAATGCGTGTGAAGGGAAAGGAACTTGGTGCGGACGAGCAGCTATCCAAGCCTGAGATTGGACACCTGGTGGATGTGATGGACGGCTTGCTGGATAAAAAGAAGCAGGCAAGGTAAAAGCGGCCAAAGGGGGCAGATTTCATGGTAAAAAATAAATATATTGTCCGGCAGGCAATCAAGGACGCGGACAGCCATGTGCTGGGATATGAGATTATGTATTCCAACGGAAATGAGGCATACGGAGGGGATACGGGAGAGGATGCGGCGGCTGCGGAAGCAATTTACGACTTCCTGATGCAGAACTCTGAAAAAGCCCTTAAGGATTCCTGTACATTTATGACCTTCACCAGTTCCTTGCTGGCGCGCCGCACACCGCATCTGTTTAAGAACGACTCGCTCATCATTCAAATCGATGACAGTGTAATCATCCATCCTTTTGCCATGCATTTGGTACAGCAGTATGCAAAAGAGGGATACCAGATTGCAGTCAACGATTTTCAGTTTATGCCGCGCTATCTGGGCATGTTGGAATATATCTCCTATATTAAACTCAATATGCAGACAACAGGAGGCAACTCGGCGGAAAATGTCATGCGTGTGGCGCACAGTATGAATAAGCGTGTGATCGCCACGGGCGTGGATGACCAGCAGAAGTTTGACCAGGCCAGAGAACTGGGCGTTTATGGCATGCAGGGAGCATTTGTGGCAGATAAGTTGGCGAATAAGGTGCATCAAAGCGGCTACCTGCGCAGTAATTTCTTTCGTCTGGTTGTTGCGGTTACACGTGAGGAGCCCGATGTACAGGAAATTGAGCAGATCATTTCCATGGATGTTACACTGACTTACAGCCTGCTCAAAATTGCCAACTCGGCTTATTTTGCGCGCCGTACACAGACGACCTCCGTCCAGCAGGCGATTATGACACTTGGATTAAACCAGATTAAGCGCTGGGTATACCTGCTCAGCGCGGGCGACCAGAGCGCGCAGGAGCTGGAGGATTCCGAGGAGTTTATCAAACGGTCGTTTATGCGAGCAAGCTTTGCAGGCGAGCTGCACCGCTATATGAAGCAGAAGCCCTTGACCCGTTCAGAGGCATACCTGCTTGGTATGTTCTCTACGCTGGGCTACCTGATCGATGCGCCGATGGAGGATATCCTTTCGGATATCCCGATGGTGGACGAACTACGGAATGCATTGCTCAGACATGAAGGGACTGCGGGCAAGCTGCTTGAACTGATCATAAGCTATGAGAAGGCAGATTGGAAGCAGATTACGGAAAACGCGGAAGCGCTGGGAATACCGGCAAACCTGCTCACGACCATTTATTTCGACTGTATGGAGGAAGTGAACCGGATGTGGGAGCAGATGCTCCACCCGGCTATGAGCGAAGAGGAGGCCGCCGATGCGCAAGCGGCGCTCACGGCGCAGCCTGACAATGAAAAAGAGTCTCTGCCAAGAGAGGAGAACTAAAAAAGGAGCCATATGGCTCCTTTTTTATGAAAATATCAGGGGAGGTACGGCGCCGTACCTCCCCATTGGCATTATGCACAGGTATTGATATGCTCTCCCACGCCCGGCTGGGCGGGAAGCATCTGCAGAAGCTCCTGCGCGGCAAGCTCCGCGGAGTCCATCGACTTTTTGGCAATTGAGATCGATACGCTCTGCTGTAGCTGTGCCGCATGCATGGAAACCGAAAGACCAGCGATATCGCTCATCATACTCATTTGCGGTTACCTCCTCTTTGCGGGTCCATAAATGCAGGAAAGCACGCGGAAATGCGTGCCTTCCTGTGATGTGTAGGGATAATAAATATTGCAGTACAACAAAAACCTTACTGCAGGAGCTGCAGAACGCCCTGCGGCACCTGGTTGGCCTGCGCGAGCATTGCCTGCGCGGACTGCACCAGAATGTTGTTCTTGGTGTAAGCCATCATCTCGTCGGCCACGTCGGTGTCGCGGATGGTGGACTCGGCGTCCTGGATGTTCTCCGTCATGACGGACAGGTTATTCTGGGTGTGCTCCAGACGGTTCTGGGTCGCGCCCAGCGTACCACGGATAGACGATACGGTGTTGATCGCATCCTTAATGGTCTTGACCGCAGCCTGCGCCGCATCCTGAGAAGCAACGCTGACACCGCTCAGGCCAAGCGCCTGCACGTGTACGTCGCCGATCTTAACGGTCATCTGGTTGTAATCGTCAGACGTGTCGCCGATCTGAAGGGTAAGGCCAGCGCCGTCCTTTGCGCTGCGGAACTCCAAGTTATTGGCATTGATTGTTACGGTGATACCTTCGCTTTCCAAAGCCTTATTCAGATTGGCAATCGAAGCAGCCTTGTCGGCACCAAGTTGCACCGCAATTGCCCCATCCTTGGTCGGCTTGGTAGCCGCATCCTTAACAAACTCATAGGTTTTGCCATTGATAATAACGCTTTCACCAGCAGTAGGATCAGTCGCAGCACCATTCTCTGCCTTTACATAAGAATCCGCGCCAGCAGTAGATGCAACAGCGGTGTTAAGAGCCTTGTCACCAGTAGCGACGTTGACTAGCTTCGCGCCATCCGCACCAGCTACCTTAGATGTAAGAGTAAGACCGCCGGTTGCATCTACTGTAACATCAAAGACGCTGGAAATCTCGCTGTTGGCAGCCAAAGCCTTCTGCATTGCTTCGCCTGTTGTTTTTTGGTCGGTACCACCAGTGTACTTAATATCAACCTTGTTAGCCTTTCCGTTGGCATCAATGTACTCCACAGACATGGTATATTCTTGCTGTGCAGTAGACGCCTCAACTTTGAACGTAGACTTAGTTGCGGTTGCCGGTACCTCAACTGCAGTAGTGGCGTTGCCAATGTCAATAGAACTAATATCAACCTTTGTCTCAGCCAGCGAACCGTCCAGCAGCTTGATGCCGTTGAAGTTTGCGGAATCAGCGATGCGGTCGATTTCGGTTTTGAGCTGGTCTACTTCCTTCTGCAGGTTGTCACGGTCAACCTCGTTGTCGTAGGTGCCGTTCGCGGACTGGGTGGCCAGCTCGACCATACGGTTGAGCATGTCCTGCACTTCCTGCATCGCACCCTCACCGGTCTTTACCAGCGAGATACCGTCCTTTACGTTCTTCTGCGCAGTTTCCAGACCAGTGATCTGTGCGCGCATCTTCTCGGAAATCGCAAGGCCGGCCGCGTCGTCGCCCGCGCGGTTGATCTTGTAGCCCGAGGACAGCTTTTCAAGGTTCTTGGATAGTGCCGAGGTATTGTTGTTGTAGTTGCGGTAGGCGTTCATCGCCATGATGTTATGCTGAATACGCATAATGTTTGTTCCTCCTTGAGCATTACAGGGAAAATCCATTTTCCCCAACAAATTTAATTTTCCTGCCGCGTCCCGTGAGCTCGAACAGGACAGGGCAGAAGTAGTGCTGCGGCGGGCGGCGCCGCCCGTAAGCCGGACCAGGGGATTTATGTACCACCTCAATGGCTGCCGCTATTGGCTTACATATAAATTATCGGCGGTGTATCACATAAAATAAGGGAAAAATAAAAAAATATGGGGTGCTTATATAAAAAAGAGCTTGCAAATAAAAAAAGTTGAACAACACCTTTTTTTAGATAAAAATCAGTCGATATAATAAACGAACCCATTGAGAGAGAGTCTATGGCCAAGGTCCGCGCCTTTGGTTGTGGACTCTTTCTTGCTTCGGAATACCCCTGGATGAAAGCGAATGAAAAACACCCGCCCTTATGGCGGGTGTTTTTTCAAGAACAGGTGATCTTATGTGTTTTCACGGATAAACGAAGCGAGCCGCTTATCCTCCCTGCGAATATGGTTAATCAAAACATTGACCAGCTGGTTCAGGCGCTGAAGATTTTCCATGGTACCGCCCGCACGTTTGATGGCATCCGCAGCATCGCGGATCTGCTTTTTATAATTTACATGGAAGGTACGGTGTGCATCGTAGTGCGGATAATGGTATTGCTTCTGTAGCTGTTCCTCATCCCCGAAGTGCTTTGCGACATAATCGGAAAGAAACTCTGCGGTGTCCCGAAGCGAGTCTCGGCCCCGTCCGGAGGCACAGGCATCCAGAAGGGCATTGATGGCTTCAAACAGCTGTGTATGCTCAGAGTCGATCAGTTCATTGCCGGTAACCAATTCTGGTGTAAGGGAATAGCGCTTAGTACTTATCGAGGTCCTCGGTAAAGGATTTTCCTGCTGCGGAGGAGCGACGAAAGGTATCCCCCTGATCGGGGGACAGTCCTCCTGCATAAGGGCTGCCGCCGAATTTTGCAGAGGAGGAACTGTTGACATTGAACGCGGAGAAAATCTGACGCATGATATTGGCCTGGGAGGAAAGCTCCTCGCTTGCCGCTGCGGATTCTTCGCTCGTTGCGGAATTGGTCTGTACAACCGTGGAAATCTGATCGATGCCCTGCATGATCTGGTCGATGGATTCCGATTCATGCTCTGCGGCATCGGCGATCCGGCTGATCTGCTCAACAGACTGCGTGGTCAGTTCTGCGCTCTGCGTAATGGAATCCGCCGCAGTGCGGGCGATTTCGGAGCCGTTTTCCACAGCCTTGATCGAGGATTCGATCAGAGCGGTCGTATTGCTGGCAGCTTCCGCGCTCTTGGTGGCGAGATTACGCACCTCGTCGGCGACGACCGCGAAACCCTTGCCCGCAGAACCGGCGCGCGCGGCTTCGACTGCGGCATTGAGCGCCAGGATATTGGTCTGGAAAGAGATATCCTCGATCGTTTTGATGATCTTGCTGATCTCCTGCGAGGTAGCTGTAATCTCGTTCATGGCCTCGATCATCTTGGCCATTTGCTCCTGGCTCGCGATATTCTGCTGTCCGGCCTTGTCCGCGTTTTCCTTCGCTACACGCGCCGATTCGGCGTTTTCGCGGGCAGCATCAGCAATATCGTTAATGGTGGAGGAAAGCTCCTCTACCGCGCTTGCCTGCTCAGTAGCGCCCTGTGCGAGCGCCTGCGCACCATTGGAAACCTGCTCGGCACCGGCAGATACCTGGTCGACCGAGGACATGGCGTTGGAGATCATATTGCCCAAAGTAGAAAGAAGGGTGGAAAGATTGTTGGATACGGTTTGAAGTGCGCCGGGGAAATTTCCGTTTACAGAAATCGTAAAATCGCCGTTGGCCATACTGGTAGTGACGCGTGCGACTTCGCTGATGGATTCCTTCAGGACCGTTTGGCTGGTCTTGAGCGCGGAGGAGATTTCACCTACCTCATCACGGGACTCATAAGTAACGGGACGATCGAGATCGCCGTCGCTCATAGCAACGATAGCGTCGCGCGCTTCGGACAGCGGCACCCGAATGGAGTGGATGATCTTAACAGCGAAGATAAGCGTGAGAGCCAGAAAGATCAGTGTCATGCTAACAAAGATAATAGCGATCCGTATGACATTGCTGGTTTCATTGTCGATAAGGACCTTTATGTCACTTTGTAATCCGCGAATAAAAGTGCGGGCAGCATCAGCTTGGGCAGTCAAAGCCGGCGTACACTCTTGCTGCAGGATTTCAGTAGCAGCATCAAAATCATTTTTATCCAGAGCGGCAGTGATTTCGGGAACAATATTCAACCATTTTTGCGAAGCGGCAATAACCTCATCTGCTGCATTGGCTGCCATATACTTTCCGGTATTTTCCTGTAAGTAAGAAATTTTCTCCTCCAAGCTGCTGATGGCTTCATTCAGTTTTTCCTGATTGGAGGCATAATCGGACTTGTTCGTATCGAGTACCATATCGCGTGCATAGCGAGCGGCGGTGTTGATATTGACCTGAGATTCCAACGCCTGTGTTTCAAGCTGTAGTTCGCCATTAATTAGATCGGTGTAACGGTTGTTAACAGAAATCGTATTGATCAGTGCAAATATGACGAGTATGAGTGACAGAATGATTGGTATGGCAAAACCTACGGCAAGTCGTGCGCTAATACGCATGTTTTTCAGCTTCATGTTGTGAAATTCCTCCTGAGTTTTGAAAATGAATTTATAAAAAACGGCAGCTTAACGCAACTCGCCGTATTTTCCTTTTTCGACGTCCCCTGCAATCCGGCCGGAAACCAGCGTAACAACGCGCCGGCACATGATATTGACAAAGTTTTTAGCATGGGTCGCCATAATGATGGTTGTACCGCGGCGGTTGATCTCGTTTAAAATGTTCATGATATCCCAGCCGGTATCGTCATCCAGATTTGCGGTGATCTCATCCAGGAGCAGGATATGAGGATTGCAGATGATGGCTCGCGCAAGCTCGACCAGCTTTATCTGCCCGCCGGACAGCATGTATGGATAGGAGTCCGCCATAGTGCGCATACCAACAATGGAGAGGGCTTTGAGTGTGTTTTGTGGGATAACCCGATTGGAAACCCCCATGGCCCGCTGGACGATTTCAAGGTTTTCCCCGATCGTTTTTTTACGAATGAGGGCTGGTTCCTGCCACACCTGCCCAATCCGGCGGCGGTACAATGGACGCCGCCACTGTGGTATACGGTTGATCTGCTGCCCTTCCACCCATATGGCGCCCTCCTCCGGAGTGATGTGGTTTGCAAGCAGGCGGAGAAGCGTTGTTTTTCCCGCACCGCTGCTGCCAATCAGAAAAACAAAGTCTCCTGCTTCGATCGAAAGCGAAAGTTCGTCGATTGCAGCAAAACGGCGCTTTTCATTCATAAAATATTTGCTTACATGGTCAAATTCGATCTGGGGCACGCGTTGTTCCTCCGGAAAAATACAAAATGGTGGTCAAGAATGGACAAAAACGGGTTTATCTGCTATGATATCAAAAACAGGCTGACGATAAGGAGGTGAGCGGCGTGAAAAAAGTAAAAAAGCACAAGATCAGAAATACGGTTACCGTACTCCTCCTCATGGTATGCTGCATTGGTGGTGCGGAGCTTGCAGTCGCCTACTGGCTGGATCGGCCGGTTTTTGACAAGCTCACAAAGCCGGTGATACAGAAAGCGGAACAACTTTGGCAGCGCGGCGGCGAGGTGATTGCCGCCGGCCGGTTTTGGCTGACTGATAAATTCGCACAGCCTGCCCTTATGGAGCAGGAAACGGTAGACCCGCAGAAAGCCAGCGAACCCATGCTGTCAGACGGCGGGGAGGCGATCACAGATCCATCTGTCACAGAACTGACAATAAAGGATGGGCAGGAACTTCTGACCGGCGGTTCCATTTCCGTTGCGTACTTTGCACAAAGCGATTCGGCGTGGAAGGATAAAAGCTATGGAAACGATCCGATCGGCAGCTATGGATGCGGCCCCACGGTTATGGCAATGGCTGTGCAAAGCATGACCGGAACGAAAACTGATCCGGAAAAAATGGCGGCGTGGTGCGCTGTACATGGTTATTGGGCACCCCAAAGCGGTTCTTACCATTCTATCGTGCAGGGGGTAGCAGATGCCTTCGGATTGGAATGTGATCCGGCAGGGACGCTTAGTGCGGACGAGCTTCGCCTTCAGCTTTCCGGTGGCCGCATTGCGGTGGCGCTGATGAAAGCCGGACATTTTACAAGCGGTGGACATTTTATCCTGCTGCGCGGTACAACAGTGGAGGGGAAGATCCTTGTAGCTGACCCCAACAGCCGCGCGCGCAGTCTGGCTGCGTGGGATGCCCAGACCATCATAGACGAACTGAGCGACAGCCGCAGCGCAGGAGCGCCGCTGTGGTTCCTGTCAAAATCAGTGCAGGATTAGCCGCGTGTGGAGAGACCCTGTTCGAGCCGCTGGTTGAGTGGAAGGAGCCGATCCAGCAACTGGCGGTTTTGCGCCATCTGCCGCGCGAGCAGTTGACCCTCTTCATCTTCAGGCAGGCCCCCGTCCAGAAGGGCCTGCCATTTTTGATGCATATCGTCGGATAGGCTCGCACACAAGGTGTGTATGGCCTGATCTGAGGCTTGAAGTCGCAGAATCGACTCTTGACGCATGGTGAGCAGAAGTCCGAAAGAGGTGCGGTCTCCGCGGTCCAGCGATTCGCCGAGCTGTACGGTGAGATCAAGCGTTTCGCTTAAAGCGGTATACCTGCGGCGGAGCTGGGTCAGGAGCTGTTGGGCCTGTGCGTTCATACGCCGCCTTCTTTCTGAGCGGCGCGGAACGTATCGCGCAGGTCGGTCAGCCGCGGCTTTACCTCTGCCAGGATTCTGGTGTTGCGCCCGATCTTTACGCGGGTCAACTCATATGTGAAAAAATCATACAGGCGATGCAGGTCGTGGCTGATGGGATACTGTGGGTCAAGCGTATCGTCCAGATATTCGAGGATTTCGATACAGCGCGTGATGGATGCCTCGAAAAGCGTATAATCCTGCTTGCCTATGGCAAGCTCGGCGCGCGTAAGGCGCTTGACCAATTCGTCATAGAGCAGCAACAGCAGCTCGCCGCGTGTCATCGTATTGACAGACTGCGCCTTATACTGTTCGTAGCCATGCATATCCATAGGCTTTTCATCCTTCCGGTCAATAGCCGCTCCCACCTAAGCTGGCAAGGTAGGAGCTCTGGGAATTCATCTGGCTGATCAGAACCTCCAGCCTGCTGAACTTCGCGGTGTAGGTATCGATCTGATCATTCAATTTATCGGTAAGCGTGTCAATCATATCGGTGATATCCTCGAGCTGGTTCTGGATCGTATTGTTCAGCAGGGAGAGGGGGGAATACTGAGAGCCTGCCTTTTCGATCAGGATGCCCTTGGTCGCGCCGGTGGTACCGGCATATTTGTCAAGCTGAACTTTCAGGCGGGAAATAGCGCCGCCCGAGGAGGTGTCATCCACCCAAGTGGTTGTACCGTCTGCGTTGGTAACCTGCTTTTGCTCCATCGGGTCGGAAAACGCGCTTGCCACGGCATCCGGATCGGTTTCAAGGATGGAACGCAGTTTGGTTTCGTCGAGTGTGATTTTGCCCTTATCTGAATAGTTTGTGGAAACATTGATACCGATTTTGGACAAATCAGAGCCGGAAAAGAGAAAGCGCAGACTGCTGGAGAGCGAACCAAGGTCGCTGTCATTGAACAGCAGGCCCTGCTTGGCCTTTGTCTCAAAGGCTTCAATCTCCTTATCGCTCATATCCGCCTTCTGATCTTCTGTAAGCGGCTCGTAGCTCTTATTGTAATCGGGCTGGGTGGAATACTGCTCATTGATCTCCGAGAGGACCTTGTTGTAATCCTCGACAAAGCTCTTGATTGCGTCGACAATCTTATCGCTGTCCACCTTTGCGCTGAACGAAACACCGGAATCATTTTCCGCAGCCGCGTCAAAGGTGCCGCTGGCGGTAACGGTAAAGCCGTCTATGTTGAAAGCATTAGTGCCGCTGGTCAGCTCCCGTTCCACACCGTTAATAAGCGCGGTCATTTTTGCATCCTGTCCCTGAATACGGGTGGAGGAAGCGCTGTCGACATACTGCCCCTGTTTGTCCAAACGCTGGATTTTTGCGGTGCTGCCATCATCACTGTATTCGACGGTGCCAAATAAACGGGCGGCAAGATTATCCGCCCCATCCGAGGTGGTTTCGCTAATGGAAACGCGGCCGCCGGTACCACCGTGCGTGGAGGAAAATACAAACTGGTTAGAGGTTTTGGAATAACTGAGCTTGACGCCGGCCTCGGGCTTGCTGTTGATTGCGCTGGTCAACGTACTGATGCTGTCGTTTGCGCTGAATTCCCCGATCTTTACACCGTTGATTTCAAAGGAATACAGGGCGTTTCCACTTTCATCGGTCTTGATTTTCCCATCAGGGCCGGTAATAGCAGTCATACCCTTAATGATGGTGATTTTCTTTCCGTCCTGCTCTATCGAATCGGTACCATACAGGTCGCCCAGAGTTTTGCTCGTATTGACACGGTTGGATGCGCCTCGGTCGATACCGAAAATGCCGCCCTTGCCAACCACATGGAGCGTGCCGGAGTCGATAGAAAGCGTATCGCTGTCACCCTTAACAGAGAAAGAGGGCTGGAACGTGCCATCTGAGGCGGTGTTGGAAACCGTAACCCTACCGTAGCCGAACGCCTGATCCAGCTGCGTTTGCAGATAGTTTTGCATAGCGGAATTGGGGTCAGAGGACTCGAAGATTGCCTTGTATTCTGCAGAATCCTTTTCCGGCATCGTGATTGTTGCCGTGGTGCCATTGAAAGTAAATTTCATGGAAGAACCGGCTAAAACCTCACCGGCGGGTTTGCTGGTGGCCAGATCCGTCGCTTCCACTGCAGAGGAGGATTCGATTTTATCGGTTGCCGTCAGCTTGCTTCCGCCGGACAGATGCAACGCTGTCAGCACTTCCTGAGAGGAACTGCCCAGCAGCTCGAGGGTGTTGGTTTCGCTGGAGTTGGTAAACTGGAACGAAATTTTTCCATCGACGACCTCGGCCTTGACCTTGCTGTCCATTTTTATACTGGTGCCATCGCTAAGCGAGACAGAGGCGTTTGAAAGCTGCCGGTTAATTTCATCAGCGACATCTTCAACGCTTTTGTATTCACGATCGCTGTCAAATGTAATGGAAAAGGATTTGTTGCCATATTTAAAGGATAACTGCTTTCCGGCCAGATTACTTACGTTCACATCACCTTTCAAGTCCACGCCCTTGGAGGCGTCAATGCTTTGGGTGTTGTCAATACCACTCAAGCCGGAAAAGGTGATGGTTTCTGATTTTGCAAGCTGGCTGACACGCTGGATCACAATATCGCTTGTTGTACTGCCGGAAGCTGAAATTAAGTCCTTATATTTACCGGCTGTAGTGATAATACTCGGCTTGAAGAAATTCGCACTCATCAGATTGGTTGAGGAGGTGTACGAGGTATATTTGGTGGAAAGCTGCACCAATTGATCGCTGATACTGCGGTACGCTTCCTGCTTCCACAGCAGCTTTTGCTGTTTCTGTTGCTGCGCTGTGATTTTGTTTTTTGTGCCCATGACCATGTTTTCGATCATGGCTTCAGTATCCATGCCGCTGGCAAGTCCGCTCAGCACATTGCGGCTGCCATAAAGGCTGGAGGCGCTGCTGCCGCCTACACTGCTTACTGCCATAAAAACACTCCTTTCCCCATGATACGGGGTGATAATACAGTGAACAGGATCATGCAGAAAAAAATAAAAATCCCTATATTTTTATCTCGACGTATAGTATACTAAAATTAAGGGCGGAAAGCTTTTTTTTAAAGACAAAGGAGTGATTTTATTGGCGGAGATAATTGCGGTCACCAATCAGAAGGGCGGCGTTGGCAAAACAACGACCGCCGCAGCGCTGATTGCTACACTGGCGGAAAAGGGGAAGAAAGTTCTTGGCGTCGATCTGGACCCGCAGGGCAATCTCGGCTTCAGCCTCGGTATAGATATTGATAATGTACATACCCTGTATGAGGTGTTTAAAAAACAGATACCGGTCGAGCAGGCGTTATGTGCTACGGAGTATGGGGACATGCTCGCGGCAAATATCCTGTTGTCCGGTGTGGAATTGGAGTGCAACAAGCCAGGGCGGGAGTACCTGCTCAAGACCGAGCTGTCCGCGCTGTCGGCGGATTACGACTATATCATTATTGATACGCCGCCTGCACTGAACCTGTTGACAGTGAATGCTTATGTGACAGCGGACAAGCTGATCATCCCGATGGCACCTGAGATTCTCAGCCTGCTTGGCGTAACCCAGATCAAGGAAACAATCGAAACGGTGAGGCAATACTATAACCCGCGTCTGAAGGTCATCGGTATTCTGCTCAATAAATTCAATGCACGGCTCAACCTGAACAGGGATGTGCTGGATCTGTCACGGCAGATCGCAGAGCAGCTTGATACCAAGGTGTTTGAAACAAAAATAAGGCAGGGTGTGCTTGTGGCGGAATCACCCGCACATGGGAAAAGTGTTGTGACCTATGCGCCGCACTCCAAGCCTGCAATGGATTTTGTTGCGCTTGTTGAAGAAATACTGCAGGAAGGCTCGGTGGAGCAGTAACGTGGGAAAGGGGAAAAACATGGCGGAAAAGCGCAGCAGTAAAACGGCGCGCGTGCTGAACCTGATCACGCAGCAGGGGGGTGAAACGCCGGAGCAAAACACAGAGGAGGTACGGCAGCCGGCTGACGTAACGCAGGAAGAGAAAAAAGTGGTGAAGCGCAAGGCCGCAAGGAAAGCTACGGTCCCTCGCAAGCCGGCTGTACAGAAGAAAATAGAGGACCAGGATGAGCCGGATCAGCAAGCGTCAGCTGTGCCGGAGCGCATGGCACAATCCGCACCGCTGCCGGTTGTCCCTATCGTGCAGACCACAAAGGATCGGGAAAAGGCATTGTCGGACGAGATACGCACAGGTCTGTTACAGGCGCTGGAAGCAGAGGTGAACGCAATACCGGCGCAAACAGCGGAGGAGGAGGCGCCTCCGGATGAAAAAGCAGTCGACAATATGCCGTCAACGGAACCGGAACCAGCGGAGCAGAAAAAGATATGCTTTCCATCACAAGGCGCAAAGGAAGAACAGGCCTTTGTAACACCGCATGGGGAAAAGGATGTCCAATACATTAACGTTCTGCAGGAGCTGGTGGAGGAGGAAGCAGCATACTATGTAGAACATATGCTGCAATGCCGCTGTGCTCGCTGTGTTGCAGATATGAAAGCGCTGGCATTGACAAACCTGCCCTCCAAATATGTTGTGTTGGACAGCAAAAGGCGGAATGCGATGATGAGTCTGTATGCGGCGCGGTATGATAAGCTCCTGTCCGTCCAGATGATGCGCGCATGTGTGCTTGTGAATGAGAACCCCCATCATTAGAAAGCAGGGAAAGGTGCTACAAAAAGGGGCCGCAGCATAGCTGCGGCCCCTTTTTACTGTCGGCGGATAGCGGTTAATGGCTGATTGTGCCCTCTGGCGTCTCGAGCAGACGACCGAGCGCGTCCAAATCCAGCGGCCGGTAGAAATAAAAACCCTGGATGAAATCACAACCGGTCTGTCGGATCAAGTTGAATTCGTCCTCGGTCTCCACACCTTCGACACAGACTTGTTTGCCAAAACGGTGGCAGGAATAGATAATGCTTGCGATAAAGTCCAGCTTCTGCTTGGAGGAGGTGATCCCGTGGATCAGCGTTTGATCCAATTTGATCAGGTCGGCCGGATGCTGTAGAAGCAGGGAAAGGTTGGAATAAGCTGTGCCAAAGTCGTCCAGAACAAAGGAAATGCCTATTTCCTTGCACTGCCGGATAAAGGCTTCCAGTCGCTCCGGCGCACTGTCATGATGGGTTTCCGTAAGCTCTATCAGCAGGTTGTGGGCTGGGATATGGAACTGTTGAAGCGTCTGCCGGATATGAGGGAACAAGCCGTCATCCAGAAGCTGAAGGTAGCTGATGTTGATGGAAAAGCGAAAGTCCGGCCGAAGGGAAAGAATATGCTGTGCCGCACGCGCGGTCTGGGTGATGACCCATTTGCCGACAGGAACAATCACACCCTGCTGTTCCAGTGTGGCGATGCACTGGGAAAGCGAAACATTTTGCCCATGCATGCTCCAGCGGAGCAGGACCTCGCCGCCGAATATCTGTTGCGTAGCGGCTTCAACCTGCGGCTGGACAACGATATGGAAGCCTTCAAAGCCGTGGTTGACACTGTAATTGAGGGTAAAACCGAGACTGCTTTGTTCTCTCCGATTTTGTATCATATGGGGAGAAAATTTCAGATAATCCAGCGAGGGGAAGCCAGCCGAAACATTTGCGACCACGATGGCGTTGTCAATCAGCTCCTGCGCGGTGGCCCCGTCCTCAGGGTAATGCAGCACGCCTGCCGCGCAGGGATACATCATATGGATTCCGTATTTGGCACAGGCATCCAGCATGATATTGCGTATCCGCTGGACCGGAAGCGCAGGCTTCAGGTTTTTATGGGAGAAAGCGAGGAAATGGTTGTCACTCAGGCGAAAAAAACGGAAGAACGTACCCATCTGTATTTCCAACTGGCAGCCAATCTCACGCAGGACAGCGTCTCCCGTTTCGCGGCCGAAAGCAAGGTTGATATCGGCAAGCGGCTGGAACGCAAAGCTGAGCAGGAGCAGGGGGGAGCGGGAAACGCTGCAGATAGCAGACAGCTCCTCTTCTGCCGAGGACAAATTGAGAAGCCCAGTGGTCGAATCAACGGCGTCTTCGTTTTTCAGGCAGACCATGCTACCGGAAAAGAAGAGCGGGCGGGCCATTTCCGCGTCCCACTTCATAATGCCGCGGCAATGGATCCACAGCAACTGCCCCGCCTTGTTGTAAATACGGTAGCGGATCGTATGGATCTTGCGTTTCTTTTCAATCATATCCTGCAAATCGGCTATATGAAGCGCCTGATCCGGCTTATAAATCCGCTGCTCCAACAGGTCGACAAAATTATACACAAGATTGTCTGTAAAATTGAATTCGTCTTTCAGGTTATCGGAAATAAAATAGACATTTTTCTGCATATCACCACAATAGAGGTAAAAGGTGGTATCTGCCATGGCGACGGACTGGAAAAAGACCTCGGGATCAAAAAAATAGTTGCTCAGGAAGTTTTGGAACGCGGTTTCCCTGGAGGAGAAGCAGGCAGGCGGCATAGCGCTGCCGCGCAGCGTGGAATGGCGCGTCTGGCCGGTTGCGAGGTCGATGCGGCTATAGTATTTCCGCTTATCCTGATACATCAGATCGTCCGCTTTCTGTATCAGGGTGCGGATATCCTGGCTGGTATCCGCTGTCCACAGGCTGCCGATAGACAGCTCGCAATTGCTTTCAGCCAAGAACACCCGCAACTGGGCGACGCTTTGTTCAAAGTCCGGCTGCGGCGTATTATCGCATAAGACCAGGAATTCATCACCGCCCATACGGTAGACCGGCTGGGTGGGGAACGCTTTCTGCAGAATATGAAAAATACGTACAATCAGTTCGTCGCCGCTGTTATGACCGAGCAGATCGTTAATGCTTTTCAGTCCGATCAGGTCGCAGTAGACGAGGCCGATTGAATGCAGTGGACATTCCCTGCGGATATGGTCTTTTAGTGCGCGGCGATTCAGGGCACCGGTCATCTGGTCGTACATGCTGGAGTTCTTGAAATAATGCAGCAGATCTCGCCGCTGCATGGTCGTGGTGATGAAAGGGGACAGCACCTTGCAGATATCGGAAAGATAGCGGAGTTGTTGCGGCGGTGCGTTGTCCAGACGCAGGTAGCCGCTGATGCGGCCCTCCAGCAACAGTGGAACAAGGAGAAGGGACTGATCACCCCCAGCGGAAGCCTGGTCACAGAAAACGGGAAGATGCCTTTGCAGCTCCTGACCACTGGAAAGAACCAGAGGCTCGGTGCTGTCACGGCCGGGATACTGTTGTGAGAGGTACTGCTCCAAATCAAAAGGGAGTATCTTAGTACCCGCAGAGGAGGGAGGCCAGCAGTAAGTGCTCTGAAATCGGTGTTCGGCCGGTACGCGTTCGTAAATGGAAAGCTGCAGATCGGCCTGCTGCTGTCCAATATACTGCAGCATCAGGTTCAGGGATTCATCCGGCTCATCCGAGGCCGCGAAAGCAAAAATCAGGCACTCATTTACGAACGCTTCGTAATGAACGAACGAATTGAAGCGATAGGTCTCCAGCTCGCTTCTGTCCATATTGATGGCCAGCGTGACATGATAACGGCAGCCGCTGTATTCGATCAGGCTGTCCTTGATGCGGAACGTATGTGCGGTGACGGGATTACGGTATACCCATTCGGCGGCCCCGCTTTCCAAAAGCGCCCTGCATGTACAGAACGTACAGGGCTCGTGTGCATGCTGCATGACCTCGTAGCAGGGATGCCCCTTATAGTCCGCTTCTGAAGGAAAGCCATACAGCTCCCGTGCATGACGGTTGAGGTAGACCAGCTCGTGCGTATCGATATCGCTGACATAGACAAGGTCGCTGAAATGCTCGAAGTATTCCCAGGGAGCCTGCATAGCTACCCCCTCCTTTATACACGGAAAAACTAATATATATAACATATCGGCAGAGCTTGGCATTGTGTTAAGAGACCGCGAGCGGGGTAAAACAAAAAGGAAGCCGAAAGGCTTCCTTTTTGCTGTGTATTATGGGGCTGTTTCCGAGGTGGTTCCATCAGAAAGAACGAATTCCACCTTGTTGGCGCCGTCTTCTTCAATGGGGTTCCCGTCAGAATCCCTTTTATATTGCAGGGTAAAGGTGATGGAACCGTCGGTTCGCATGTAGCCGGACTTATTGGAGAAGTAGCCGCCATTCCCTTTTCCGTCTGTCGGCGTGATCGTGAAGGAGTCGCCTACAACAAAGTTATTGAACTTGACGCCCAATGAACGGGTGGGGTTCAGGTTCGACAGCTTCACATATTCTACGGAATCAGGGAAAAGGTCACTGTTTTTACCGACTGTGGGAATGTAGGCCTCCGGTGTACTCATACTGTCATCGAATACATAAAGCTCGGTGTCGAAGTTGATGGTAACTGTTCCGTTATACCAATGCTTATTGTTGCTGTAGGTGGAGGTCGTGTTCATTGATTTTACCAGTGGGCCGCTGCGGTTCACCTTCTGTATATTTTTTACCACGCGGAACACGGGCAGGCCGCCCAGCTCATTCTTTGCAGCGACGATGAACAGATATTTTGTCGGTTCGTTTTGCAGCTGATCTTTGTCGATCACGGTTTCGGTGCCGCTGAAATTCCGCTCCGCGCCGTTTTGGTCAGGTGCGGGGGAGGCGTCGCTGCCGCCCTGCATGATTTCCCACAAGGCTTCCTTGAAAGCGGTGGAGTCTTTATAGCCGCCAATTGACGTATCAGAGGACCACTTGTCGAACGCATCGCTCTCCATCATTTCCAGAGCAGTTTTGCCATTGATTTGGGTTGAAAACAGGGGCGGATAGCCGCTCTGTGTTGCCTGCGGATAGAGAAGCCAATGCACTTCCGCTTCGACGCTGGTTTGTCCGGCAGCGGGCTTGATGGAAAAGGTTGCCTGACCATCACCGGTGGAATTGGCGGTCAGCACAGGCGGAACCACATCGCTGGTGTTGAATTTGTAGCACCAAACAGGGGAGGGATCCTTATACGAGCCTTTCAGAACAAAATAGATATAGTACTCCTGATTGGGCTGGAGGTCCTCAACGGTAAAGCTGCCCTGGCCTGTACCGCCGTAACGAACCTTGCCGGTTTGATACCCATTGGCCGGGGTGTAATTGGATGGGCTCATGATATTCTGGGTGGTGGGGGTTCTGATACCCTGCTCCTTCCGCTTACCGGGCTCCGGTAAGGCAGCCTCGGCGTCGCCGTCGTCCTTAAATTGGCCGATATCTATAATAAGACCAGGATCATCCAGATCAGGCTCCAGACGGTTGACAGGGGCGACAACGTAATATACGTCCGCCTCGCGGTCGAGCATGTAATCGACGCGTGTCAGGGAATCACCGGGAGCCACACGGGGATACCCCTGCATGAACTGGGGCGCGTTCTGGTTGACGCGGCGCACATCAATTGTGAAATCGGATGGGTTGCCGATCGAGGCCAGCTTCTTCTGTTGGATCACATAGCTGTCCCAGAAGGACTGCTCGACGATTCCACCGGAAGTCAGGTTTTGTAGTTCGTTGGGACTGCCTGCAACGCAGTACATATACAGGTTAACGGTCGCATCCCACTTGTTACGATCCCTGTCCAGATTGATGGACGTAAATTCGACTGCGTATTCATATCCCTGGACCAATTGATTGAGCTGCGGATAGTCAGTAGGCTCAAGACCCTCGGCGCGGTTCAGGCTGGCCGCTGTCCACTTTTCATCGGGTGTTTTATTGATGGTGAATTCTACCGGCGTGCCGACCGTATCCGTTACGATTTCCCAAGCGGGCTTTTCAGCTGAAAGGTCACGGCGGTACAGCTTGAACGAAATCGTGGTATCCGAGGCGATCAGCAGGTCGTATTTTGTTCCATCGGGTACATTTTCTGTGGAATTGGCATAGGGGACCATGGAGAACGAAGCTTCAATGCCGGCGGGATTAAAACCGTCGACATCCGCGGCGGTATACTGCAATTTATTAAAGTCCACCTGCGCATCCAGGACACGGAATTCCTGGGACTTGGTGTTGGCCGGCAGGACATTGTTAGAGGAATCCGTGATGTTGTTCAGTACAAACTGGTAGGTCGCGCCGCTCTGCAGCTTCAGTGCAGCGTTGGCAAAGGTGACCTCGGTCTGCCCTTCCTCGTTCAGCTTGACCGTTATATTCTGACGTCCGTCTGGACCGAGCTCAAGCTCCTGCTTGCGCTGGTCGGTGGGATTATCCATGTTGTTGAATGTAAACATTCCCCGGATAATATCTACCCACTTGATCGGGGTCTGGTCTTTATCGCCGGCAAGCGTAAAGTCGTTTTTGCCGGAGGCAAACATTTCGGACAGGGACATTTGTGTCTCGCGGCTGTAAATGTCCTCGCTGAATACAAGGGTGACGTCGGTATTGGCCAGCGGGATGTCCTCGTCATTGGCCTGAGAGAAGCGCAGCTCAACCAGCTCCGGCGCGCTGCTGTCCAGCGTTTTCGCGTTCAGGATAGTCGCGATTTCAGACAGATTGCCCGCCGTATCCTCAGCGACAAAGTAGATATCGTAGGCGGTTTCCGCGTCAAGGCCGCTCATGTTGAAGGAAGCGACCGCGTCCTGCTTCGCGTTGAACGAGCCGCTTTTGAGCGCATACATGCCACCCTTAATCTGTAGCTTTTTGTCGAGCGCCTGCGCCTCCTCGTCCAGATCGGGGTTAGACTGCGGATAATTTTCCGTACCGTGCTTTACGATCGCCCAGTACACCTTACCGTCTTCATTGATCATGGATTCGCCGGTCAGCGCCTTGGCGTCGATTTTACTGATTCGGGGATAGTTGGTGCGGAATACAGGGGGCGTGCGGTCGGCGGTTTTTACCGATATTTTTTTGACCGCCGAATCGTTAACGGTATCGGTCAGGAAGAAGTATGCGTCATACTCGGTTACCTCGGCAAGCGCGTCCCTGGCGTACTTATCCTTGTTGCCCATCAGGATGTTGTCTTCCTCGCTGCGGATCAGCTTGCCCTTTCCAGAGGAGATGGCGCCGCTGAGCGAGCCATCCTTAAAATCATTTGCGGTGGGGGCGGGCATCCCCTTTTTGTAGATGGCCCAGTAAAGAGTGCAGGTTTTTGTTGCCGCTACGTCAAAGGTAACATAGGTGTCCTCAATCGTACTGGTTCTGGGATAGCCGGAGGCAAAATTGGGCTTGCTGTTGTCTGGCGTGGTAAAATACACACTCTTGACCGTGCTGCGGTCGTCGCGTGCATCCACCAGTACAGCAGAAAGGACATAGGAGGCCCCAGGCTGCAGGCCGGTGATTTTCTGTGAAAGCGCATCGTTTGCATCCTTGACGGACAGGTTACCGCTTTTTACAATTTTCCCCCCATAGGAAGGCGGCTTGATCAGGTCGTTGGCATCAAAAGCACCGTCGCCGCTCAGGCGGACAGCCCAGTACAGCGTGCCGGGCTTGTTCGTCATAAAGGAGGCCTCGGCCTGGTTGGGGGCAACATCTGACAGACGGGGATAGCCGCTCAGGATGCGCGGCTTGTCTGACATTTGATCCGCCATTGTGCTGTCCATGGTGATGCCGTCGATATTGGCGGTGATGCCGGGACGGATGATGATGACATCGGGCAGCATTTCCACCGTACAGCCCGGTGCATTGACGTACAGGGTGCCGATGTCGCCCTTGCCGGTTACAGTAGTTCCGGTATCCAGGTTCAGCTGCTCCACAACAGCGCCCTGTGCGATCGTTACTTTGGAGTCGACCGCGTTTTCATCCACGGTCAGCTTTTCCACTGTGCCGCTGCCAACATTGATGGTCGATTTGGGCGACATGGTCACGACCTCATGCATATTTCCGGCCAGATCGAGCTGCGTACCCTCCTCGCCGTCCACCTCGACATAATCAAAGCCGTGGCGGCCGGTCGATTTTCCCTCCAGATAAGTATTGGTTCGGATGTAGACCCTGTCGATATCTGTGTTGCCAACCGTTCGGATTGTGACATACTGGTTAGTCGGGCTGTCGACGATCATTTCAGGGGCGGTGCAGTTTTTCAGGATGATGCTCGCGTCGCCCTTATTGCTTTCACCTGCGCCGCTGGCGATGATCTGCCCGTAAACTGTGACATTGTTGAGCGTGACATAGCCAAGGCCTACGCCAGGGGTGATATAAAGATCGCCGGTGACGGTCATGTTTTCCAGTGTTACACCGGAGGTGGAAACCATCAGATTGCCGGAAACGCTGTTGGAATAAGTACCGGCGGACTGGATCGGCGTGCCGATGACGCGGACCAGCATGGTGGCAACCTCGCCGCGCGTGATGCGGTCGAGCGGCCGGAACGTTCCTTCAGGGTCGCCGGTCAGAATACCCTTTTCAGCTGCGGCCTTAATATAGCCGCGGCTCCAGCTGCTGGCCTTGCGGCTGTCGGTAAACGACAGGTCCTCGCCGGACTGCGGCTGCAGCATCAGGTTGCGGCAGAGCATGGTCGCGGCCTCCTCGCGGGTCAGCGTGTCGTCCGGCGAGGCTGTGGAATTGGAAGTGCCTTTAAAATAACCGGCGGTATAGGCAATGCTGATATCGTCATAAAACCAGTCGCCTGTTCGTACGTCGCGGAACGGCTGCGCGCCGGTTTTATGATAGCCGAACGTGCGGTTCAGCATGCTGGCAAATTCAGCGCGCGTAATAGCGCGGCCAGGTTCCAGATTGCCGTTCTGGTCGCCGCGCATAATATTCCAGGATACCAGCCTGCTCAGGTAGGCATCCTCCCACGCGGCCTGTGCGGACGGTACGGTTAACGGCAGCATGCCGAACAGGAGGGCTGTGCATAAGGACAGCGCGCACACCCGTTTGGCGCTGTGGATCACATGTGATAGGAAATGACTCATTTGCGTTAACACCTCTGCGTTTGATAGGAAAGTCTAATGGACGGTTTTGATTTTGTGGTGCAGGTCGTATTCAAAAATACCCTCCTGCAATAGAGCCTCTTCTTGGGGGAGAAGGTCGGAAAAAGCGCAGGCATATAATTGCTGCTCCTCGGAAATGACACGGATCACCTGTGCGCTCAGCAACAGGGGCGGGGAAGAAAACGGAATTGCGATTTCAAAACGGAAGCCGGGCGCGAGCGGTCGGCTGGCGTACAGGGATATCCCGCCGCAGCTTACGTCGTGCGTGATGACGGGCAGACGGGCTGAATCACCCGAAAGCGGGTACAAGTAGGTGCGGAGCATGATCGGGATGCGAAGGTGCCTGCGCAAATGCGGACCAATATGCTCCTCAGCCACAAAATAAAGACAGGTGTTTTGTATCCCAGCGACTCTGCCGCGCCATGCCATGAAGTTTTCGGAATTGATGCTGAGAATGTTGATGGCGGGAAGTGCGGACAAATCACAGATTGGCTTGGAGGTCAGCTCGAAAACCTTTTGCTGTCCTTTCTGTTCCATAAGGATAGCACTGGCCAGTGTTTTCTGATCATCGCTGAGGATGACGAAGCGTTTTTCCGGCTGTGGATGATGCATTATACGTCTCCCCCTTTGGACGGTCCGGTATTTGTTGCGGGTACACGGGGCTTTTCCGGCGCCTCCGGATCAAAATGCAGGAAGTAAACATAAATATCAACGATAAACTGGTAAAGCGATTCAGGGATGGCCTGACCGAGGGCAAGTTGGGAAAGCATGGTGGCAAGGGAGGAGTCCTCATAAACAGGCACGCCGTTTTCAGAGGCTATCTCGACCATGCGTTCCGCAAGGTAGCCCATGCCGGAAGCAACCACGACCGGAGCGGGCGCCCCATTTTCATACTGCAGGGCGACAGCCTTGCGGCTTTGATCATATTGTGACATTAACGCTGTTCATCCTTTCGAGTATCTTGGGGAACGCCTGGGTCAGTGTAACACGCTGCGCAGAGGGGGAGGCGCGGATCGCCCCCGGATTTAGCCCAGCGCTTTCTGCCATTTTAGCCAGTTTGGCCTCAAAAACACCGGTAAAAGGCGTCAGGTGCGGTGGGCAGAAGAGCTCTGCACCGACCGAATCGTCCTGATAAGTAAGAAGGAGATCGAAGCCGCCGAGATCCTGTATGTCAAACTTGAGCAGCAGACGCATGGGGGCGGTCGGGGAACCTGCCGCACCTGACTGCTTTTCGGCATCTGCGTCAACCCATAGCTCGGAGAACATCGCACGTCCGTCCATGGCGGCAGGAAGAATGGCATGGGCGAGCGGCATAAAAACACTTTGGTTGACAAGCACCGAACGCATCAGTTCCTGCATGGCCTGTTGCTGCGTCGTGCTGCCCTCTCCCCGTATGGCGCGGGAAGCAAGGGAGGTAAGCTGATCCAAAAGCGTGGCGGTTGCTTCATCCGGCGGAACGGTATGCGCGCGCAGCATTTGCAGGATATCCTCCTGGCTCATTTCGCCGAACGCCTTTTTGACCGGTGTGTAGCTGAAAAGCTGGTAGAAAGACTGCAGTACATTTTGCGGGGAACCGTTTTCATACTGCGCGATGGTGGGGAGCAGCATGCTCAAAAGGCTGCGGGCGATGCCACGATCGTGCATTTGGGAAACATAGTCCGACATATAGGGGAGAACCGTGTTCTGGAGCAGGGAGAGTGCACCGGCGCGGTCGCCATGAGCCAGCAAGGCGTCAAGCTGCGCCAGTTGTCCGTCCAGTGTGCTGCTGAAGCGTTTCGGCATGAACCAGGACATTTGGCGGATGGTGCGCGTCAGGCTGCGCTCGATATGCTCCGTGGAGGCGAAAGCGCTGAACTTCCGCAGAAACTGGGCAATATCCTCCTTCATAGCAGAGGAGGGATTGGACTGGAGCGCCTTGCGTAAAACATCGAAAAGCGGTCCGCGGAAGCGCTGCCCAGAGGAAAACTGACCTTTCAGCAGGGCGAGAAGCTGCTCCGGATTGAGCTGTAAGGCCTGTATAATGCGTACCAGCGCTGCACTGACCTCGGCCGTTTCGGCTCCAGACGCACTCAGACCGCTGGCCAGAAGCTGGTAGATACTATCGGAAACCGAGCCGAAAGCGCGAAGATCCTGCAAAAACGCCTGGAAATAGGAATCATAGCGCCGCGTCAGCCCAGAACCGGCCGTATCCTGCCGATCGGTACGCTGGTCGGCGCGGCTGATGCGCGATGGATCAGGTATGTTTTTGACCTGTGTATCGTTCGGTGTGATAGGAGAACGATAGCTGGTATTGTTCTCCTGCCCAGGGACAGGGTTGGTCACACTGGTGATGTTTGGCATAGAGCTACACTCCGTTCATCCGTAGAAAAATTTATCCAATCTATTAATTGCGTGCCATATCCGGTCGATTTATGAATATAACTACTGTTATTGTAATTCGGAAAGGATGGCATGGGATTTATGGCGAACAGTGGCGACAGCGTTCTGGAAATGTATTTGTATGAAACAAATACATTGCTTGAGCAGCTCGATAATATTATGCTTGCCGCAGAGCAGGCGGATACGCTATCACAGGATGATGTAAACGAGATCTTCCGCATTATGCATACGCTGAAAGGCTCGGCGGCAATGATGGAGTATGAGCCTTTGATGACCATTGCACACCGGATTGAGGATCTGTTTTACCTGATTCGGGAAAATACGATGGATATTGTTCCGGAACAGGATCGGCCGAAGCTGTTCGACCTGCTGTTCCGATCGATCGACTATTTTCGTGATGAGATCGGTAAAATCGAAAAGGGGGAACCCCTTTCTACAAATATCGACCGCTTTGTTGAAACAATTAACATGTTTATCGACAAAATTAAAAATGATGGACAGGTTGCTGGGAGCAGTGGGGAAGCACCCTCGGCGGACCAAGCTGCGGCGCAGGGATGCCGCACGGCTACAGTGGAAAACGCGCCGGCCGGCTATCCGTTTGCGCTGCGGGTCTTTCTGGATGAGGGCTGTGGGATGGAGAACCTGCGTGCGTTCATGATCGTAAGTGATGTTCGGGACAGCGGAACGCAGTTCCTTTACCAACCGGAGGATCTGGAAAGCAATACGGCTCGTTCGCCGGAGATCGCGGAAAACGGCTTTACAATGTATTTCGCAGCGGAGAATGAGCGTAAGGCGGCCATCCCGCTTATCTCTGACCTGGGCTTTGTGAAAACCTATCAGGAAATCGACGCAGCTCCCGCGCCCGAGGCGCAGAGGGACGAGAAGCAGGAACCTGCGCCGGAAGCCACCGGACAGACAGAGCCACAAAAAGCCGCGCCTGCGGCGGGGGCCGAAGCAACGTCCGGCAAGGGCAGTGGACACCAGATCAAGCAAAGCCTGATCAGTGTCAATCTGTCCAAGCTGGATCAGCTGATGGCCGTGGTGGGAGAAATCGTAATTACGGAGACAATGGTGACCGCGTCGCCGGACCTGCGCGGGATCGAGGATGCCAAACTGGATAACTTCTATAAATCCGCCCGCCAGCTGCGCAAGCTGACAGATGAGCTGCAGGATATCTCGATGTCGCTGCGCATGGTTCCAGTATCGGGGACGTTCCAGAAAATGCGCCGGATTGTCAGAGACATGGGGCAGAAGCTGGGCCGTAAGGCGCAGCTCAGCATCATCGGGGAGGATACGGAGATCGACAAGACGATCGTAGATGCGATCAGCGACCCTATTATGCATATCGTGCGCAATTCCATGGATCACGGCATCGAGCCGGACGAGCAGATGCGGATTGACGCAGGCAAGAATCCTGTGGGGGAAATTACACTGTCCGCTCAAAATACGGGAAGCGAAGTCATCATTAAAATCGAGGATGACGGGATGGGTGTAGATTGTGATGCTGTGCTGCGTAAAGCGCTCCGGCAGGGGCTTGCCAGCCCTGATGTGGAATACAACCAGCGCGAGATCATGAACTTCCTGATGATGCCGGGCTTTTCGACCAATCAGGAGGTAACGGAATTCTCCGGCCGCGGCGTTGGTATGGATGTCGTCAAAAAGAATGTAGAAACGGTCGGCGGTGTGGTAACGATGACCAGTGAAAAGGGGAAAGGGAGCTGTACGACTCTCAAAATCCCGCTCACTACCGCGATTATGGACGGTATGGAGGTGCGGGTTGGCGAATCCATCTTTACCATCCCGATCCAGAATATAAGGCAGTCCTTTAAGGTGACGGAGAAGGATATTATTCATGATGCGATGCAAGGTGAGATCATCAACAAAATGGAGGAGTTCTATCCCGTGGTACGCTTGTACAATGTTTACGGGATAGAGCCGCAGTCGACCTCCATCAATGACGGAATCCTTGTATGGGTGGAGAGCAGTGAGAGCTCGTGCTGCCTGTTCGTGGATGAGCTGCTGGGCAAGCAGCAGGTCGTCATCAAGCCGCTTCCGTCGTACCTGAACAATTTTAAAATAAAGGATGCGGGGATCGCTGGCTGCACCATTTTAGGCGACGGCAATATCAGCCTGATTTTGGATGTAACCAATCTGATGGATTTTATCAGCGGCAGCGCAGGATATTGACAGGGATAGCATAAAAGGAGAGAATGCAATGTCTGATGAAAATATGATGTTTGCAACCGAGGAGATGCAGCGGGAGGCATCTGGGTCTGCAGAGGACAGCACGGCAGAAATCGCGACCCGTAAATTCCTGACGTTCCGAACGGATAACCTGCTGTTTGGTGTGGAGGCAGAAAATGTGGTGGAGATTATCACAAACCATGTGATCACACAGGTGCCTATGGTGCCAGCCTATGTGCGCGGCATTATCAACCTGCGTGGACAGACAATTCCGCTGATGGATATGCGGCTCCGCCTGTCTGTTGAACCGAGAGACAATGACTGCATCATCGTACTGAACCTGAATGAAATGCCGATCGGCATACTGGTTGATACGGTCTGCCAAATCATTGATATCCCAGTGGATACCATTCTGCCGGTACCGGCGCATAATGCACAGAAATATGTTTCGGGTATGACGACCATGCCGGATGGGACGGGTACCATGCTGGTGCTGGACTGCGAGCTTCTGCTGGCCGAATAAGCAGAGCACTTCTATGACCGTGGATTATGTTAAAACTATTGCTAAGAGGTAGTCGATATTATGCTGCAGCTGTCAGATGCAGATTTTCAGCGGCTGGTAACGTTTATGCGCGACCGCTATGGGATCAATCTTTCACAGAAGCGGCTGCTGATTAACAGCCGCCTGTCCGCGGCCCTGCAGGCAAAAGGGTACACGGATTTTACAAAGTTTGTCGATGAGCTGCTGTCAGGAAAGGATGCGGCGCAGGTTGAGTTTATCCTGAACAAGCTCACGACCAATTATACTTATTTTATGCGCGAAAAGGAACACTTTGCGTTTTTTAACGAGGTGATATTGCCGGATCTCATCAAAAGGAATGAACGGAAAAAGGTGCTGTCCATATGGAGTGCGGGATGTTCGACGGGAGAGGAGCCGTATACCATTTCCATGTGCATCAAGGATTTTCTGGGACCGCAGGCGGGGCTGTGGGATACACGTGTGCTGGCGACGGATATTTCACCGCGTGTTTTGAGCGAGGCGGCGGACCCGTCTTATGAGATGCCGACCGACATCCCGCCGGAATGGAGCCGGCGCTATTTTCGGAAACGGACGGACGGGAGCGGTTTGTACACAGTTACGCCGGAGATCCGGCATAATGTTATCTTCCGTGTGTTCAATCTGATGGAGCCAATTCACTTCCGAATCAAGTTTGACGTTATTTTCTGTCGGAATGTCATGATTTATTTCGATCAGGAAACAAAGGACGCGCTTGTGCAACGCTTCTATCATGCGACCAATCAGGGGGGCTACCTGTTGATTGGCCATTCAGAGAATATCAGCAAAAACAGCCCGTACCGAATGCTCCGCCCAGCGACATTCCGCAGGGAGTGACGGCGGTGAAAGGAGGAACACTGCAATGCAGAGCATAAAAAAGATACGGGTAATGGTTGTCGACGACTCTATTCTGGCCCGGCGCGTTATACGGGATGGCCTGTCTGCTTATAGCAACATGGAGATAGTCGGGGAGGCGGGGAATGCGGTGGAGGCGCGGGCGAAGCTGCCGCTGCTCCGGCCGGATGTGATGACGCTGGATGTGGAGATGCCGGGTATGAATGGGATTGACTTTGTAAAAAGCCTGCTGCCACAGTATCCGGTCCCAATCATTCTGGTGTCCTCCCTGAACCTGCGCGTATTTGATGCGATGGCGGTCGGAGCGGTTGATTTCGTTCGGAAGCCGGAAACGGTCGGGGCGAACCAGCGTTTTATAGAGGCGCTTGCCAATAAAATTGTTGTGGCTTCCTGTGCGCGGATACGCCGCAGCCGACCGGCTGCGGTGCCGACTGCGGGCCGGTTGCCGCTTACGGCACAGGGCGTAAAAGAGACGGTTATTGCAATTGGAGCATCCACGGGTGGGACCGAAGCAACGCTTGAGGTGCTCAAGCGTCTGCCGGCCGATACGCCGGGGATTGTAGTGGTGCAGCATATGCCGCCGGGCTTTACAAAAATGTATGCCGAACGCTTGGACAAAATATGTGCGATGAAGGTAAAGGAGGCGGAAAACGGGGACGGTATCGAACGCGGCCGAGTATTGATTGCGCCCGGGGATAAACAGATGCGTGTCGTCAGGACAGGGAGCCGCTACACGGTGGCCTGCCAGCTTGGGGAAAAGGTAAGCGGACACTGTCCATCCGTGGATGTGTTGTTCCACTCGGTGGCACAGAGCGTGCGTTGCCGCATGGTAGGTATCATCCTGACCGGCATGGGGCGAGACGGTGCGGATGGACTGCTGGACATGAGGCGGCATGGCGCTTATACGATTGGACAGGACAGGGAATCCAGCGTTGTTTATGGGATGCCTATGGTAGCACATGATATTGGCGCAGTGGTACAGCAAGCCGCCTGTGAAAATATTGCGAGTATACTGCTTCGCCATCTGAACAATACATAGGAATATACAGGGAAAGAAAAATAAGCGACAGGTTTTTGCAGCCTGCCGCTTATTTTTTTGTGGTAATGACCGATATTTGACTTAGTAAGTAATTCATCGGCTTGCGTGTGCTGAAAAGGAGCTGATCATAATGATGATTCCCAAAACGGGAGGCTTGTCCCCGTTGGCAATACACCGACCGCAACCAGAAGAGAATGAAAGCCAGCCCGTGGGTACTGCGCAATTCGACAGGGTAGAGCTGACCACGTCGCAATATACAGAGGAGCAGCGCTTTGCGCATGAACTCGCGGGACGCATTGCACAGGAAGTGCGGACGTACCGATGTGAAACTCTTCCGGAGCTGCAGGAGCAGGTTCAGACGGGCGCCTATCAATATGATATTAATGAGCTGGCAGCGCGTATCATGCTGTTTGGAGGATGACAGGGATGGAAGAATTGCTGGGACTGCTGGACCGTCTGACGGTGATTTTAGGCGAGCTGACTGCTGTGCAGAAGGACGTTGCGGCCTCTGTCCATGAGGACGATCTGATACGTCTGGGCGAGTGCATGAAAAAAGAACAGGCGTTGTCGCTCAGCCTGCGCAATATTGACCAGAAGCGGCTCAGGCTACAGCAGCAAATGGGGCTGGAAAAAATAACGCTGTCTGCTTTGCCGGAACAGATAGATTCCATGGAGCTGCGTGAAAAGGTAAAAGATGCGGCAGAGCGGTTGTCCGCACAGTACCGGATCATGCAGAGTGCGGCCGAGGTGGCCCGCTCGGCGCTGGAATGCAGCCTGCATCAGGTGGAAAATATGATTGCAGGGCTTGGGCTTGACCCCGAGCATGTGAAGGATCATACGATAACAACGGGCGGACCGCATACAGATTTTCGAGCATAAAGGAAGAAACGGAGGAAACAGAGAGCAATGGCCACTTTTGGTGAGTTTACTGTGGCGCGTTTGGGTATGATTGCAAGTCAAATGGCGCTGAATGTAACAGGTCAAAACATTTCCAATATCAATACGCCGGGCTATACCCGTCAAAGGCTCGATCAATACAGCTTTATCACAAGCGGATCAGGGCTGTATCATTCTGCAAATTCGGCTTCGGTTGGCTCTGGCGTTATGCTGTCCGGCATCTCCCAGCTGCGCGATCCGTTTTTGGATATTCGGTTCCGGAAGGAGATGTCGAGCGTCGGTTCGGCCAGTGCGATACTCGATGGGCTGGATCAACTGGAGAGCGTTATCAATGATGTAAACAAGAGCGGTATCACAACACAGATTCAGGATCTTCTGGGGAAGCTGAATGACCTGAATGACCATGTGGGTGAGAAAGAATTTGATTCGCTGGTACGCAGTTCGGCAGAAGCGCTTTGTCAGCTGCTTAACACGAGCGCCAAGGATCTGGAAACCGTATTTGAAAATGTATATAACCAATACACGCAAAATGTACAGGAAGCTGACAATATTCTTAAGAAAATACAGGAGCTGAACGAGGAGATACGCCGTTCGGATATTAACGGGGATTCGGCGCTTGAACTGCGCGACCAGCGTAATATGCTGATCGATCAGCTTTCCGAGTACATGAAAATTGATGTAACCTACAGCGAGGAAAACCTTGGAGCAGGCTTTTCTGTCGAAAAACTCACCATCAAAATGGTGGATAATAAGACGAATAAGCCTGGGGCGACGCTGATTGACGGCATCTATCGTGCGGATTTGTCGATTGCTCAAAAAGTGGATGCAGCGGGCAAGCCGGTTGTGGATGCGGATGGCAAACCGGTGCCGGACGATCTGTTGCGGCTTGCGATCAGCGAGCTGCATGACTCCGCCTATCAGACGCAGTTGTCCAACACGAATTCCCAGTTCCAGCTTCAAGGGCTGGATTTTGGGAAGAACGCACAGGGTGGACAGCAAACGATCGATATTACCTATAAGGACAAGGATGGGAACAAACATACCGTTTCTGTCGATTTCACGGTGGAAAAGCCGGCGGATGACACGCCGGAAGCAATTGCGAAAGCGCGTGAAAAGACCTTGGCTAATCTGGCGGATGCTTTGAATAAGGATGCCACGCTACAAGGACTGTTCACAGCCAAGGCGACCTCGAACGGGCTTGTCATGATATCGACGGACAAAGGGGCTGATGCTGCCACCGTGACGCAGATGGAGCTGGCAGCCAATAATACCGGCATCACCCTGGGAGATACAAAGTCGATCGCCGCTGTACCAGCTAATACGACGATTGTGGACGAGGGGCACGGATATGGCGCGCTGGAATCCACCCGCCAGATGCTGACTGGCGCGGGTGAGTTCCGCACGGACGGGGGAGACAAGTCCATCCGCGGGATACCGTATTATCAGAAATCCCTGGATGCCTTGGCAAACAAGTTTGCTACCGAAATGAACCGGATCAACACGACCCGTCCAGACGGTACATCTTTCTCAGAGGTTGGCTCAAATGGAGAGGCTGTACAAAAGCAGGCGGGGAATCTGTTCACGGCAGAGGGGGATGATCCGAAAAATCCTGATACCGTGATCACGGCAGGGAACATCTCCATTTCATCGGCGTGGAAAAGCGGGGAGGTGCAGATTATCTCCTCCGTTTCGGGTAATCCGGTGCAGGGTACGATGAACGATAATATCAATCGACTGATCAACGTATTTGAGACAAGCTATACGTTTCGGCCGAGCGATATCATCCGCACGAATGATGCGACTTTCACAACAGGGGAACCAAAGCAGGATAACGCACTTACGCCGGGAACGGAACTGACTGCACATATTACTTATATTGACGGTATGAATCAGGAACACACGGTAAAGGTCAAGTTCCAGTCCGGCGCAACGGCGGAGGAGACGCAAAACAACCTGTACGATGCGCTGCAAAAGGATCAAACGATAAATGGCATATTTGATATGAAGGACAACGGGACGACGATCACATTCGATGATAAGGCCGTTGTACCGGAGGGTTCCCTGTGTAACCTGGTGACCGGTATTGCCTTTACAGATGCGCAGGGGAGCAAAACCGACGCATTTTCCATGGGGGATGGCGCAGTTGCCGGGGCGGCATCAGGGGACTCAATTTACAAGGGCAATCTGGAAGGCTGTTACGCCAATATGGAAGGCGTGCTGGGTGCGCATAAAAGTACGACATATACTATTTATGAAACGTATGCCGCAGCTGCGGATGGAATCAATACCAGCAGGGATAGCGTTTCCGGCGTCGATCTGAATGAGGAGGGTATGAATCTGCTGCAATATCAGAAGTCGTTTGCGGCTGCCTGCCGTCTGATGACAGCGTTGGATGAAGCGATGGACAAAGTGATCAACGGCATGGGCATTGTCGGCCGCTGACAGAGAGGAGTTATAGTGATGTTTCGGGTTACAACAAACGGTACGCTTCGTACCTATCGGGGAAACTTGGCAAAAGCAAGCTGGAATCAGTACTATGCGATGAACACTGTTTTGACGGGACGGCGGTTCAACTCCTTTTCGGAAGATCCGGCGCTGGCGGCGCAGTCGTTTCGTGTGCATGCGGCCTCTGCGCGTAATGAATTTCAGAGAAAGACCAGCGAATCTGCGATTCACAAATTTGAGTCGGCGCAGGCGAGCCTGCAGGAGATCGCAGATCAGTACAATACAGCGCTTGACCAGGCCGAACAAGGCGTGGACGGCTCCAAATCAAGCGCCCGTGAGGAGATTGGGAAAACCCTGCTGAATACTGCGGAAGGCATGGTCAAAACGCTGAACGCCAAATATGGGGATAAGTTTGTGTTTGCCGGCGCAAACGGCGAGGAGGCTCCGTTTGAACTCAAGGATGGGAAGCTGTATTTCCGCGGGATAGACATGGCGACACAGGATCCGGATGAGCTGGCGAAGCTGGAGGAGTGGAGCAAGGAGTCGACCTATGTGGATATAGGCTTGGGCCTGCAGCTGGATGAGAATGAACAGGTCATTCCCTCCACCGCATTCAACACGGCGATTTCCGGCGCAGGGCTGCTGGGCTTCGGTACCTATGAGGATGGTTCACCTAAGGATATTATTTCGCTGACAGCGCAGTTGGGGCAGCTTCTGGTGGACTCGGCTGCGGATGGAAGCGATAAGATGAATGAAGCAGATCAGGAAAAGGCAAACGCGCTGTTTGATAAGATGCAGGAGTCTTACTCCGCGTTTAACTCCAACCGGGCTGAGCTGGACACGAAGGCTCAGTTTTTAAAGTCTAATGACACCCGCCTGACCTCTACCGGGGATACGCTCACAGAGCAATATGAGTCGCTTGACAGGGTGGATTTGGCGGATGCGTTGAGTACGTTTGTGTATGCCCAGTACAGCTACAATGCTGCGCTGCGGGTTGGCAACAATGTGCTGTCGCAATCGTTTATTGACTATATGTCTTAAGCATAAGGGTAAGAGTAAGAGCAAAAGAGGTGTACAGCGCTATGGAACGGTTGATAGAGATTAAAAATGTTCCGATTGAGTTGGAAATGAAAGTAAACCATGCGCGGCTGGAATACAAAAGGTCGCAGGTGGATCTGGAGGTTTCCCGCAGCAAGGGAGGTCTGCAGATACGCAGCAAGCCCATCCGGCTGAACTTGGATACGTTTGAAGCGCGTAATTCCATTACACCAACCGCAATGCGCAGTATTGAACAGGCTGCACAAAAAGGGCGTGAGCAGGTTTATGAAACGACCGGCACCTATGCCAAGCACGGAAAGCTTCTGCTTCAGGCAAAAATTGGCCAGCAATTGATCACACAGTTCGCGATGGAATCCCAGCAGGTCAATACGGATGTTGCCATGACATTTCTGCCCAGCACAGGTCCGGATATTTCCTGGGATGCAGGGGAGCTGAACATCCGCTATGAGATGGATAAGCTGAATTTTGACTGGCGCATTGGAAATGGGGATGTGGAGTTTATACCGGGTGATATTGAGTTTACCGTAACGCAGCGTCCGGACGTCATTATCAAATATATTGGCGGGCCGGTCTATGTGCCTCCCTCTGCAGAGCCGGGATACGAGCCGTTGGATGAAACGGTTTAACTAAGGAGACTGGAATGAAAATTGAAACCAAATATTTTGGAACAATACAGGTAGACGAGCAAACACTGCTGTTTTTCCCCAATGGTATCTTTGGTTTTGAACAGGAAAAAAAGTTTGTCCTCCTCCCTTTTGCCAAGGAGGAGGATTTCCTGTTGTGCCTGCAAAGCGTGGAAACGCCGTCGCTTGCCTTTACCGCACTGAACCCTTTTATGCTGCTGCCAACCTATCAGCCCAAACTGGCAAAGTCTGAGCTGCTTCAAATGCAGGTAGAGAAGAGCGAGGATTTGTGCTATTATACGCTTTGCAGGGTTAACAAGCCGGTGTGGAAGAGCACGGTAAACTTGAGATGCCCCATTGTCCTGAACGACCGGACGAGACAGGCCTGTCAGGTGATACTGGATGAATATGATATGCGGTGTCCTCTGGACTCTATAGGACGACAGGGGGGAGCGCAATGCTGATACTGCAGCGGAAACAAGGACAGTCCTTTATGATCGGCCAGGATATTACAATTACTGTTCAGGAGATCGGGGCAGGACGTGTCCGCCTGTCGATCGATGCGCCGCGCAATGTATCGGTTCTGCGGGAGGAATTGGTAGCAGCGCGCAGGGAGAACGCAGCCGCCGCAAGGGAGGAAGTTTCTCCCTTGCAACTATTGCAACTGCTGAAACAGGATAATTCATCTAAGCAGGAGAGGTGAATAAGGGAGGATGGAAAATGGTTACAGGGTGACGGAAAACGAAATAAAATCCTTTCTGGTGGACCTGCAGAAAAGGGGAAGGACACGCTCCACGATTGCGCAATACAGATCCCAGCTTTTGCAGCTGAAAAAATTTTTGGGGGAAGAAGGCCTGCTGAACAATGCCAGGCTGGCAAAGTGGAAAGGGTTTATGCAGGAAAACGGCCTGGCCAATGAAAGCATTAATGCACGGATATCCGCTGCCAACAGCCTGTTGGCATTTGCGGGCCATAGGGAATGGCAGCTGGTACAGTCCCGTCTGCCAAAGGAGAAAGAGGAGGCTGCCCCTGAACTGACAAGACAGGAATATCTGCGCCTGCTTCAGGCGGCAAAGCTGCTGAAACGGAAGCGTAGTTATTATCTGATAAAAGTATTTGGGTGTACAGGTATTAAGACGGGGGATATCCCCTATATTACGGTCGAAAGGCTGCGGCAGGCTGGAAATGAAACAATTGTGCTGGAGAATGGTTCTTCCTTTACGATGCCCGTTGCACTGGTTGGAGAGCTTCTGCAATATGCTGAAGAAACAGGGGTTTGCAATGGCCCTGTTTTCTGTACCCGAAATGGGAAGGCGATAGACCGGCGGATCGTTTGGAGCAGCATGAAAAGTCTGTGCAGTGTTGCGCAGGTGGATGAACGCAAAGTCACGGTTTCCAGTCTGGAGAAAATGTATAGGACGACCTGCATAGGGATAGACGCGATGGTTGCCGTATTACGGGAACAGGCGTATGCAAAGCTTTTGGCTGATGAAGAAAAAATTGTGGGATTGGAGTAGCTTGGCCAGCCGGATAAAATTGGATATGTTGAACAGGCGGGGGCCTCGGATGCAATGGCTTGAAAAACATTGCACCCGAGGCCCCCTGTGATGGCTGGCTGACAGGCAGTAAGAAACTCAGCTTAATATGTATACTTTGGCTGGACGGACGCCAAACTGGTCCGCTTCCTCATCAGTCATGAAGAAGAGATCGATACGATTTTCCTTGATCAGCCCGCCGGTATCCTCGGCGATGCCGGGGCCATACGACCAGGACTGGTCGCCTCCGTCTGAAACGACATATACACGGCTGCCTAATGGGATTACCCGTGGGTCGACTGCAATGGTTCCATACCGCGTGGTCGTGCCGCTGGCAGTGATCAGGCCGCCGTCCTCGATTCGATGATAGGCGGTTGCAGTTACGTCAATGACTGAAGAATACTGAAACGTTGAACCATCTGCGGCTGTTATGGTTTTTGAAGCAGTATCATCTTGGATACCGGCGGGGACGGACCAGACCTGCGACCGTCCCGCAGTAGACAACTGGCTGCCGGAAGCGCTGTCTGCTGCGGTGCTGCCGGCGTCTGCTGTGTCATACCCGTCTTGCTGTACCGGCTCAGCCGGTTCTACGGTAGATCGCTTTTTTGTCCCCTGTTCAATGATGCAGTTAACAGGCGCAAGGACTTCTTCTTCAAAAACCATTTCCTTTTCGAACGGGACGCCGTCATGAAGCGTGATACGGTAAGTGATTTCGGTTTCGCCATTCCTGCCGTATTGCAGTATGTGCTGTGTTCCGTCTACCATATCGGAATTTTGGCGGGTTTCTACTTGGAAAGGGGTTGTTATTGTTTCGACCTCCGAGCGATAGCTTACTTCAGTAATGGAGATTTCCGTATTTTCCACCAACCATCGGTCAAGTCCTGGCACTACAATATCATTCTCGCCCACAGCAATGCCGACCTGCTCCAACAGCTCGCCTACGGTGCAGGCCGTAAAGGGGACGGTCATAGTTTGATCTTTGGTTTTGATCTGGGCACTCAATTCCTGATCCAGCGTGAGGTAAGTGGTATTACCCTCTCTGCGCTGGGCGATCACCTTCAGGTTTTGAAAGTTTGAAATTTTTTGTGCCTCGGCGATCGTGCCGGGATGCAGCCGGACGGTTTCATAACGGTTGCCGTCAGTCAAAATATATGTATGGGAGGAAAGCTTGACCGCCAGGACAATCAAGCTGAGAATGACACAAAGCAGGAGCAACACCAGAGCAGTGAGGATATTGGAATAATGCTTCCCAATATCCTGCAAGGTTTCGCGTGTTTGAGGGGGATGCGCTGACAAAAAAGTTTTCTTTTTTTTCATATATCGTATTCCGCTTTCCAGTTTGATCAAAGTGAGGTAATGTACCTGTAATATTTATCGGACGGTTTAAGGCAAAATAAATATTTTAATGCAATATATATTTGGGGTAGAGAGCCAAGGCAGTAAGGGCGTCCGGTGGCAGAAAGCTTGAGGTCGGGGGATTGTGTGAAAAAGTAAAATCTGCTACAATAAGCTTGCTTTACCAGTGGAAAGTGTGGAGTGCGCGGCGGATGGTCCGGTTGAGGACTGCGGTGGGAAGCAAAAAAAGAAGGGGAGGCGGGAGCATGCGGGACATTGAGGTTGTATGGACCTTTATGCTGGATTATATGCGTGGATGGGGGATACGAGAGCATAGCCATGACTTTTACCAGATGTACTATGTAGTTTCAGGGGAAGCGGATATGCTGTTGGACAGGCAGAAAGTCCATTTATATCCCCATCTCTGCGTTGTAATTGAACCGGAGCAGCTGCATGAACTGCCTGTGATCTCAAGCGGGAGGCTGCGGATCATAGATACAAAATTTTATCTCCATAATTCCAATACCATGGATGAGGTGCATTGCCTGCCACGCTGTTTTGAAATTGAGGACAATGAATTTGAAACCGCACTTTTAGGAGCGCGAAACGAGTGGCAGTCCAATGCACGGTACAGTAGAGAAATGGCAAATGCTCTTTTTGAGCAGGCATTCTATATCTATATCCGTAAAAACGGCTCTTTTGTTGAAAGGAATTCCTTTTCACGTGCGATTGACCACATCATAGCCAACCTGACTGGCGTGGAAAAACAAATTGCCGACTATGTTTCCGTGCATTTTGCAGAGGATTTCACACTGGATCAGTTGGCAGAATCCCTGAAATACAATAAAAACTACCTCTGCAAGCTGTTTAAGCAGGCAACGAATTTTACGATTATCCATTATGTGAATTATTTAAGGGTTTGTAGGGCTTATGAGCTGATCTGCTATTCCAGTTATAGCTTGAATGATATTAGCGTATTGTCAGGCTTTTCCAGTGTGCATTATTTCACATCTGTATTTAAAAAAGTAACGGGTAAAACGCCGGGGGAAATGCGCGATTTGGAAAAAGATGCCATGTACACAGCGATACAGCAGCATGGAAAGTTCAGCTATCGTTATTATAAAGAGCCGGAATAGGGAAAGAGAGTACACATGGTTTGCATGGTGTACTCTTTTTGTTTGCAAGAAAAGCGGATAGGTTTGATAAAAATATACAAAATGGGCGTTTGAATATTTGGCAACAAAAGTTAAGATAGTGAAAAGGAAGTTCAATATTATGCAAAGACAAATTGCCTGTAAACTGTTATATTATTGGCATAAGAGATAACTGTTTCTCAAAAATAAAGAAAAATATAGCAAAAAAGCATAATGAAAGCAATTTGACAGTATCGTGCGATTATCTTTAAAAATGAATATTTTATAAAGGCTAAAGGGAGGGTCTGAAAAGTGGATGATCATATTCGTTTGTGCGATGATAAAAAAATTGTAGCTTTTATTGCAGACTTATATGAAAAAGCCGGCGTAGACAGGGAAACAGCGGAATTGCATGGCGTTGGACTGGTAGAGGCCAGCTTGCGCGGCGTGGATTCACACGGAATTATGCGCACAGCGGCTTATTTTGAACGCTATCGCAAAAAAGCAATTAATGTGAAGCCGGATATTAAGGTGGTAGCCGGAGAAAAGGCATTTGTGGTTATGGATGCCGATAATGCTTCGGGCTTTGTTGCTTCCCGATATGCTATGGAGCATGCAATTATGCTGGCTCGAGAGTACCATATAGCGGCAGTATGCGTGAAAAATAGCAATCATTTTGGCGCCGCAGCTCTGTATGCACAAATGGCGGTGGATGCCGGTATGGTCGGTATGGCGTCAACTAATGTTCGGCCTAATATCACGGCGCCGGGAGCAAAAGGGCGCGTTGTTGGTAATAACCCTTTCGCCATTGGGATCCCCACTTATGACGATTACCCGTTTATGCTGGATATGGCACTTTCTGTTGTTGCGGGTGGGAAACTGAAAATGGCGATACGCAAAGGAGAAAAAATTCCGTTGGGCTGGGCGACGGATGTGGAAGGAAACCCGACAGATGATCCGAAGAAAGGTTTTGATGGTTACTTCCTTCCGGTAGGAGGGTTCAAAGGATTGGGAATCGCTTATGTGATTGATATGCTCTGTGGTGTAATGACTGGCGGTGCATTTTCGGATCATATCAAGAGCATGTACGCAGAGCCAGATGATCCAAGCGGGACCTGTCACATGTTTATTGCGGTAGATTGTGATGCAATTATTGGAAAGGAGGAGTTAAGAGCGCGTATTGCAGAATACCGGCAGTATATACGGTCTATCCCTGTGGTGGGGGATGCGCCGCCGTTGAGTTTTCCGGGAGAGATTGAAGAAAACTGCAAACGAGAACGGCAAAAAAACGGTATCCCGCTGCCGTACAGTATTTACAGAGAGCTGGAGGCATATGCGGAGCGCTATCAAATACCGTTTTCTATTGAAAAATGAAGAAAGGATTTTAGGTCTATGCTGCGTTTAGATGAAACATTTCATAATCCCGTTAAAAAGCTGCTGAAAGAGAAGAAAAAGATCCTTGGCGCATGGTTGCAAATGGCAAGCCCTTATGCGGCAGAAATATTTGCTAAGGCTGGGGTAGATGTTTTAATGATTGATATGGAGCATGCGCCGAATGACCCATTGAGTATGCTGGAACAACTCAGGGCAATGGGGCGCTTCAGCTCAATTCCATTTGCCCGCGCGCCTTGGAACGACTTGGTAACGATTAAGCGCATGCTGGATGTCGGGTTGTATGGCCTGCTCATCCCCTATGTCAACACAAGAGATGAGGCGGAACGAGCGGTTCAGGCATGTAAATATCCTCCGGAAGGGATGCGTGGCATAGCGCCTTCGCCGCGTGCCGGTGGCTTTGGGATGAATTCACAGAACTATCTGGCGCATGCCAACGATGAAATAGTGGTTATGACCGCTGTAGAAACAGGAACGGCAGTCAAGAATCTGGATGAAATCCTGCAGGTGGAAGGACTGGATGGAATATTTATTGGCCCGATGGATTTAGCCACTTCAATGGGGTATTTTTGCAATCCGTCTGCGCCAGAAGTACAGGAAGCAATACATACGATTGAAGAAAAGGTGTTTGCGAGTGGAAAGTTTTTAGCCACTGTTGCAGGAAATTTTGAGGCGGCAAAAAAACTATATGACCGTGGCTACAGTATGGTGGTTGCCTTTGCGGACGGAGGCACTTTGGGACGAGTAGCGCGCGAGCAAGTCGAGCTATTCCGGACTGCTTATCCGGAACGATAATATGGAAAGAGACAAACTAAAAAAGGAGGCAAAAAAATGAAACGGTTATTATCAGCTTTGTTGGTCGGTGCGCTTTGTACGGGTGTATTAAGTGGCTGCGGCTCAAATGAGAAGCCGAGTGCGGGGGATAGCAGCGACTGGCCTTCACGGCCAATCACGGTTATAGTACCATATGGAGCAGGAGGGGATACGGATTTTAATGCGCGTGCCTACCTCGAAGGGCTGGGCAGTGAGTTAGGGACATCGGTTGTAGTCAGTAACGTTACTGGGTCCGGCGGCTCAATTGCAAGTCGTCAGGTAAAGGATTCCGATCCGGATGGATATACGGCGCTTTTTTTCCATACAGCAATGAATGTTAACCAGGCGATTGGCACAGCGGACTTCGGACTGGATGATTTCAAGTTGTCGGCAGTGGTCGGCAAGGGGCCTGGCGAGATTATTGTAGCGCGGAAAGATGCGGGCTACAATAACCTGGAAGAGCTGAAAGAGTACACGCAACAGCATCCGGGTGAGGTAAAGATGGGTATAGAAACCGGTACAATGGTGCATATCAACGGAAAGCAGATGCAGGATGCCGGTATTGATGTATCCTTTGTGGATGCGGGCGGCGCTTCCGATCGTGTTGCAGCGTTGGCGGGTGGACATATCGATTTAATTATCAACGCATATGGCACGGTTAAAGATTATCTGGAAACCGGTGAGTTTGTTGCCTTGGGACAGGTGAACGCAGAGCGCAGCGAGGGCTTTCCGGAAATTCCGACCGCTATAGAGCAAGGATTTGACATTCAACTTGAAAAATATTATTTCTTCGCTTTCCCTAAGGATACTCCGGATGAGATTGTACAGAAATTTGCGGATGCCTGCAAGGTTGTGAGTGAGCAGGAGGACTACGCGACCAGCATTATGGAGGCTTACCGCCAGACGCCGTTTTACGCAGATGCTGAGGAGGGGCGGGCATTGCTCGATTCCACCAAGGAGATTATTGATAAATACGCAGCAGAGTTGCTTTCTTAAAGTGGATGCGGGATAGGGAACGGCAAGTCCGTTTCCTATCCTTGCAGAAATAAGATAAAAATAAGCTGGACGTCTAACTGGTAAGGAGGCGGATTTGTTGAGGAAATATAAGGATGCAATTGTTGGTGGACTTGTCATTCTTGCGGCGGTTGGCTTGTTTGCGGCGAGCCTTACGATACAATCACTTTCGCTTAACCTAATAAAAGCGGATTTCTTCCCGAAGATGGATGCGATTCTGCTCGGCATACTGGGAATAGCGCTGCTTTGGGATGGATTGAGGAAAGCGGGACAGGCGTCGGAGGAATCAAAAGGCGAGGAGAAAAGCGGGATGTCGCAGGGTACTCGCTGCATGATTATAACGCTGGCGTTGATTGCAGTATATATTTTCTGCCTGGAGCCGATCGGATTCCTGCTATCGACCTTTGTTTACCTGGTCATACAGATGCTGGTGTTAGCGGATGAGTCACACCGGAAAAAGAAAGATATTCTGCTGTTCGTGATATTGTCGCTTGTTGTATCAGCAGGTATTTACCTTCTGTTCACACGTGTATTTTACCTGATGCTGCCAAGCGGATTGTTGGGTTAAAGGAGGCGTCGCATGTTATCTTTGATCGCTACAGGGTTTGCAGAGGTCTGTAACCCGCTGTGCATTGCTTTGATTGCAGGCGGTGTCCTGCTTGGTATTATTTTTGGATCGATCCCAGGGCTTTCGGCAACCATGGCGGTGGCGCTCTGCCTGCCAATGACCTATGGTTTGGAGCCTATCGCAGGCATGGCATTGCTACTCGGCCTGTATATCGGCGGTATTTCGGGCGGCCTGGTCGCGGCAATATTGCTGCGTATCCCCGGTACACCGGCTTCGGTGGCAACCTGCTTTGACGGTTACCCGCTGGCCGCGAAAGGGCAGGCCGGTAAGGCGCTGGGAGTGGGTATCTTTTTCTCTTTCATTGGTACGTTGCTTGGCTTGGCTGTGTTGATGTTTATTGCACCATCGCTGGCAAGCGTTGCGTTGAAGTTCAGCTATTATGAATATTTTGCTGTAGGTGTTTTTTCTATTTCCATGATGGCCAGCCTGATCAGCGGGTCGGTTGTCAAGGGACTGGTCAGTGGTGCAATTGGCTTGGCGTTTGCCATGGTTGGCGCGGCACCGATTGATGGCATCCCGCGTTTGACGTTTGGTTTTCATGCGCTGGATGCCGGGTTTGATATTCTACCCGTCCTGATTGGTTTGTTTGCAATTTCTGAGATTATCAAGGCTGCAAAGGAAAAGGGTAAGCCGCAGGGAAAGGTATTGCAGGACTTCAAAATTAAGGGCTTCGGCTTCTCCTTTGCGGAATTTAAGAGCCAGATCGTGAACCTGTTCCGTTCTGCGGCAATCGGAATAGGTATTGGCATTTTACCGGGCATCGGAGGAGGAACATCCAATATTCTGGCCTATACAGCGGCAAAGAATCAATCCAAAACACCTGAAAAATTTGGTACAGGCATTATTGATGGCATTGTTGCCTCCGAAACTGCCAATAACGCTTCAATCGGAGGTGCACTGGTGCCATTGATGACACTGGGCATACCTGGGGACACTGTGACCGCTATGCTTTTGGGTGGCCTGATGATTCATGGCCTGAACCCAGGACCGCTTCTGTTTCAGAATAACGGCCCGCTGGTATATGGTATTTTTGCGGCCTGTCTGATTGCAAATGTGTTTATGCTGTTGATGGAGTACTTAGGCATTAAGGTATTCGCACGCGTATTGACCGTGCCAAAGCACATACTTCTGCCGATTATTATGGTTCTATGCGTTGTCGGTGCGTTTGGTGTGAATAACCGCCTGTTTGATGTTTGGGCAGTCCTGTTCTTTGGTATTGTTGCGTATTTGCTGGAAAAAGGGGGCTTCCCGCTGCCGCCCATCATTCTCGGATTCATACTGGGTCCAACGATAGAAACCAATCTCCGCCGCGGGCTGATGCAGTCAGAGGGAAGCATCGCTCCGTTTTTCACTCATCCGATCAGCTTGGCATTTCTGATTATTACGATGATTGTTATTGTCCTTGCAGTTCGTAAAGAATTAAGAGCGCGGCGTAGCAATCGGGTGGAAAAAGAAGGGAAATCGTAAAAGGAGTGCCGCATGAGAAAAGTATATATCAGTGAACCGATCCATGAAGATGCGATTCGCCTGCTGGAGCGATCATTTGAGGTTGTGCAGGGTGGCGGCGCTGCGGATATTGCCGGACGCGCATACGGTTGCGAAGCGATACTGGTCCGCGTCGCCAGAATAACAGAGGAAATAATGGATGCTCTACCCGGACTGCGCGTGATTGCAAAGCACGGCATAGGCGTGGATAATATTGATGTACAGGCAGCTACAGCGCGTGGCATACTGGTGGTCAATGCGCCGACAGCAAATATACATGCCGTTGCAGAGCATACAGCGACGCTTATAATGGCGCTGCTGAAAAATTTGGTCTTTCTGGATGCAATGACCCGCAACGGTGGTTTTGAAAAACGAAATCAGCATATTGTGACTGAATTGCGGGGGAAGAAGGTCGGGTTTATTGGCTTTGGTCGAATCGCCCGTTTGGTACGGCAAAAGCTGTCCGGCTTTGAGGCTTCCTTTCTTGCTGCCGATCCTTTTATGGAACCAGAACAGGCAGAAGCGTTTGGTGTGACACCGGTAGATATGGAAAAACTTTTGGAACAGGCTGATGTAATTAGCCTGCATACACCGTTGACACCGGAAACACACCATTTGATAGATCGGAATGCGCTGGAAAGGATGAAAAGAAGCGCGTTTCTGATTAATGCCGCCCGTGGGGCGGTTGTAGATGAACAGGCGTTGGTGGAAGCGCTACAGGCGCGTCGGATTGCCGGCGCTGCGCTTGATGTATTTGAAGAAGAGCCACCGGCGGAGAACTGCCCGCTTTGGGGGTTAGACAATCTCATTGTGTCTCCGCATAACGCGGCGCTGAGCGATGCAGCGATGCGAGCAATGGGGATGGACAGTGCACAGGGGATTTTGGACTGTTTGGAGGATCGGCGTCCCGCATATATGGTGAACGCCGAGGTATGGCACTGTGGAAAAACCAAAAGAGAGGTATGACAAATGAAGGCGAATTATTTCCAACGTGTACAGGCACAGACACCAACCCGGTTCTGGATTAATAACGTTACGAGAGAGCAGGCGCGTCTGGCAATCGAAGCAGGGGCGGTCGGCTGTACTCAGAACCCTGCATATACATGGAAGATGATGGATGCTCCGGAGGAAAGGGAATACGTTTGTTCTTTGCTGGATCCCATTTTACAGCAGGAGGCAGATGATACGCAGGCATTGGTTCAGCTCCAGCGTGCGTTGGTAGAACGTGTGGCTCGACAGTTCATGCCATTATATGAAAAAAGTGGCGGCGATTTAGGATTGGTCAGCATACAGGGCGATCCTTTCCATGAGGATTGTGATACGATTGTGCGCTACGCACGCTATAACTGCTCTGCCTCCCCCAATATTATTGCGAAGATACCTGTGACAGAGGAGGGGCTGAAAGCGATCGAGGTGGTGCTGCAGGAAGGAATATCAGTTAACGCTACCGAAGTACTAAGCGTACGTCAGGCGCTGGATGTCTGCCGGGTCTATAACCGTATTACAGAAGGGGTGGCCAAAAAACCACATATTTATTTCTCCCACATTACAGGTATTTTTGACCAATATCTGTCTGAACAAGTTGCGCGTGAGGAAATTGAAGTCTGTCCGGACGCATTGTGGCAGGCAGGTATAGCGGCGGCGAAAAAAACCTATTGGATGACGAGGGAGGTATGCCCTAAGATGGGATTTATCGGCGGCGGCGCCCGTGGGCTTCAGCATTTTACCGAAATGGTGGGCGCGGATGCCTGTATAACAATTAACTGGAAGGGAACAGCGGATCGCTTAATTGAACAGGATATGCCTGTCGTACAGCGGTTCTTCATGCCTACCCCCGCATCCGTCATTGAGGAGTTGCGGGCCAAGCTGCCCGATTTTCGCAAGGGATACGATGTGGATGCTCTGGAGCCGTCCGAATATGAGGATTTTGGGCCGGTCGTATTGTTCCGGTCGGGGTTTGAAACGGCCTGGAAAAACGCGCTGGAATTTATAGCTGAGCGACGTAGGGGATAGACACAAAAAACACCGCGCGTAAGCACGGTGTTTTTTGTGTCTATTGAGATTTCTGCTCTGTATCAACGGCGCCGCCTACGCTGGTAATTGGAATTTTCGTAACGGGCACGCATGTTTTTGCGCTGCTTCCGCCGGCGCATGCCGCCGAACGTCAGGTTGAACAGAATGTAGAGTACGACAAAGATTGCCAGCACGACCAAGATCACCTTGAACGCAGTGCTTTTGAAGAAGTTTTCGAGCTTGTCCGCATAATACAGGACGTTGCTGCGTTCCACGTCGTTGAGCGAAACCAGCTCGACCGTGCCGTATTCGACGCCGCCGTAGGAGTAGGTGATGCTGCCGATGACATCCCCCGCCTTGATAGGGGCGTCCTTGCTGTCCGGTATGGTGGGGAACTGCTCCAGTTGGTCGACCTCCAAGTTTTTGGGGAGTGTGGCGACAAGGTCGTTTTTGGCGGTCAGCACGACCTCGTCCGCGTCTGTGGACAGGCGGACGTTGACGTGCGTGATCTCCTGCCCCTGCTTGGCCAGCGTTTTGGAGACAAAGTTCTCAAAGCCCCAGTCGAACAGACGGTTGGTTTCGGTAAAGCTCTTGGCGACAGTCGAACTGTCCGGCGCGTCCGCGCAGCCGAGCAGGACCGAATACAGCTTGGCCCCGCCCTTTTCCGCATAGGAAACCAGGCAGTTACCAGCCTGCGAGGTGTGACCGGTTTTAATCCCTTTGGCGTAGACGTTCGACCAGGGATCGGTGCGGCGGAAAATGAGCTGGTTGGTGGTGAAAATGATGCGCGAATCGTGCATGTTGGTCGCAGGCATCCGATACTGTGCGGTTTCGGCGATCGTAACGAACGTCTCATCCTGCATGGCAGCCTGCGAAATCAGCAGCAGGTCGCGCGCGGTGGAATAATGGTCGTCCGCATGCAGGCCGCAGGGGTTGGAGAAATGCGTGCCGGTGCAGCCAAGCTCCTGCGCGCGCGCGTTCATCATGTTGACAAATTCCTCGTACGATCCACCGACATGCCGCGCCAGCATATAGGCCGCCTCGTTTGCCGAGGGAAGCATGAGCGCGTACAGCAGGTCGATGACACGCACCTGCTCGCCGACCTTGATATCGGCGTTTGAACTGTCGGCCGTGACGTTTTCAAAGTCCGACTCCTGTGCGGTGACGATCTCCTCCAGATCCTCGACATGCTCGAGCGTGAGCAGCGCGGTCATGACCTTGGTGGTTGAGGCGGGGTAACGCCGCTCGTCCGCGTTTTTTTCATACAGCACCATGCCGGTATCGGCGTTGACCAGCAGCGCGGCGGTGGCGTCGATCAAGGGATCGGCCAGGCCGCCGGCTGTGGTGCCGCTTTCAATTTTTGCGTCTCCGCCCTCCGCGGCGTCGGTGTCGTTCTGGGAGGAGAGCGTGTCGTCCTCTCCTACGGTCGCAGAGGCCCGCGGGAGCGGCGCGGCGGAAAATAAAAACAGGAAACAAAGCGCAAGCGCGGTCAGGCGGCGGAAAAAAACATTACTTTTCATGCGGATCCCCCAGAGAAAAGTCTGCGTCGGTGAAATGGCCGCGTATGGCCGCGGGCTTGGGCGGGATGCGGCGCAGCGGGTCGTACCGGAACGCACGGCAGTGGTCGGTGCCGTCGACAACGCCGCGGCGGCGGCAGGCGATGCGCTGCCCGTCCGCCAAGGGGGAGCCGTGCGCGCAATAAATGCAGCGTGGCTCGATATCCTTTCGCAGCAGCTTTTTCAGCTTCATGCGGATAGTCACTCCATTCTTATGTACTGTGACCCATTATATCTTATTTTTCGTGCTTTTTCCACCCCAAATTAATAACAATACCAAAACGCCGAGCAGGACGGCGCCGGTCAGGTTAAAGGCACGGGGGGGCGCGGCGGCGCCTGCGAACACGGCCAGCGCCCTGGGGGAAAGCTGGAACAGCAAAGCGGTACACACGGCGGCAATCGTGCCGTGGAGCAGCTTGCCGAGCGTGAAAGCGCCGGATGGGAGCGCGAACGGAGCGGTCAGCGCGCGCGCCTGGAACTGTACGGCCAGCCCGCCGAAGCCGAGCAGGAAGGACGCCAGCGTGAGCTGGGCGCAGATGGTCAGGGGAAGCAGCGTCAGCTCGTCAAGACCGTTGGTCAGCTCGATCAGGCCGGCCAGCATATCGCCGTACGGCAGAGCGCGCAGGGCGGGACGGAGCAGCCGCAGCAGGACGGAAAAAACCGTCAGGAAGGCGGTGACGGTCAGCGCGGTGCGCGCGGCCTGCTGCGTGGCACCGCAGAAAGCGAAGGCAAAGCCTTCCCTGGGCGCAGCGGCCGCTCGCCCGCCCGCTGACTGCGCCATGGGGCCGCGCGCCACGACCAGACCGGTCAGCAGCGCGGACAGCGCGTGTATGCCGTAGAGGACCGCGCCGGTCCGCGCGCTGCCGAACACGCCCAGCCCGACCAACCCAATACAGAAGCCCGGGCTGGCGCAGTTGCAGAACGCGTTGACCCGCGCGGCGGCTTCGCGCGACAGCGCGCCCTGCTGGAGCAGCTCGGCCACGGTGGCCGCGCCGACCGGATAACCGCCGGTCAGCCCCAGTATGACCGCGGGCGCGGCCTCGGGCGGCAGACCGTACAGCCGTGCGAGCGGCCGGGCGGCAGCCCGGCCGAGCCGCTCCGCCAGTCCGGAACGGACAAGCAGGCCGCTGGCCACGAAAAATGGGAACAGCGCAGGCAGCGCCTCGCGGCCGGCAAGCGCTAGACCTTCACGCACCCCGTCCGCGCAGGCGGCCGGGCAGAGCAGGAACGCCGCGAACAGCGCAAGGGAGAAAAACAGCTTCATTGACCTCACCCCGGTTGACAGAGATTCCCTATTCTATGTCCGGCAGGCAAGTTTCATGCCGGCGCCGCATACAATAGCCCGAACGGAGGAGGGGACGCATGGCGCACGATGGGTTTGGGGCGGCGATTCTGGAGGATCTGCACGGAAGCCGCCCGCGCGTAGAGATCATCGGCAACAGCCGCGTCGTGGTGGAGAACCACCGCGGGATACAGGAGTATGACGACGGGCTGCTCCGCATCAAATGTTGCGGCTGCGAGGTGCGCATCACGGGCGCGGGCCTGACGCTCGCGGCGCTTTCGCTGGATGAGCTGGCGGTGACCGGAACGATCGTTTCGGTGGAATACACCACGGCGGGCTGATGCCGAAAGGGAGGGAAACGGATGGTTGGGCGGCTTTTGCTGCTGGCGCGCGGACAGGTGCGCGTCCGTGTGACGGGCGCGAGCCTGCCGCGCTTTCTCAATGCCTGTGCGCGGCACGGTATTACGCTGCGCCGCATGAAACGCACCGCATGGAACGAGATGTACGCGACGCTGTCGGTCGCGGATTTCCGCGCGCTGCGGCGGTATATGGGGCGCACGGGCTGTCGGGTGCATATCGTGCGGCGGCGGGGCGCGCCCTTTTTTGCCGCACGGCTGCGGCCGCGGTACGCGCTGTGGGGCGGCTTTTTTGCGCTTGTGCTGCTATGCTGGATTTTGCACGCCCATATCTGGTCGATCGAAACGAATATTTCCGCCGCGCTGCCGGAAGGGGAAATCATGCGGCAGCTTGATGCGCTGGGCGTACATATCGGCGCGCGGCGGAGCGCGATCGATACTGGAAGGATCCGGTGGAAGATGCTGCAGCTGCAGCCGGATATGACGTTTTTTTCGCTAAATATACAGGGGAACCGCCTGACGGTGGAGGCATATGGCGAATCCCCGCCTTCTGAACTGTTGGACCAGAGCGCGGTCACCAAGGTCGTTGCAGCGCGCGACGGGGTTGTGCGCCGCATTTTGGCGCAGGAAGGGCAGCCGGTGGTAAAGGCGGGCGACGCGGTCTCGGCCGGAGATACGTTGATCAGCGGGCTGGTTCCACCTACACGGGAGGAAGGGAACTACCACCTGACGCACGGCCGCGGCGAGGTGGAGGCGTATACGGCCTATCATACCGCGCGCGTCCGCGCGCTGACAACGGAGAAAAAGGCTTATACGGGAAAGGTGAAGCACCAGTACGCGCTTGTTTTAGGAAATAAACGGTTAAATTTATATTTTGGGAGTGGAATTTCCAGCAGCACCTGTGATAAAATAATAGAAACCAAAACGCTGTGGCTGTCCGACAGCGTGGTGTTCCCAGTCTCGCTGGTCAAACAGACCTATGTGTTTTATGAAACCGAGACGGTGACCCAAACCGCGGACGAGGTGCGCGTGGATATGATCTCCCGCGCGCTCGGGGATATCGTCGCGGGCATGGACGGCATGATCACCGGCCATGAGGAAACGATGGCCGAGCAGGCGGGGGCGGCGGTTTTGCGGCTGTCGGCGGACGCGGTCGAGCAGATCGGCGTGGAGGCGGTCGATGACAGCACGATTCCGGAAAAGGAGTCGGAGGAGGATGCCGGGGCGCAGCAGCATCCCGCGCAGGGATAAAACACCAGGAAAGTAAGGTGCAGACCATAGAAAAGACAATCCAGATAGAGCGGATCGAGCTCCTGATCGCGGTATTCGGGGCGTTCGATGAAAATATCAAGCTGCTGGAGCGCGAACTGGGGGTTTCGGTCGTCAGTCGCGGGACCGAGCTGAAGATATCCGGCGGCGAAGCGGAGGTGGAAATCGCTGCGCGTACGATCGGCGCGCTGGCCGGAATGGCGGCGCGCGGCGAGGCGGTCGGCACGCAGACTGTGCAGTATGTGATCGGTCTGGCGCGCGACGGGCGTGAGGCCGAGGTGCATACCATGGGCCGCGATGTTCTGTGCATCACGGCAAAGGGCAAGCCGGTCAAGGCTAAAACGCTCGGCCAGAAGCGGTATATGGAGGCCATCCAGAAAAACACGATCGTCATGGGTGTCGGTCCGGCCGGCACGGGCAAGACCTACCTTGCCGTGGCCGCAGCGGTCGCGGCGTTCCGCGACAAGCGGGTGTCCCGCATCATCCTGACGCGCCCGGCGGTCGAGGCGGGGGAAAAGCTGGGCTTTCTGCCCGGCGATCTGCAGAGCAAGGTAGACCCCTATCTGCGCCCGCTGTACGACGGGCTGTTCGACATGCTCGGCGCGGAGAATTTTGCCAAATACCAGGAGCGCGGCTCGATCGAGGTAGCGCCCCTGGCCTATATGCGCGGTCGCACGCTGGACGACAGCTTCATCATCCTGGACGAAGCGCAGAACACCACGCCCGAGCAGATGAAAATGTTCCTGACCCGTCTGGGATTCGGCTCGCAGGCGGTCATCACGGGCGATATCACCCAGATCGATCTGCCGGACGGCAAGGCCTCGGGGCTGAAAGAGGCCCTGCGCGTGCTGGACGGGGTGGAGGGCATCGCCCAGTGCTACCTGACCGAAAAAGACGTGGTGCGGCATGAGCTGGTGCAGCGCATCGTCAAGGCTTATGCGGACTACGAAAACAAAAAGGGCAGGGGGAAGCCGGCGGAAAGCCGTCATCCCGCTCTCCGGCGCAAAGGGGACAAGCGATGAACCATCAGATCAACATCGGCTTTGAAACCGCGGTGGAGGACGAAGCCGAGGTCGCCGCGCTCATCCGCACCTGCGCGCTGCGCGTACTCGAGAGCGAGGGCGTGCCGTTTTGCGCGGAGATCGACGTGACCGTGGTGAACGCGGATACGGTCCGTGAGATGAACGCCGCGTATCGGGATAAGGACGCGGTGACCGACGTGCTTTCTTTCCCGATGTACGAATTTGTAAACGGCGCGCCGCAGGAGCGGCTGGAGCGCGAGCCGGATTCCGGCCGCGTCATGCTGGGCGATATGGTGCTGTGCTATACGCGCGCCTGCGAGCAGGCGGCGGCGTTCGGCCATTCGCCCGCGCGGGAGTGCGGTTACCTGACGACGCATTCCGTGCTGCACCTTTTGGGCTACGACCATGAGCGGGGTGACGGGGACGCACGCCTGATGCGCGGCAAGGAAGAAGAAAATCTGGCCTTTCTGGGCCTGACGAGAGAGGCGTAATGAAAAAAAACATCCGAAAACTGCATGAAAGTTTTCTCAATGCGTTTCGTGGACTGGGGCTGTGCATCCATGGGGAACGCAACTTCCGCGTGCATATGGTGACCGCGTTTTATGTGACCATATTCGCGCTGCTGGGCGAAGCGACGGCGGCAGAAGCGTCTATTTTGTGCGTCTGCTTTGGGCTGACCATGGGTGCCGAGCTGATGAATACGGCGATTGAGCGACTGTGCGACCGGCAGGCCAGCGGGTACGACGGGTTTGTGCGCGATGCCAAGGATATCGCAGCGGCGGGCGTGTTCGTCTGCGCGGCGGCGTGTGTGGCGGTCGGCGTATGCATTTTTATCGGGGAGGGCGTGCTGGCCGCTGCCCTGCAGTACATTTTCGCGCACTTATGGGTCGCTATGGCGTTGCTCGCGTCCGCGCCCGCTGCGCTGTGGTTTATTTTTCAGTATGGGAGAATGCAATGAATCAGATTACCAAAACGGCGGTCATTTCCGTGGTCGGCCGCCCGAATGTAGGGAAATCCACCCTGACCAATAAGCTGGTGGGGCAGAAAGTGGCCATTGTGTCCAGCAAGCCGCAGACCACGCGCACCCGCATCACCGGCATACTCAACCGAGACGGCACGCAGTATGTTTTTCTGGACACGCCCGGCCTGCACAGGCCGCGCAGCCGTTTGGGCGACTACATGTGTAAGGTTGTGACCGACACCGTATCCGAGGTGGACGCGGCGGTGCTGGTGGTCGAGCCGATCGCCAACATTGGTCCGGCCGAGGAGAGCCTGATCGCACAGCTCAAGCAGCACCGTATGCCGGCTATTCTGGCGATTAACAAGATCGATACGCTGAAAAAGGAAGAGCTTCTCGCGGTAATCGCCGTTTACGCGCAGGCGCATGACTTTGAGGCGGTCGTCCCGATCTCTGCGCGCACGGGGGAGGGGCTGGACGAGCTGCTGACCGAGATCGGCAGATACGCGATCGAGGGGCCGCAGCTGTTTCCGGAGGATATGGTGTCCGACCAGCCGGAGCGCCAGCTTGCGGCCGAAATCGTGCGCGAAAAAATGTTGCGTCTGCTCGACCGCGAGGTTCCGCATGGCGTGGCGGTCGGCGTCGAGCGATGGAACGAGCGGGAGGACGGCCTGATCGAAATCAACGCGGTCATTTATTGTGAAAAGGCGAGCCACAAGGGCATCATCATCGGCAAGCAGGGTGCGATGCTGAAGGAGATCGGCCGGCAGGCCCGCGTGGACATTGAACGCATGCTGGATGCCAAAGTGTTTCTTGAGCTTTGGGTCAAGGTCAAGGAGGGCTGGCGCAACAACCAGTACCAGATGCGCAATTTCGGTTACGAGGAGCTGTAAATGGCCGAGGTCAAGCTGCGTGCGCTCGGCCTGCGCGAGGTGGATTTCGGCGACTACGACCGTTATCTGACAGCGCTGACCGCGGATGGCCGCAGGATAGAGATTTTGTGCAAAAACGCGCGGCGGGGAAAAAAGCAGAATCCCGCCGCGCGGCAGTTTTGCTACTCCGAATTCATCCTGTATGAACGGGGCGGGAAATATACGCTGCGCGAGGCGGGGCTTGTCCACTCGTTTTTTCCGCTGACACAGGATATCGAGCGGTACGCGCTTGCCTGCTATCTGGCGGAACTGGCAAGCGCGCTGGCCACGCCGGACGAGGACAGTCCGGCACTGTGCGTCCTGCTGCTGCACGCGTTGCGCGCGCTGGAAAGCGGCGGGCGCGAGCCGACGCTTGTCAAGGCTGCGTTCGAGTGGCGCGTGATGGCCGAAAGCGGCTATGCGCCTGACCTTTCGGGCTGCGGCGTGTGCGGCAGGGGGATCGAACGGCCGCCCGTGTATTTTTCCGTCCGCGCGGGTACTGCGGCGGACGGCGTGTGCGCGGAGCGGGTGGGGGGCTATGAGCGCCTTGCGGATTCCGCGCTGCGCGCGCTGACGCATGTATTGACGTGCGACACCCGCAGGGTGTATGCGTTTTCTCTGACCGGACTGGCGCGCGCGCAGTTCTGCCGCATGGGCGAGGCGTATGTGTTGTACCACCTCGGCCGCGGGTTCGACAGCCTGGCATTTTACCGGTCGGTCGCGCCGCTGGAATAGCTGTTTTATGCTGCAAGAGGGGGAGGCAGGTAAGACATGAAACTCACACGCAAACAGACCGCGCTGCGGTACAACTGGTATGTGCAGCTCGCTGTGGATGCGGCGGCGTTGCTGGTGTTCGCGTTGAGCTGGCACAGGGGCGTGGTGCTGTTCCCGTGGGTGGCTGCGCTGCTTCTGGTCTCGCTCGGTAATGTGTTTGCGTGCGGGCGCAGCCTGCTTGGCACGCTCAAGCGCATGCTGCCGAATGAGGAATACCAGCGGCTTGCCGCACGCTATTTCCCTTATGGGAACCGCTGGCTGTGGACGATGCTGCAATACAAACAGATGAAAGGTATGGCCGGCGAAAACGGCCGCGCAGTCCTGCGCCTGTGGCTGGGTGTGATCGGTGTGTGCGCGGGGTCGATGCTGGCCATCTATCTGGCGTCATATCTGCTGACAATTGTTTTATAATACGCTTCAGGAGTAAACCATGAACAGATTAGGCGAAAAATCCTTAAAAACACTGGAATATTACGAGATCCTCGACCGGCTCGCGTCACAGGCCGCGTCCGAGGCGGCAAAGGAGAAGTGCCGCGCGCTCCGGCCGCTGGATGATCATGAGCAGGCGCAGGTCTGGCTGGATCAGACGACCGATGCGAAAAACCGGATGATCCGGCAGGGCAGCCCAGGGTTCGGCGGCATCCGCGAGGTGGGTGCGATTTTGCTGCGTGCGGACCGTGGCGGCACGCTGAACCCGCGCGAGCTGCTTGACGTGGCGAGCCTGCTGCAGACCGCGCGCCGCGCGCTGGTCTACGACGCGGAACACGAGGAAAAGACCACGCTTACGCCGATCTTCGGCCTGCTGACCGGTAACCGTGCGCTGGAGGAGGCCATCACAACCGCGATTGTCTCCGAAGAGGAGATTGCGGACGGGGCATCCTCAGAACTGCTCTCCATCCGCCGCGAGCTGCGCCGCATCTCGGGCAAGGTGCGCGAGACGCTCAACCGCCTGATCTCGGGCGAGCGCTCCAAATACTTGCAGGAAACCATCGTCACCCAGCGCAACGGGCGCTTCGTCGTGCCGGTTAAGGCCGAGCACCGCGGCGACATCCCGGGCTTGGTGCATGATACCTCGTCCACGGGCGCGACCGTGTTCGTCGAGCCGCGGCAGGTGGTTGAGATCAACAATCAGATCAAGGTACTCGAGGGCCGTGAGGAGGCTGAGATCGAGCGCATCCTGGCCGAGCTGTCAGCCGAGGTTTCCATGCACAGGAGTGCGATCGAGCAGGATTATGATGTGCTGACAACGCTTGACTTTATTTTCGCGCGCGCAAAGCTGTCGTTTGAAATGAATGCCGCGCCGCCCGTGTTGGCCGCCGGCGCGAGCCGCTGCCGCCTGCTGCGGGCGCGGCACCCGCTGCTTGATAAGGACAAGGCCGTCCCCATCGATATCGCGATCGGCGGGGAATACGATACGCTGGTTATCACCGGCCCGAACACGGGCGGCAAGACCGTGTCGCTCAAAACGCTCGGCCTGCTGTCGCTGATGGCGGCGAGCGGCCTGCACATTCCGGCAAACGAGCAGTCCGAGATCGGCCTGTTCGAGCATGTCTACGCGGATATCGGCGACGAGCAGAGCATCGAGCAGTCGCTTTCGACCTTCTCCGCGCACATGAAGACCATTGTGTCTATCATGGACTGCTGCGGGCAGGGCGACCTGGTGCTGTTTGATGAGTTGGGCGCGGGTACCGATCCGGTCGAGGGTGCGGCGCTCGCGGTCGCGGTGATCGGCTATGCGCGCCAGATGGGCGCGTGTGTGGCTGCGACCACGCACTACGCGGAGCTGAAAACCTTCGCGCTCACCACCGATGGGGTGGAGAACGCCTCGTGCGAGTTCAATGTGCAGTCGCTGCAGCCGACCTACCGCCTGCTGACCGGCATCCCCGGCAAGTCCAACGCGTTCGCCATCGCGGCGCGGCTGGGGCTGCAGCCCACCATCATCGAGCGGGCGAAGGAGCAGGTCTCGACCGAGGACGCGCGCTTTGAGGACGTGCTGGCCGAGCTGGAGCGCGAGCGCCGCCGCATCGAACAGATGAAGGAGGAGGCGCAGAAAATGCGCGCCGCCGCGCAGTCCGAGCGGGACAGGATGCGCGCCGAGCGCGACGCGGCCGAGGCGCGCGCGGATAAGCTGCTCGAGGGCGCGCGCAGCCAGGCGGACCGCCTCCTCAAAGACGCGCGCATGACTGCCGAGACCGTGTTCGACGAGCTGGAGGACATGAAAAAGAAAGCGCAGAAGGATACGGCCGGACAGAACTTGGCCGCGGCCAAGGCCGCGCTGCGCGGCGTTATCACGCAGACCGAGAACGAGCAGCGGCGCGGCATCCAGAAGCGCGTGGTCGAGGCAGACGAGCAGCGGCCGGTCAAAAAGGGCGACCGCGTGCGGCTGATCAACGTGGGCGGCGTGCTGGCCGACGTGCTCGCGCCCGCGGACAAAAGCGGCAACGTGCAGGTGCAGGCCGGACCGATGAAGATGACGGTCAAGGAGAACGAGCTGCGCATCGTGGAGGAGCAGGCGCCCGTGAAAAAGTCGGTCCAGCCCCGCCGCGACGCGCCGAAGCGCGAGCTGAACATCCGCTCGGCGGAGAGCGAGGTGGATGTGCGCGGCATGAGCGCGCAGGAGGCGCTGTTCGAGGTGGATAACTTCCTTTCCCGCGCGCTTATGGCCGGCCTGCCCTCGGTCACGGTCATCCACGGCAAGGGGACGGGCGTGCTGCGCAACGCGGTACAGCAGCATCTGCGGTCAAACAAGCGTGTCAAGAGCGTGCGCAGCGGTGTGTACGGTGAGGGCGAGCAGGGCGTGACCATCGTCGAATTGCGGTAAAAACGCATCGTTTTGGGAATAGAAAACCGATGTGCAGGGCAAAATGCCATATATTCCGAAAGAATGCAGGAAATTTTCATTAAAAATACAAAGGGTGCGCGGGCATTTTATCCTTGACGAAACTGACAAAAGGCGCTATGCTATATATATCGGATTTGAAGAAATAGGAGCGATGCAGATTATGTATTCGAAAGAGGTACAGGTTACCAATCAGGTAGGTTTATATGCCCGACCGGCAACTTTTTTTATTCAGAAAGCCAATGAATTCAAGAGCACGATTCTGGTAGAGAAGGAAGAGCGCCGCGTGAATGCGAAGAGCCTGCTCGGTATCCTTTCCCTTGGCATTACCAAGGGTACTACCATCAACCTGATTGCGGACGGACCGGACGAGGAAGAGGCGGTATCCGCATTGGTTGAGTTGATTACGTCCAATTTCACCGACTGATTTTATCGCATCCTGCAAAAAAGCGCCGATATCGCATCGGCGCTTTTGTTTTACCCTGCGGCTTTTTTCAAAGGGGAAAGCGGGAGGCTGGCGCTTCTTTAACGCGCCACAAGGAAGAAAGGGGCGGCCCGCCATAAACAGGGAGCAATTAAAAGAGCGTGTGCGCAAGCTGCCCATGCAGCCAGGCGTATACCTGCACAAGGACAAGACCGGTAAGGTAATCTACGTCGGAAAAGCGAAGCTGCTGAAAAATCGGGTGTCCAACTACTTCCAGGCGCCGGAGCGCCTGAACCCGAAAACGCGGCAGCTTGTCAGCCATATCGCGGATTTCGACATCATTGTGACCGAGACCGAGTTCGAGGCGCTGGTGCTGGAAAATTCGATGATCAAAAAGTACAAGCCCAAGTACAACATCCTTCTCAAGGACGACAAGGGCTATCCGTATATCCGGCTGAATATGGACGCGCCGTATCCGGCGTTTTCCGTGGTGTCCAAGCCGGGGCATGACGGGGCGCGGTATTTCGGCCCCTACCCGGGGCGCGTGGCCGCGCGCCGCGCGATCGATACGATCAGCGAGGCGCTGCATCTCAAAACCTGCTCGCGCGTGTTCCCACGCGACATCGGCAAGGACCGGCCGTGCCTGAACCAGCATTTGGGACGTTGCTGCGCGCCCTGCACGGGTAAGGTCAGTCCGGAGGAGTACCATGCGCTGATCGGCCAGGCGGTCGCTTTGTTTGAGGGCGACGCAAAGCGGCTGGAAAAGGAACTGACGGAGAAAATGAATGAAGCGGCCGAGGAGCTGCAGTTCGAACGCGCGGCGCTGCTGCGCGACCGCCTGCGCGCGGTGCAGCGGCTGGGAACGCGGCAGCATGTGGTCGCGGGCGCGTTCGCGGAGCTGGATGTCGCGGCGTTTGTGCAGGGGCAGACGCGCGCCTGCGTGTGCGTGCTGCACTATGGCGGCGGCGCGCTGCAGGACAAGGAGTACACCCTGTTCCATCTGACCGAAAGCGATCCGGCCGAGGTGTTGTCGTCGTTCATCAAGCAGTATTATGCGCAGCGCGGCGCTGTGCCGAAAACCATACTCCTTTCGCACGAGCTTGAGGAGCAGGAGGCGGTGGCGGAATACCTGTCTTCGATCGCGGAGCGACGGGTCGAACTGGCGGTCCCGCAGCGCGGCGAGCGCCGCGTGCTCACCAGGCTCGCGGAAAAAAACGCGCGCGAGGAGATCGAGCGCAGGGAAAAGCAGTCCGAGCGGCGGCACAAATCGCTCGAGCTTTTACAGAACGTCACCGGCATGGCCGCGCTGCCGCTGAGGCTCGAGGCATACGATATCTCCAACTTCGCGGGGCAGGATACGGTCGGCTCGATGGTTGTGTTCACGGAAGGGCAGCCAAAAAAAAGCGACTACCGCAAATTCCGGATCGCCTGCGCGGCCAACGGGCAGGACGACTACGCCTCCATGCGTGAAATGCTCACCCGCCGCGTACAGCGCTATGTGGACGGGGACGAGAAATTCACGCCGCTGCCGGGGGCCTTTTTGATCGACGGCGGCCTGGGGCATGTTCGCGTTTGCAAGGAGGTGCTGGATTCGTTCGGGCTGACGACGCCCTGCTTCGGCATGGTCAAGGACGATCATCACCGCACGCGCGCGCTCGTTGCGCCGGACGGGCGCGAGTTCGGCATCTCGGCCACGCCCGCGCTGTTCGCGCTGATCGGCCGCATCCAGGAGGAGGTACACCGGTTTGCCATTGAGTATAACCGCAAGCTGGGCGGCAAAAAGGTGCGCGGTTCAACGCTTGACAAGATCGAGGGCATTGGGGACAAGCGGCGCGCCGAGCTGCTCCGGCACTTTGGCAGCATCGAGAACATCCGGCAGGCGAGCGAGCAGGAGCTTACGCGGGTGTTGCCGCGCAATGCGGCGCAGGCGGTATACGATTTTTTCCATAAGGAGGACTGAAGTATGCGTGTGGTATCCGGCTCCGCGCGCGGCTGTAAATTGCAGCCCGTACCCGGCATGAGTACCCGCCCGACGACCGACCGCGTTAAGGAAAATGTGTTCAACCTGATCCAGGAGCATGTCCGCGGCGCGGAGGTACTCGACCTGTTTGCGGGAACGGGGCAGCTTGGGATCGAGGCGCTTTCGCGAGGCGCGCGGCACTGTGATTTTGTGGAGTGCGATAAGGCGGCATACAATATCGTGTGTAAAAATACAGAAACCGCCCGCGTGGCCGACCGCGCCTCGCTACACCGGAAAGAGGCGGCCGACTTTGTTTCCTGTGCTGGAAAGCGGCGCTACAGCTTGATTTTTCTCGATCCCCCTTACGGCGGCGAAATTCTGGAAAATGCATTATTACAAATAGAAACGTTTGACATTCTCTCTACAAATGGTATAATAATATGCGAAAGTGCAGTAGAGGACCGGTTTGCGCACGGGTTTGAGGTCGTCCGCGAACGTCGCTACGGCGCGACTTTGATTACCGTTCTGCGGAACGGCGAAACGGATGAAAAGCATGAGAGTAGCGATCTATCCGGGCAGCTTTGACCCGGTCACCTTGGGACATCTGGATATTATCCGCCGCGCGTCGGTCGTGTTCGACCGGCTGATCGTTGCGGTGATGCATAACCAGAATAAAAAGCCGATGTTTTCGGTGGACGAGCGTATGGATTTCCTGAAGCGGACGACAGGCGACCTGCCTAACGTGGAGGTCGCGTCGTTTGGCGGCCTACTCGCGGATTATGCGAAGCAGGAGGGCGCCTGTGCGGTGGTTAAGGGACTGCGCGCGGTTTCGGATTTTGAATATGAGTTCCAGATGGCGCTGGCGAACCGGAAGCTTAATCCTGAATTGGACACGGTGTTCCTGATGACGAGTGCGGAGTATATGTATTTATCCTCGTCCGTAGTAAAGGATATTGCGGTGCATGGCGGCAGCGTTGCCGGATTTGTCCCTGCAGAAATTATAGACGATATTGTGCGCCGCACAAGAAAGGAAGGCTAACGATGGCAACTTTGGACGAACTGATCAACAGCATGTACGATATGGTACAGGACGCGAAAGGCATCCCGCTGGCGGGCGAGAAGTGCATCTTGGAGCGCGACCGTCTGCTTGATCTGCTCGATGAGCTGCGCGCCACGCTGCCGAACGACTTGAAAACAGCGCAGGACATCGTTGAGAAACGCAGTGAAATGCTTGCCTCCGGAAAGCGCGAGGCGGAATCGATCCGCCGTCAGGCGGAGGAGGATGCCCGGCAGATGGTTTCCGAAACCGAGATCGTCGTGGCCGCGCGACGCAAGGCAAAGGAAGTGCAGGGCAACGCGGAGATCCAGGCCCGAGAGTTGCGCCGAGTGACGAACGAATATTGTGAGGATACGCTCAAGCGCACCGAGGAGGCGGTGGCGCTTTCGCTGGAGGAGATCCGCAAGGTGCGCCAGCGCTTTAAGAGCATCGCCAAATAAATAATATTTTGCAGCATCCGAAAAGCCAGGTTTTTTACCTGGCTTTTTTTGCTGCGTTTTGCCGGCGAAATAAGGTGGAATAAACTGTAAAATAAGAGGAGGGTGGGAAAACGGCGCGGTACGGGCGGAAAGAATGCGCGTTTTTGTGGGATTTCTCCCCACCGTTCGCGCAGCCAAAATAGGCGTTTGTGGAAAGGAAAAATAATCGAACAAGTGTTTGAAAAATTGCAAAAACCACTGTTTTTTCATTTTACCGCCATAATCTTCCGCAAAAAAATACGAAAAAAATCCTTGCAATCTGGAGGGCTTCTCGTTATAATGGATTCAAGGTGGTGAGAAGTGGGGTAAAGTGTCACAGATTCCACCAAAGGGAAAGCGTGGTGTGAATCGGTGAAAGGCGAATACAAGCATTCCATAGACGCCAAGGGGCGTCTGGCGATGCCGGCCAAGCTTCGTGATGAGCTCGGCGAACGCTTCACCGTCACCAAAGGGCTGGATGGATGTCTGGCCGTTTATCCGGAAAAAGAGTGGGAGGGGCTGGAAGAGCGCATCCGCTCCCTGCCCATGTCCAAATCCCGCGATCTGCAGCGCTTTTTCTTCTCGGCCGCGTTCGACGCCGAGCTGGACGCGCAGGGCCGCATCCTGCTGCCCGCCAACCTGCGCGCGTACGCAGGGCTGAGCAAGGAGACGGTCGTTATCGGCGCCTCTAACCATGCGGAAATTTGGGACGCCGTGAAATGGGCGGCTTACAATGACAGCATCACCGATGATCGCATCATGGAGGCCATGGAGGATCTCGGGTTCTAAAAAGCGCCGTACAAGGAGGGTCAGCGTATGGAATTTCATCACGTTTCCATTTTGCTCGAACCCTGTCTGGAGGCGCTGCATATCAAGCCGGACGGCGTTTACGTCGATGCGACGACAGGCGGCGCCGGACATTCGCTCCGCATTGCGGAGCGTTTGCATGATACTGGACGCCTGGTCTGCATCGATCGGGACGACGAGGCGCTGGAAAACGCGAAAGTGCGCCTGAAGAAGGTCTGGCAGCGCGTATACACGGTGAAAAGCGATTTCCGCGAGATTGATCGGGTGCTTGCCAGCCTGGGGCTGGCGGGCGCGGATGGGATACTGTTCGACTTGGGCGTTTCGTCGCCGCAGTTGGACCATGCGGAGCGAGGTTTTTCCTACATGAAGGATGCGCCGCTCGACATGCGGATGGACCGGACGCAGACGCTGACCGCGTACGACGTGGTAAACGGCTGGAGCAGGGAGGAACTTCGTCGTATCCTGTTCGAATACGGCGAAGAACGCTATGCGCCGCTGATAGCAGCGGCCATCGAGCGGGAGAGAGAAAAAAAGCCGATAGAAACGACGGGAGAGCTTGTAGAAATCATAAAGGGCGCGATGCCGGCCAAGGCGTTGCGGGAAAAACAGCATCCGGCCAAGCGCAGCTTTCAGGCGATCCGCATAGCCGTTAATGACGAGCTTGGCGCGGTGCGGGAAGCGATGGATAAGGCGATCGACTGCCTGAACCCGGGCGGGCGCCTGGCGGTGATCACATTCCACAGCCTAGAGGACCGCATTGTCAAAGCCGCGTTCCACCAGGCGGCACAGGGCTGCACCTGCCCGAAGGATTTTCCGGTCTGCGTCTGCGGCGGGAAGCCTAAAGTCAGGCTGACGCCCCGCAAGCCGATTCTGCCGGATGAGAAAGAACTTGCAGACAACCCGCGGGCGCGGAGCGCAAAGCTTCGCGTGTGCGAAAAAATAGGAACAGACGGATAGGACAGAAAGGAAATGCAATGATGACTGCCAGCAGGGAGAGCGTAGCGTACAAACAGTATGAAGAGCGCATGGCGCCCGTACAACAGGAAAGAACACGCGACCTCCGTGCAGTCCCGACGCCGCGCCGCCGCAAAAAAGCCGCCGTACGGCTGAACGTGTTCGTGTGCGTCAGCGTCATTGCGATCGCAGCGGTGTATATCCTGTTCTGCCAGATGCAGCTGACCCAGCTGACCGCGCAGGTCAGCACCCAGACCGAGGCGCTCGACGAGCTTGCGGCGGAAAATGTTTCCCTGTCAAGCAAGCAGATGAACAGCATGGACATGACGCAGGTGGAGGAATATGCGGTGAACCACCTGGGCATGGTAAAAATGGACAATTCACAGATCGAATATGTGGAACTGACCAATCCGGATACGGTCACGGTGGCGCAAAGCGGGGTGTCGCTGGACGCGCTGTTTTCCGGCTTGGCGCGCAGCTTTTCTGCAGCCCTGGAATATATCCGGTAAGTAAATGAATAGGATGCGTAATAGGGGAGTGAGAGGTGGAAACTTCTGACTCCTTACGCTTTTTTTCGACCAAACGGCAGTGGAGGGATGCAACGCAAATGGCAGCAAAGGGACCGAACAATTTAATGCGCTCGCGCATCGTGATGCTCACGCTGGCGTTTGTGGCGATCGGCTTCGGCCTGGTCGCCGTGCGCCTGCTGTATATGCAGGTATTCCGCAACGACTTTTATGTGCAGCAGGCGACAACACTGCAGACGCGGGACACGCTGGTCACGCCCAACCGCGGCACGATCTATGACGCGAATATGCAGGTGCTGGCTGAATCGGCCTCGGTCGCCCGTATTACGGTCAACCCCAAGGCTGTGATCGACGAGTCCAAGGTGAACAAGGGGATACCGGCGGAACAGCAGCAGCAGGAGCTGGCGCAGATTCTTGCCGACACGCTGGAGTTGGACTACGACACCGTGCTGGGGAAAATCAAAAGAACCGATACCCAATATCAGATCATCGCCCAAAAGGTAGATAAGGACACGGAAAACGCCCTGTATGAAAAGCTCGAGGCTGCGGGCTGCGGCAACGCGGTCTATTCCGAGCCGGACACCAAGCGGTATTACAAATACGGCGCCTTCCTTTCCACCGTGCTGGGCTATGTCAACGACGATAACGTGGGCGTTTACGGCTTGGAATCCGAATACGAGAGCGAGCTTGCCGGTACTGCGGGGCGCATCGTCCGCGCGCAGAATGCCAAAAACCAGGATATGCCGTATGATTATCAGCAGTACATTCCGGCAACGGACGGAAACTCGCTTGTGCTAACGATCGACAGCGACATCCAGAATATCCTAGAAAAGCATCTGGAAACCGCGCTGGCGGATAATCCCAATGCACGCGACGGCGTATCGGGTATTGTGATGGATGTCAAAACCGGCGCGGTGCTAGCGATGGCCAACCTGCCGGACTTCGACCCCAACCAGCCGCGCGTAATCTCGGACGAACGGTACCTGAACGAGCTGAAGGAGACCGTGCAGAAGCTTTTGGAGGAGGCCGGTGTATCGGCGGAGATCCCCGACAAATACTATCAGGAGGGCGGACTGGATAACCTGCCGGAGAGCGTGCAGAACAATGAGGCCTTGGTTGACGCGCTGACGGACGCGCGGACCGAGGAGCTTTACAAGATGTGGTATAATCCGGTTGTGACCGATACCTATGAGCCGGGCTCCACTTTCAAGCTGATGAACGTGGCGACCGCCTATGAGCTGGGCGTGGTGCATGCGGAGGATACCTTTTACTGCGGCGGCTCGATGATGGTCGGCGACTGGAAGGAGCCGATCAAATGCCACAACACCAACGGGCATGGCTCGCAGACGCTGACGCAGGCGGTGATGAACTCCTGTAACGTGGCGATGATGCAGATCGTAGCAAAGACCGGCAGGGAACGCTTTTACGACTTTTTCAAGGCGTTCGGCATGAATAGCAGGACCGGCATCGACCTGCCAAATGAAAGCCCAGGCATCTTCTTTGACGTAGAGGACAGCACCTCGTGGAACGAGGTGTCGCTCGCGGTATCCTCGTTCGGCCAGCGCTTCCAGGTAACGCCGATTCAGATGGCGAGCATGATTTCGGCCATCGTGGACGACGGGAGGCTGAAAAAGCCTTATCTGGTCCGCGAGGTGCTGAATGCGGACGGTTCGATCAAATCCACGGCCGAGACCGAGGTTGTCCGCCAGGTCATTTCGGAGGACACCTCCGCGTATATGCGCGATACGATGCTGCAGGTTGTGGAAAGCGGCACGGGCAAGAACGCCTATGTACCCGGCTACCGTGTGGGCGGTAAGACCGCAACCTCAGAGATTCTGAAAGAGGCGGAGGACGTCGAGGACCGCTATACGGCTTCGTTTATCGGCGTGGCGCCGATGGACGATCCGCAGATCGTGGTGCTGGTCGCGATCAGCGACCTGCCGGAATCCTCTCCGCACGGCGGCGGTGCGCTCGCCGCGCCGGTCGTCGGCCGCATCATGGAGGATGTGCTGCCGTATATCGGCGTGACGCCGGTGTATACCGATGAGGAAAACGACCGCCGCGAGCTGACCGTACCCGGCGTGGTCGGCTCCACGCAGGAGCAGGCGGCGAGCACGCTGCAGCAGGCGGGCTTTGCGTACCGCGTCGTCGGCAGCGGCGACACGGTCACCGACCAGGTGCCGGCCAGTGGTGTGCGCATTCCGGCCAGTGGCAAGGTCATCCTGTATATGGGCGAGGATAAGCCTGCGGAGCAGATCGAGGTACCCGACCTGACCGGATTGACGCCGGACGAGTGCCGAGACACGCTGGAGCAGTACGGACTGTACCTCAAGCAGAAGGGGGTCGCGTCCTCGCAGATTACAGGCAATACCACCGCGAGCCGGCAGAGTCCGGCAAAAGGGACCAAGGTGAATATCGGCGCGGTGGTCACGGTTGAATTTTCCGACACAACGGGTGTCGACGACCGATAGGAGGAACGGAATGAAATTACAGGAATTGCTGGCTGGCGTTGCGGTGCAGAGCCGTACGGCGGCGCCGGAGCTGGAAATCGGCGAGGTGCGGTATGATTCGCGCGCGGTGGAAAAGGGCGACCTGTTTGTGGCTATCCGCGGCTATGCGACGGATGGCCACCGGTATATCGAAAAGGCGCTCGCGCAGGGCGCGGCGGCGATCGTATGTGAAGAAGCACCGGCGGGGGCGCCGGCGGTCGTGGTGGAGAACTCCCGCCGCGCGCTGGCGGAGATCGCGGCCAACCGCTTCGGCCATCCGGCGGACAGCATGGTCATGCTCGGCGTGACCGGAACGAACGGCAAAACCACCACGACCTACCTTATTAAGCATATTCTGGAGCAGGCAGGGCATACGGTCGGGCTGATCGGCACCAACCAGAACCTGATAGGAAGCGAGGCCATCGAAACTGAACGCACCACGCCGGAGAGCTATGAGCTGCAGGCGCTGTTCGCCCGTATGCGGGACGCCGGCTGCACGCATGTGATTATGGAGGTATCCTCGCACTCGCTCGTGCTCGACCGCGTACACGGCATCCGCTTTGCAGTCGGCGCGTTCACCAATCTGACACAGGACCACTTGGATTTCCACAAAACCATGGAGGAGTACCGCAGGGCAAAGGCGCGTCTGTTCGCGGTCAGCGACAGGGGCGTGATCAATCTGGACGATCCGGCAGCCGACGCCATGTTGGCGGACGCTCTGTGCCCATGCCTGACGTTTTCCTGTGAAAAGGACGCCGCCGACCTGACCGCCAGGAATATCGGCCTGCATGCGGATGGCGTTTCCTTCCTGGCCAACACCAGGGGCGAGCTGGCGCGCGTCCGTCTGGCGATACCTGGCCATTTTTCCGTGGAGAATGCGCTGGCCGCGCTGGGGATCGCACTGCAGCTGGATATGCCGCTCGCGGATGCCGCGAAGGCGCTGGCCACGGCAACGGGCGTGAAAGGCCGCGTCGAGGTGGTGCCGACCGATACGGATTATACAGTGCTGATCGACTACGCGCACTCGCCCGACGGGGTGGAAAACGTCCTGCGCGCCGTGCGCGGCTTTGCCAAGGGGCGGGTCGTGGCGCTGTTTGGCTGCGGCGGGGACCGCGACCGGACCAAGCGGCCTAAAATGGGCGCGATCGCGGCGGCGCTGTCGGATTTCTGCATCGTGACGAGCGACAATCCGCGCACCGAGGAGCCGCAGGCCATTATCGACGATATTCTGGAGGGCATGAAAGACACCAAAACGCCGACGCGGGTCATCGTCGACCGGCCGGAAGCGATCCGGTGGGCGCTTGCGCACGCCAGGAAAGAGGACATCATCGTTCTGATGGGCAAGGGACACGAAACCTATCAGGAGGTCAACCATGTGAAGCATCATATGGATGAACGGGAGATTGTCGCGGATTATTTCGCGGATAGGAAGTAAGAAAAACAGCTTGGGGGAATCGATTGATGGAACGCTTTACACTGGCGCAGGCAGCGGAATGGACCGGGGGGAAGGCGCACGGGGCGGCATCTCTGTCGTCGGTCTCCACGGATTCCAGGCAGATACCGCCGGAAACGCTGTTCCTGCCGCTCAAGGGCGAGCGCTTCGACGCGCATGATTTTATCGCAAAGGCGGTGGATAACGGCGCCGCGGCCGTGGTGTCGCACCGACAGAACGAAACCTATCCGGTGCCGGTTCTATATGTGGAGAACACCGCGCAGGCGCTGTTGGACCTGGCGGGCGGCTACCGCCGGCTGTGCGGCGGCAAGGTGGTCGGCGTAACCGGCTCGGTCGGCAAAACGACGACCAAGGAACTGCTTTACGCCGTGCTCAGGCAGCAGTTCTGCGCACAGAAAACCGAAGGCAACCTGAATAACGAGGTCGGCCTGCCCCTCACCCTGCTCCAAATGACTAGGAAAACCGAGGTCATGGTTGCGGAAATGGGCATGAACCATTTCGGGGAGCTGTCCCGTATGACCGCGGCCGCGCAGCCGGATATCGCGGTTATCACCAATATTGGCACCTCGCACATTGAATTCCTTGGCTCGCGCGAGGGCATCTGCAGGGCGAAGCTCGAGATTTTGGAGGGCCTCCGGCCGGACGGCTGCGCCGTGCTCTGCGGAGACGAACCGCTTCTCTGGGAGAAGCGGGACGCGCTGGGCTGCCGGACGGTTACCTATGGGATAGAAAATCCGGCGTGTGATTTAACTGCATACTTGCATAGAGACAGTGCATTTGATATAGTAAATAACGGTCTGCCGGCGGTCGAATTGCCGCAGGGCGGACGTTTTTCGGCAAAACTCAGCATACCGGGCGCGCATAATATACTTAACGCGCTCGCGGCGGCGGCGGTCGGCCTGCTGCTGGGCGAGACGCCGGAGCATATCGCCGCAGGACTTTCCTCCTATGAGGCAAGCGGCATGCGGCAGAACATTTACGAGCAGAACGGCTACTGCATCTTTGCGGACTGCTATAACGCCAGTCCGGACGCCATGGAGGCGGCGCTCAAGGTGCTCGGCGGCATGGCGGAAGGCGGGCGGCGGTTCGCGGTGCTTGGCTCCATGCTGGAGCTGGGCGGCTATGCGGAGGAGGGCCACCGCCGCGCGGGACGCGCGGCCGCGGAAAACGCCGACGCGCTGTATGCCTATGGGCCGGACGCGGGCGCGATGGTCGCGGGCGCGAAGGAGCGCGGCATGGCCGCGGCGTATGCGTTTGACGACCAGGCCGCGCTTGTCGCGGCGCTGCGGCGAGATGCGGAAAAGGGCGACGCGCTGCTGTTCAAAGGTAGCCGCGGGATGCGGATGGAGCGCGCGCTCGCATGGTTCTTAGGGGAGGACGTGGAAGAATGACACCGATCAATATCCGGACTGCGCTGATTGTCTGCGCGGTCGCATTTGTGATCACAGCGGCGATCGGGCCGGCGGTGATCCGCTATCTGCGCAAGATGAAATTCGGCCAGAAGATATTGGAGATCGGGCCGAAATGGCATATGAACAAGCAGAACATCCCGACGATGGGCGGGTTTATGTTTATCATCGGCATTGCAGTGGCGGTTCTGGCGGGCAACACGCTGCTGGGAGGGGTTTCGGTCTCCTCGCTGGCGGTGCTGGGCCTTGCCGCAGCGTACGGCGCGGTCGGTCTGGTGGATGATTACGCTAAGATCCGCAAAAAGGAAAACGCGGGGCTGACGCCCAAGCAGAAGCTGGTGCTTCAAATTCTGGTGGCGGGCGCGTTCATCCTGGTGCTGTTTCTGGAGTCGGACGGACTGCCCGCCCTCTGGATCCCGTTTACCGCTGTGGCGATCCCGCTTCCCTGGCCGCTGTACATCATCTTTGCCGCGTTCGTTATCGTGGGCGCGGATAACGCGGTCAACCTGACCGACGGTATCGACGGACTGGCCGCGGGTGTGACCCTGCCGGTCGCCATTTTCTTTGTGTTTGTCGGCATTGCGCGGCAGGACGCTGGCGTGATGCTGTTCGCGGCGGCGCTCGCGGGTGGCTTGGCGGCGTTCCTGATCTATAATTTCAATCCGGCCAAGGTTTTCATGGGGGACACGGGCTCGTTGTTTCTTGGCGGCGCGGTGGCAGGTCTGGCGTTTGCCTGCGATATGCCGTTGATCCTGCTGCTGGTCGGGCTGATCTATATTATCGAAACGCTGTCTGTCATCCTGCAGGTAACATGCTTCAAGGTTTCCGGCGGCAAGCGCCTGTTCAAGATGGCGCCGATCCATCATCATTTTGAGATGTGTGGCTGGGGCGAAAAGAAGATCGTGCTGATATTTTCCGGCGCGACCATTCTGCTCTGCCTGCTGGCGTATTATGTAGCGCTGGCGCCGGTTCTGTAAACTGTTTACAATTCAAAGCCCGTTCGGAGGTGTCCACATGGCAACGACAACCAGACAAGCGCGCACGGTGCGCAGGGTGACCGCAGGACCGCGGTATGCGAACCGTCCCGCCATGCGGGCGGAAGAGAGGGGCGAGACGGCGCTGCAGCCCTCCGACGGCCGGTTCCGCGAGCGGACGCGCGTGCGCGCCCATGCCTGGGACGCGGGTATTTTCTTTTCGGTCATGCTGCTGCTGGCGATCGGCTTGGTCGCGCTGTTTTCCGCGAGCTATTCGACCGGCTATTACAATTTCAAAGGCGATTCCCTGCATTTCGTTACGCGGCAGGGGATGGTCGCCGTAGCTGGCGTGGTCGCAATGATCGTTATTTCCAAGGTTAGCTATAAGCTGTACGCTAGGTTTTACAAGCCGTTTCTGGCGGTGTCGGTCGTGCTGCTGATTCTGGTTGCGATACCGGGCATCGGCACCTGGTATAATGGCGCGCGGCGCTGGCTGTTCGGTTTTCAGCCGTCCGAGCTGGCAAAGCTCGCCGTTATTGTGTGCTTCGCGTATTGGATCGCGCGCGACGCGCAGAGCGTGCGCAGCTTTAAGGGGCTGGTCCGGCCATACGGCTTCCTGCTTGCGGTATATGTTGTGCTGCTGGCGCTCGAGCCGCACACCTCGGCGATGATGATTGTCTGCGGCATCGGTGTGTGCATCCTCGTCGCGGGCGGCATGCGGCTGTGGTATTTCGTTCCGATCGGCGTGGTGGGCGCCGGAACGTTGACGGCGTTTTATTTCATGTTTTCCCATGTGCGGGATCGCTTCGCGGTATGGCTCGACCCGTTTTCGGATATGACGGATAAGGGCTTCCAAGGGGCGATGAGCCAGATCGCCATCGGCTCGGGCGGCTTTTTCGGCTTTGGGCTTGGGCAGGGACGGCAGAAGCACCTGTACCTGCCCGAACCGCAGAACGATTTCATCTTTGCCTCATGGTGTGAGGAAATGGGCTTTATCGGCGCGCTGCTGGTGATTCTGCTGTTCGCTTATCTGATTTACCGCGGGTTCCGCGTCGCGCGGGCGGCGCCGGATAAATTCAGCGCGATGCTGGCGACCGGCATTACCGCAAAGCTGGCGATACAAACATTGATGAACCTGTTCGTCGTCACAGGCATTATTCCGGTGACGGGTGCGGCGCTTCCGTTTTTCAGCTATGGCGGCACGGCGCTGCTCATGCAGCTCGGAGAAATGGGGATACTGCTGAATATATCGCGGTATATGCGGATAGACGCGCGCAACGAAGAATGAAGCGATAGGGGGAAATCAGGTTTGAAGCTGTATATCACTGGCGGCGGCACGGGCGGGCATGTGACGCCCGGGCTTGCCATCGCGCGGTATTTTGAGCAGAAGCATCCGGACACGGTTGTCCGGTTCGCAGGATCGGCGCGCGGTATTGAAAACAAGCTTGTCCCGAGAGAAGGGTATCCGCTGGATACCATTGAGATCATCGGCTTGTCCCGCTCCATGAGCCCGAAGGGGCTTGCACATAACCTGAAAGCGGCGCGGCTCGCCGTATCCGCGGTCGGCAAGGCGAAAAAGCTGCTGCGGGAGGCGCGGCCGGACTGCGTGATCGGCTGCGGCGGCTATGCATCGTTCGCGGTCGTTCGCGCGGCGCAGCAAATGGGGATACCGACCGTGCTGCTCGAGGTCAACGCACTGCCGGGCAAGGTGACGCAAATGCTGGCAAAAAAGGCGGACCGCGTGCTGGTCTGCTTTGAGCAGGCGGAAATGCTGCTCGGCGGCGGCGACAAGGTGGTCGTGACCGGTGCGCCCGTGCGCGGTGAAATTTTATCAGCGGACCGGAAAAAGGCGCGCGCCCGCTTCGGCCTGTCTGAGGACGATCAGCTTGTCGTCTCGTTCTGGGGCTCCATGGGCGCGAAATATATGAATGAGCACATGGCGGGTACGATCGCGCTGGAATGCAAAAACAATGTGCCGTACCGGCATGTACACGCATCGGGCGCGGCGGCGCGCGACTGGATGCCGCGGCTTGCGGAGGAGCAAGGCGCGGCTTTGCGGGAGCATCCCAATATCGAACTGACTGAGTATATTTATGATATGGCGGACCGCATGGCGGCGGCTGACCTGATCGTCTGCCGCGCGGGCGCGGCGACGATGGGCGAGCTGTGCATGCTGGGGCGGCCCGCGCTACTGGTGCCTTCGCCGTTCGTGGCGGAAAACCATCAGGAGAAAAACGCGCGCGCGCTCGAGCAGGCGGGCGGCTGCCGCGTGCTGCTGGAGAAGGACGCTTCGCCCCAGCGGCTGTACGACGAGATAGGGGAGCTGCTGTCCGATCGGGAACGCCTGCGGCAGATGGGGCGCGACGCGACGCGCCTGGCCGCGCATGACGCAAGCGAAAAAATTTACCGCGAGATCATGCAGGCTGTCCGCGAGCGGCAAAAATAAGGCAAAGGGGCGCTTGCATGAGACGCAGGAAGCGAAAACAGAAAACGCCGGAACAGATGAGGAAACGGGCGAACCGGCGGCAGCGGTTTTTCCATACGGTCGGCCGGCTGCTGTTTGTCGGCATACTGCTGTCGGCCGCCGTGCTCGCCCTGACGGTCTTTTTCAAGGTAGACACGATTTCCGTGGAAGGGTCCACCAAATACACGCCCGAGGAGATCGTCGCGGGCATGGATGTGAAAAAAGGTGACAACCTTTATCTTTGGAACAAGGTGAAAACGACAAATAGCCTGCTGGAGCAGTTTCCCTATCTGGAAACCGTGCAGATCCGGCGCCACTTGCCGGATGCGCTGGTCGTCACAGTGACCGAGTGCCGGGCGGCAGTGGCTGTTTCCACTAACGGCGTGTACTATCTGGTCAGCGCGCAGGGCAAAGTGCTGGAGCAGGCGGCGACGGATAACGGCCTGCCGGTCGTAGCCGGCGTGACGCTTGAGGCGGTCCGGCCGGGGCAGACGCTGGAGCCGGCTGAGGATGCCTATGTGGACGCTCTGCTGACCGTGCTGCAAACGCTGGACGCGGCGGACATGCTCTCGGAAACCGATTTCATCAACCTGCAGTCGCTCACCGATGTGCGCGTCGGCTATCTGGACCGGTTCGATATCCGCGTCGGCACGATGGAACAGCTTGCCTACCGGCTGCGCTTTGCGCAGACTGTGATCGATGGGCGGCTCTCACCCTCCGATATCGGGCGGCTGTACTGGGATGCGAAAAACAGGCTGCATTTTGTGCCGGATACTGCGGAAAATATCGCGCGTTCCGCAACCGGACAGGAGACGGATGACAGCCCCATTGTCGATCCGGACGCGCTGGACGCAGCCGGCGAAGACGATGCAGGGGAAGCCGACGGCGGGGCGGACAGCGGCGCCGCCGGTTCGGAGGGTTCCGAATGACCGGCACGTCGCCCTGTGCCATTAAAAGATCGCAGCGCCCGCAAAAGGCTTTTTCACAGCGGAGGGATGCCGGATATTGGTGAAAAATACCGGCGCCGCCTTTGGTGGAAAGATACAGAAAAACTCAATATTTTTTTGAGGGATTCACTAATATGTGTTGCAAAATAGAACAAAAAGAGGTAAAATTAAAACAATAGGGGCTGTCTGTCCATTCTGCTTCCAGACAGGGACAGGCCGTTGATATTGTGTAACGAAGATAATCTGAAAGATTTTTTATCATAACGGAGGATGGCAACAATGGGTTTTGAGTTTGAACAGGGCTTGGATAATGTAGTAAATATCAAAGTCATCGGCGTGGGCGGCGGCGGCGGCAATGCGGTCAACCGCATGGTCGAAAGCGGCGTGCAGGGCGTTGAGTTTATCTCGATCAATACAGATATGCAGGCGCTGAACTTCTCTCAGGCCGGCACCAAGATCCAGATCGGCGAGAAGCTGACCAAGGGACAGGGTGCGGGCGCAAACCCGGAGATCGGCCGCAAGGCTGCGGAGGAGAGCAAGGAGCAGATCGCCGCGGCGCTGGCCAACACCCATATGGTGTTCATCACCGCAGGCATGGGCGGCGGCACCGGCACAGGCGCGGCGCCGGTCGTGGCGCAGATCGCCCGTGAAATGGGTATCCTGACGGTCGGCGTTGTCACCCGTCCGTTCGCGTTCGAGGGTAAGAAGCGTCTGGAGCAGGCGCTGGGCGGCATCGACGAGTTGAACAAGAACGTCGATTCGCTGGTCATCATCCCAAACGAGCGCCTGAAATATGTTTCCGAACAGAAGATCACGTTCAAGAACGCGTTTGAGATCGCTGACGGCGTGCTGCGGCAGGCGGTCGCGAATATTTCCGAGCTGATTACCGTGCCGGGCTTCATCAATCTGGACTTTGCGGATGTTACCTCGGTGATGAAAGACGCGGGCTATGCTCATATCGGCACGGGCCGCGCTGCTGGGAAGGACAAGGCGGCGGAGGCCGCGCGCATGGCGATTTCCAGCCCGCTGCTCGAAACCTCGATCGATATGGCGCACGGTGTTATCGTTTCTGTTATCGGTTCGGATGATATCGGCTTGGATGAGGTCGAAACCGCTGCGACGATGGTCCAGCAGGCGGCGCATCCGGACGCGCATATCATCTTTGGCGCGTTTATCGACGACACGATGGACGACGAGATCCGCGTAGTCGTTATTGCCACCGGATTCGACAACATCCCCAATTCCGCGAAGCTGAATATGGATGGAAAGGCTCCGGAGCCGGCGTCCTCCGGCTTGTTCACCGAGGCGTCGACCGCGGCGGCGGAGGACAAGTCCGCTTCCGCCAAGAGCAGCCAGTCGAACGAGCTTGGTTCGGACGACGCGGCGTTCGACGTGCTGATGCGCATTTTTGATAAGGATCACCGCTGATTCTGTTGGTGCCTGTGTAATCATGCAAAACAGCCCTGTAAAGGGCTGTTTTGGTCTGAAAAGGCCTTGTAAAGTTTGGGTAAAAGGAGTGTGATCACCGTGAGTGCGGACCCTCGAAGTATAAAAAAAATAAAAGCTCGCGGTGGCGCAGAGAGATAATTGCCGCCGCAGAAAGGCGGTAAGATATGGTAGAATTTTACAAGACGATCGACGGCCGCGTAACCGAGCTTTCGGGCTTTACGGAGGGCTGTTGGGTCAATATGGTGCATCCTAGCTCGGACGAGCTGGAGGAGATCGCGCGGGTGGCGCGGGTGGAAGAGGAATTTATCCGCGCGGCGCTTGATCCGGAGGAAAGCTCCCGTGTCGAGACGGAGGACGACCAGCTTTTGATGATCGTCGACATTCCGATGGTGGAGAAAAGCTCGGTCGAAGATGGCGGGCAGATGTTCAGCACCCTGCCAATGGGGATTGTAGTAGGGCAGAACGCGGTTATCACGGTCTGCCTGGACGACAGCATCATCCTGCGATCAATCGCGGAGGGCGCGGTAAAGGGCGTCCATACGGCGATGCGCACGCGGTTTGTGTTCCAGATCTTGCTGCGGGTGGCGGGCCGCTTTCTGAAAAACCTGCGCATGATTGAACGCGACTTCACCCGAATTGAAAAACGTTTGTATGATTCGCTTAAAAATGAAGAGCTGATCCAGCTTCTGGGCCTCTCCAAATCGCTGGTATACTTTTCCGCTTCTCTGAAGGGCAACGAAGTCACAATGGAAAAGGTGCTGCGCGGACGGGTACTCAAGCTGTATGAGGACGATCGGGATATCCTGGAGGATGCGCTGATCGAGATTAGGCAGGCGATCGAAATGGCCGGCATCTATTCGAGTATTTTGTCCGGCACGATGGACGCTTACGCGTCGGTTGTTTCCAACAATCTGAACATCATCATGAAGGTGCTGACCGTGTTGACCATCATCATGACGATCCCCAATATCATCTTTGGCTTTTATGGGATGAATATAGAGGGAGGACGGATACCGGGCGATTTTGTCTGGTGGATTCCGCTGGCGATCTCGGTTGGGGGCTGCTTTTTCGCCTGGTATATGCTGAAAAAGAAAAATCTGGATTAACCTATTGCGCCGCGGATGCGGCGCTTTTTCTTTGCTGGTTTGACGGATGGGTTCCGTCATTATATAATGAAAGGGCAGAGATAAAAACACGGTCCGGTTGGTAGTCCGGACGCGACGGGGAACCGCCGCCAGTAACCTGCCTCCTTTGGTTGTCCGTTCTCTGTGCGCAGAACCAATAAAGGAGGAATTTCTATGCGCACAGTCAATTGCCGTGTGACCGTGTATTTTGACGACCCGTTCTGGGCCGTGTTGTATGAGCGGGAGAGCGGCGACTGGTATGAGGCGAGCCGGACGGTGTTCGGCGCGGAGCCCAAGGATCACGAGGTGTATGCGTTCCTGCTGCAAAGCTGGCGGCGGCTGCGGTTCAGCCCGCCGATACCGGTGGGCGAGCGGCCGGCGCGGCCGGATAACCCCAAGCGCCGCCAACGCGCCGCCCGTCAGGCGGTGGAGCGGTCGGGAACCGGTACGCGGGCGCAGCAGGCGCTTGCCGCCCAGCGCGAACAGGGGAAAACCGCGCGCCGCATCCGCACGCGGGAGGAAAAAGCGAGGGAGGCTGCGGAACGCTATGAGAAGCACCGGCAAAAGCGCAGGGAAAAGCACAAGGGACACTGAACCGTGTCCCTTGTGCTTTTTAACGTTATAACTAGGACTCTTTTCATCACGATAACGGTTAAACGGCCCAATGTGACGGACGGCAGGGAAAAATACCAAAAAACTTAAGAAATACTTCATGGAATCCGTCTGGTTTTCTGCTATACTACAATAAATAATGTGACAGAAATACGACAAAAAAGTGTGATGAAAATTACAGAAAAAATATCTGGTTTTTTGTGCGAACAGTGAAAAATGCAAGGAGGTTGTGAATTTCCGGCAAAAACTTATTGCATAATACGGCAATAGTGCTATGATAGTACAAGAATTAGAGAGAGTAACTTTGCGAGTGGGAATGAAGGAGACGAGTTTTCGCCATGCTTCGCTTTTTAGAAAGTTTACATTTTGTTTTATTCATTTTTTTTACCGCAGCCTATGCGTACCAAATCGTTTACCTGCTGATCGGCTTCTTCGGAAAAGGGAAAGGCGGGAAGCAAGCCCCCGCGCTGCACCGCTATGCGGCGATTATCGCCGCGCGCAACGAGGAGAACGTGATCGGCGACCTGATCAAAAGCCTTAAGAGGCAGGACTATCCCGCCGAACTGTTGGACGTGATCGTGATTGCGGATAATTGCACAGACCGCACGGCGGAGGTATCCCGCCAGGCGGGCGCGATCGTTTACGAGCGGTTTAACAAGGTGCAGGTCGGCAAGGGATATGCGCTCGATTATCTGTTCCGCCGCATTTTTGAGGACCAAGGCGAGCAGGCCTACGAAGGCTTCTTCGTGTTTGACGCGGACAATCTGGTTGACCCGCAGTTTGTGCGGGAAATGAACAAGATGTTCGACACCGGCGAATACGCGGCCCTGACCAGCTACCGCAATTCCAAAAACTTCTGCGACAATTGGATTTCCGCAGGCTATGCGCTGTGGTTCCTGAGGGAAGCGCGCTACCTGAACCGCCCGCGCACCCAGCTTGGGGTGAACTGCGCGGTTTCCGGCACCGGCTTCCTGGTCGCGGCGGATGTGATACGCGAGGATGGCGGCTGGCCCTACCATCTGCTGACCGAGGATATTGAGTTTTCTATTTCATGCGCGATCCGCGGCCGGAAGATCGGCTACTGCGGCACGGCCGTGATCTACGACGAGCAGCCGACCGCGTTCCGGCAGTCGTGGGATCAGCGAATGCGCTGGACCAAGGGCTTTTACCAGATCGACGCGCGCTATACCGGCGCGCTTCTGGGCGGCTGCCTGCGCGGCGGGCGCCACAGCATGTCCTGTTATGATATGCTGATGACGGTCGCGCCCGGCAACCTGGTCACGCTCGGCGTGCTGGCGCTGGCGCTGTTCGCCTGTCTGAGCAGCCTTGCGCAGCCGGCGTTTATCACATACCGCGTGCTGCGTATGCTGGGGCGGATTATTTGGATGACAATTAAGGGGATTTCGTTCAGCCTGTTCCTGTTCGGGGCGGTCACGATGCTATCCGAATGGAAGAAAATTGATGGTCCGGCATGGAAAAAGATTGTGTTTATGTTCACGTTCCCGCTGTTTATGCTGACGTACATACCGATCTCGCTTGCCGCCTTGGTGAACAAGGTGGAATGGAAGCCGATCCGGCATGGCTTGGCGGCCAAGGCGGAAAAAGGAAAAGAACGGGCATAAAGGCCCAAAAAGCCTGCTGCGGGGAACGCAGCAGGCTTTTATTATTCTTCGATGCGGTGCGGCCGGCCGCCGGCGTAAAGCTCCCTGCGGATCGCGGCGAACATGCGCTCGGCCATATCCAGATACCGCCGGATCTCGCGCTCGTCGATCTCGAAAGGGAGGTCGGTGGGATAGCGCGTTTCAATATAAAGGTCGTTGAGCGCCGCGCTTTCATCGAGGTATTCGGTAAACGTATCCGGATCGATGCGGATGGCCTGCCGGCACAGATAGGTGAGGTTGTGCCCGTCAAAGTGTCTGCCGGTGCGATAGAGCAGATAGCCCTTGAGCGCTTTTTCAATCGCCTGCTGGCAGTGGAACGCGGTGTTGTAAGGGTCGCCGCCATAGGTCAGAAGCAGGCGGGCGCACTGCAGGTCGCACAGCGCTTTGTCCAGCCATTTGTAATAGAAATGACTGTCGGAGGCCCCTTTACGTCGTCGACTCATAGATTACCTGGCCTTTCCGGGCGATCCAGGCGGCGTACGATGTTCCGTCGGCGCACAGATCCTCCCATTCCTCGGCGGTATACACGCTCAGATTGACCGGCACATCGGCCGAGATTGCAAGGTGCAGGCGTGGCCGCAGCTTACGGCAGTCCACGTCGTCCGGCACAATGACGCACAGGCTGAGCGCTTTGAGCTTGCCGGTCGCCATCGTGCGTTTTTCGGCAAAAAGGATGATTTTTTCCGGCCTACAGATCCGCAGGATATCGTCGGCCGTTTGCTTTATCAGATCGGTCATGCTTCAGGGTACCTGCCTTTCCAGAGGGGACATTGTGGCGAGCGCTTCAAAATGCGGTTTTCCATCTGCCTCGCCGCGGACGTAGCGGGCCGAGCCCACCGTGCCGCAGAGAAGTGCGAGCTGCTCGCCGAACGTGGTTTCCGCCGTGTAGTTGACCTGTAGCTCGGAGATAAAGCCCGGCTGCCGCTGCAGGTCGAGCGCGTCCGAGATCAGCTCGACGACGCGGACATTGTTGACATGGTTGTTGACATCCAGGTCGGAATATAGGACGGGGTGGACATGATGCGGTTTGACAGACGCGCAAGAGAGCTTGGGAAGCGGGTCGAATAACGCACCGCGCGCCGTATGTAGGTAATCCGCGGCCGCGGGGAAGCCGCTGGGCCGCAGGATGCGGTGGGTCTGCGGGTCAAGCGTCACCCACATGGACTGGGCCTCGCCGACCAGCTTTTCGTTGGCAAAAAACGCAAAGCAACGGTACCAGCTCGCGCCGCGGATGCCGGGACACCAGGTTTCGCAGCGGATGCGCTCGTAGGGCAGCAACGGTCGCAGGAGAGTGGCGCGCATCCGAGACAGTACCCACAGGATATGAAGGTCTGCGGGGCCGAGATGCAGGGCCTCCGCGTGTACGGTAGCCGCGTCCTGCATGATGTTCCACAGGAAAGACGGCTTTGCGATGCCGCGGTTATCAACATGGCTGTAATTGATCTCGTATTCACGGGAAAGCAGGTCGGCCAAGGGGATACGCCTCCAATCAGTTAATAAAACAGGCTGGTGATAAAGCGGGAAAGGATTTCCAGCAGGCTGCTGTGCTGCGCAGACTCGCCGGTGGCGTCTCCGGGCGGGACGCCGTCAATCTCGGTATAGTGTTTGGCCAGCATGGACGAGCAGTTGGCGGTATCGATCAGGGAGGAATAGCTGAAAAACACCTCGCCCTGCACATCGATGCTGCTTTCGATCATGTCCAACTGCCGTTGCAGTTCGGCCGTGCCATACCAGACATCGCCGGGCTGCGCCTCGGCCGCGCGGTACGCGCCGATGCCGATATAGAGGGCGACATCGCTGGTTGCCACAACGTTCTGCCACCAGTCGAGCAGGATCTCGAAGTCCGCGATCTCGTAGCCGATGGACCAGTAGAGCTGGGGACAGATATAATCGACCGTGCCGGCCTCGATCCATTCGACCGAATCGCAGTATATCTCACGGTAGGAGGAGCGGCCGTTGGTTTCGCTGCCTTCGGGGTTGGAGGATTGGTTATCCCAGATACCGGCGGGGCTGACGCCGAAAGAGAGGTCGGGGTTAAGCTCATGCAGCGCCGTATCAAGTTCGGCGATCAGCGTGTTGACATTGTCGCGCCGCCAGTCCCCGATATCCTCAAAATCGCCGCCGTAGCGCGCGAACGAGGTGGCGTCGTTAAAATCAGGCCCTGGATAAAAATAATCGTCAAGATGGATGCCATCCACCTCGTAATTGCGGACGATTTCCTCCGCGCCGTCAATGACGAGCTGCTGCACAGCGGACAGGCCGGGGTCAAAATAGTAATTCCCATCGTACTGCACAACCCATTCCGGATGCTGCTTGGCCGGACTGCTTTCCGGCAGCGCGGCCCATTCCGCCTCGCCGTCCTTGGTGATGCGGTAGGGATTGATCCAGGCGTGGAGCTGTAGGCCGCGGCTGTGCGCGCCGTTTACCCAATAGGCGAGCAGGTCGAGGCCGCCGTCGGGCGCCTGGCCCGCCGTGCCGCTCACATAACGGCTCCAGGGGAAAAGTTCGGACTGGTACAGCGCGTCCGCGGAGGGGCGGACCTGAAAGAACACGGTGTTCAGGCCCATGGACGCAATGTTGTCCAAAATCGCGTCCGCTTCGCTTTTGAGTTCGTCCGCGGTCATGCCCTGTCGGGTGGGATAGTCGATATTATAAACGCTGGAAACCCAGACGCCGCGGATACCGTCCCTGGCCGCGCTGCCGTTTGCGGCCGAAGCGGTGGGCAGCAGCAGGGCAAGCAGGAAAAAAAGAGATAAAATACGTCGTTTCAGCATGAAAATACTCCTTTGGTAAATGCGCATAGCTTTATTCTTATTTTACCATTTTGGCCAGCGGAAAGCAAGGAACACGTCGCCCAGTTGCGTAAAGGAGCATTGACTTTGCCGGCGATCCATCGTATGATGGACAGGGAAAAGGATGTGAAAGGCTTTCATGCAAAAAAAAGTTTTGGCGCTGCACGACCTGTCCGGATTCGGGCGCTCGTCGCTCGTGCCAATCATTGCGGTGCTTTCCGCGGCGGGACATCAGTGCGTGCCGCTGCCAACAGCGGTGTTTTCCACCCACACAGCGATCCCAAACTGGGTGACGACCGACTTAACCGGCGCGATACAGGGAACAATAGAGCAGTACGACGCGCTGGGGCTGCGGTTTGAAGCGGTCTATGCGGGCTTTCTTGGATCAGCGGATCAGATCGATCGGGTGCGGGAGGCGGCGCGGCGGCTGAAGGCCGTGGATGGGATCACCCTGATTGACCCTGTGATGGGCGACAATGGCAGGATATACGACACCTACACGCCTGAGATGTGTACCCGCATGCGGGAGCTTTGCGCAATCGCGGATATCATCACTCCCAATACGACCGAAGCCGCGATCCTGCTCGACCGCGATCCGTCCGGCAAGCCGCGCGGTGCGGAGGAGGCTTGGGAATGGATGCGCGCGCTGCGCGCGCGGTATGGCGCGCAGGTTGTGCTGACCGGACTGGATTTTGCGGAAAGGCGCATAGGCTCGGGCTGTCTGACGGCGGAGGGGGGCGCGCTGAGCCTGCACCGCCGCGTCGACCGGTATTACCCGGGAACAGGGGATCTGTTCGCCTCTGTGATGCTGGGCAGCCTGCTGAACGGGGAAAAGCTGGCTGCGGCGTGCGACCGCGCGGGCGAATATGTCAAGGACTGCATCGCCTATACGGCGGCGCAGCAGACCAATCCGATGCACGGCGTACAATTTGAAAAGCTGCTGTATCATTTGGTGGGAGGATGCGATGAAGCACAAGGAAGAACTGAAGGAGATCATTAAGGCTTACCGCGATCGGGGCATTACCTGTGACCAGAACGAGCTGATCCAGCTTTTGCGGGAGGTCCAGACGCTGTTCGGCGGCGTCATACCGCAGAAAGCGCTGGAAAAGACCGCGGAAAAGCTGGAGCTGAAAATGACATTCATCGACGCGCTGCTCAAGCGGTATCCGTCGATACGAACGGAGGACGCACCGCATACACTGTCTGTCTGCGGCGGGAAAAACTGCGCCAAGCGGGCGGCGCTGTCGGATTTTGTGGAACGGACCTATGGCGTACAGGTGGGCGGCACGGCGGAAGCCGGCTTCCGCTACAAGGTGACGGGCTGCATGAAAAAATGCGGCAAAGGCCCCTGCGTTAAATGGGACGGCGATATCCATACAGGGATGACAGAAGAAAAGCTGCGCAAACTGATCGAGGGAGAACGTTAAAAGCGGGCGGCCTTTTCACAGGCCGCCCGCTTTTTGCGTGGAGCGAAACCGCGCGATGCCGAAAACAAAAACGCCTGTCCTTTGGACAGGCGTTTTTGTTTATTGGAGCGGCTGACGAGGCTCGAACTCGCTACCTCCACCTTGGCAAGGTGGCGCTCTACCAGATGAGCTACAGCCGCAGGCTATCGCGCTGGACTTACCAGTGCGATATTTATTATAGCAAAGACTGTACAAGCTGTCAAGAACAAATAATGAAAAAAGATGTTTTTTCATCCTGTTTTTCTGGGGCGGCACAGCACCAGCGTGACGCACAGGCATACCGCCACATACAGGGCGATTGGCACGCCTGCGAACAGTAGCACCCGTCCGAGTTGCCAGAGCGGCTGCGGCAGGCCGGTCCACAGGCGCGACAACGTCTCTTCAGGGATGAGCCGCAACAGCTGCATAAACGCGGAACAGGCCATGCGCACCGGCAGCAGCGCGACCATCCAGATATTCACGCGCCAGAAAGACCGGATAAAGCCCGCCCCCTGTATGGTGTCCGCACTGTTTTTCAAATACAGCCCGAAGCCTGTCGCTATGGTGATGGCGCAGATCTGTAAAATCATGCCGATAACCGAGGGGATCGAGCTTGCGGAAGCAAAACGGCCGTAAAACAGAAGCAGCACCCCGCACGCGCTCGCGCCCAGCGTCAGGCAGAGCAGCAGGGGAGCGCCCGCCCGCGCTTGGACGGGCGACATGTGCGCGTCCGTAACGGCATGTGTCTCGGGCGGCTCGACATCCCGCAGCAGCCAGTCGGTCGTGACGTTAAAATAGTCTGCGAGCGCGATTACCTTATCCGTGTCCGGCGTGGCATCCTCGGTCTCCCATTTGGAAACCGCCTGCCGCGATATGCCGAGTGTAATGGCTAGCTCCTCCTGCGATAAGCCGCGCTGTTTGCGCAGGCTGATGATTTTTTCTCCAAGCGTCATGTTTGCTTACCTCCTTGCTTGATGGTCCTGATTTTACCGGAAAAAGCGGTTGCATGCCACCAAGCGGGGCTGGAAATTACGCAACCGGCGGTTGCGGACAGGAAAAAAGGCGCGTTTTTCGCAAAACGCGCCGGAAAGATCAATAGCCGAGCGGCTCGCCGATCAGCACGACCTCGCACTTTTCCATTTTGGTGGGCGGTCCCATGTGGATCACCATGGCGCGGCAGAGCTTTTCCACAATCTCCGGATCATCCTTTCCGGAAAGCCGTTTGGCGTTGAGGGGGGCGGCGACGTTTTTCGCGCGGTCGATCGCGCTTTCCAGATCGGGGCACAGCTTGTTGATGCCGCAGACAAAGATGCAGCGCTTCGGGCCGAACAGCGTACCCGCGACGCGGTTGCAGGTGCCGTCGATATTAACGATCTCGCCGTTTTCCGACAGGCCGTTGGCGGAGCAGAGATAAATGTCCGGCGTCTGGAAGAATTCACCCGGCTTGAGCCAGTGCCAGTGGACAGCGGTGTTTCCGGCAAAGGCTTCCGGAAAACCCAGCTCTTTGAGCGTCATTGAGCCGCCGAGAGAAACCGATTTGCCCGCGCAGGCGTCGGTCAGGTAGCGCTGTGCCTCCTGCGCGGTGGGGAAGTAAGTAAAGCCGAAGCCGCGCGCGGTGAAAGCCCTGCAGATCGCGTCTACCCCCGGCAAGCCGCGTTCGAACATCGGCAGCAATTCGGACGGGTCGCTTACCAATGCCTGCGCACCGGCCGCCTTTAGTTCCTCGGCCGGACGGAAGCCCCAGGTCACGCCGACAGCGGCCAGGCCGGCATTTTGCGCGGTCTGCATATCGACCGCGCTGTCTCCGATATAGAGGGCGGTCGCCGCGTCGCCGCCCAGCTCGCGCAGCAGTTGGAGCGCGCTGGTCGGATCGGGCTTGCGGGGGGTGTCCGGCCGCTCGCCGCAGGTGACCTGCACAAGATCACCGAAATAATGCCGGATCAGCCCCTTGGCGGCCAGATCGTATTTGTTGGAAAGCACGCCGACCGAAACACCGGCCTTTTTCAGCGCCTTGAGAAGTGGGAGGATGCCGTCATACGGTTGGGTGCGGTTCATCATGCGCTCGTTATAGGCGGTGCGGAAGTCGTCGAGACAGGCGTCAACCATGGCCTCCGTGCGTTTGTTTTCCGGAATGCAGCGCTCGACCAGCTTACGCACGCCGTTGCCCGCGCGCTGGCGCGTCTGCTCCTCGGTCACAGCGGGGAAGCCGCGCCGCATGACCGCGCAGTTGACGCTGTCGCACAGGTCGCCGAGGGTGTTGAGCAGGGTACCGTCCAAATCAAAGATTGCCGTGTTGATTTTCATGCTATCGCTATCCTTTTTATCTGTTTGAGTGGGCGCGGCTTCAGCCGCGCATATAGGTTTGCGTGATCTCGGCCAGCAGGGAAGAAACCGTCGGGTTGAGCGCCTCCCGCCGCACGCGCCAGCGCCAGTTCTTGCCGCCGATCGTCCCGGGCGTGTTCATATGCGCGTCCGCGCCGAGTGAGAGCAGGTCCTGCAGGGGGGTCATGGCGATGCGCGCGGGCGAGGCCCAGACGCTTTTGATCGCGCTCCAGCCCATGGCCTCGCTGTGCGAGGTGCGCAGGTACCGGTAGGCAAACTGCTTTTCCGGCTCGGTGCAGATATCCATGATCTGCTCGCATACGGTCTGGGAGTCGTGCGTGGAGGTGTAAACGATGCTGTTCGGCACGAAGTTATGCGGCAGGTGCTCATTGTCTTCGTCCGGCGTGAAGCCGAAGATCAGCACCTTCATGCCCGGCAGGCCGCTTTCCGTGAGCAGTTCGCGCACCTCGTCGGTTTGCACGCCCAGATCCTCCGCGATGAGCCGGACCGGACCGAGCGCCTGTTCGATGGCGCGGAGCAGCTCCATGCCCGGGCCTTTGCGCCAATGGCCCTTGATCGCGTTTTCCGATCCGGCCTTGACCTCCCAGTAGGCCGCGAAGCCGCGGAAGTGGTCGAGCCGCACCACATCGAACAGCGCCATGTTGCTCTTCATGCGCCAGACCCACCAGGCGTAGTTCTCCGCGCGGTGTACGTCCCAGTCATACACCGGATTGCCCCAGAGCTGACCGGTGGCCGAATAGTAGTCGGGCGGCACGCCCGCGACCAGCTTGGGGCTGCGGTCGGCCTTGAGCTTGAACAGCGTCGGGTGCGTCCACACATCCGAGGAGTCTGCGGAAACGTAGATCGGGATATCCCCGATGATCTGGATGCCTTTTTCATTGGCGTAGGCATGCAGCGCGTCCCACTGCTGGAAAAAGACATATTGCAGGAAGATGCGGAAGTCGATCTCGTCCCGCAGCTCGGCGGCCGCCTTTTCAAGCGCGGCAGGCTTGCGGTCGCGCACCGCCTTGTCCGGCCAAAGATAGACCGGCATATTGTGGTATTTTTCCTCTTTAAGCGCCATAAACAGCGCATAATCCGGCAGCCAGGCGGCATTTTTCTCACGGAACGCGGCGATCCTGGTGCGCAGCGTGTCGTCAACGCGGCGGTACGCCTTGCGGAACAGCGGCCAGCGGGTATCCGCGAGCTGTTCGAAATCCGTCTCGTCCGGCGACGCCTCGAAGTCGCCGGCCCTGACCTCGGCCACGGTCAACAGGCCGTCCTCCACCAGCAGGTCAAGGTCGATCAGGTACGGATTGCCCGCCGCTGCGGAAAAGCACTGATACGGCGAATCACCGAAACCGGTGTGGCCGAGCGGCAGGACCTGCCAATAGGTCTGACGGGCGGCGGAGAGAAAATCCACAAAATCATACGCGGCCTTGCCCATGGTACCCACGCCGTGCGGCGAGGGCAGAGAAGTGACGTGCGCGAGCACGCCGCTGGAGCGTTTGAACATACTGCGTTCCCCCAATTCAATATGACCCATTATAACACAGTTCGGCCGATTTCCCAAGAGTTATTCTTGCCGGCAAAGACTGGAAGCGGGCGAGGACAATAGGGGACCGCGCGGAATCCGCTTGCAAACGGCTGGCCGGCAGGCTATAATAAGAGGGCTGAAAACACAAAAAAGGGGAATATCAACGCATGAGAATGCGCAAAAAGAAAAACCTGGACGTTCGTTTTGCCGCGTGCGCGGATGTGATGGCGTTCGAGCCGAGGGAAAAGCGCGGCCGCTGGCGCGCGCTGTTCGGCAACGACCACCCGCTGCATGTGGAGATCGGCTGCGGCAAGGGGCGCTTTGCGATCGGCATGGCGGAGCAGTATCCGGAGATCAACTTTATCGCGGTCGAACGGGAGGAGGGCGCGCTCATCATGGCGGCGGAGCGCTGCCAGCAGCACCCGCTGCCCAACCTGCGGTTCGTATCCTTTGACGCGGCCGAGCTGCGCGAGGTGTTCGCCCCGGGCGAAGTGGACCGCATCTACCTGAACTTTTCCGACCCGTGGCCGCCTAACCGCCAGCGCAAGCGCCGCCTGACGTGGCGCGCGTATCTGGAGGTCTATGACGAGCTGCTGAAGCAGCAGGGCGATCTGTGCTTCAAGACCGATAACCAGCGCTTTTTTGAGTGGACGCTTGCGGAGGTCTGTCAGTACGGCTGGCTGCTCCAGAATATTTCGCTCGACCTGCACCGCTCGGATTTTGAGGGCAACGTGATGACCGAATATGAGGAGAAGTTCTCATCCGAGGGCGCGCGCATCTACCGGCTGGAGGCGCGTCGGCGGCTGCCGGAATTTTTAAGAAAATAGAGGGAGGATGAAAAGCGGCCGCAGGGCCGCTTTTTCCTATGGAAAATAAATGTTATTGACATATGCCGGAAAAGTGTTATGCTATACTTATAACCGGCATATGCCGAAAATAAAAAACGGAGGCGCAGCAATATGAAAATCGCAGTCACTTATGAGGATGGACAGATATTCCAGCACTTTGGGCATACCGCCCAGTTCAAAGTATATGAAACGGCGGACGGAAAAATCCTTTCCTCGCGGATTGTTGATACCAATGGCAGCGGGCATGGGGCGCTTGCGGGCTTCTTGGCGGCGCAGGGCGTGGATACGCTGATTTGCGGCGGCATCGGCGGCGGCGCGCAGGCCGCGCTGGCCGAGGCCGGCATCCGCCTGCTGGGCGGCGTGCAGGGCGGGGCGGACGAAGCGGTCGGGGCGTTCCTGGCCGGCTCGCTCCAGTATGATCCGGATGTCCGGTGCAGCCACCACGAGCATCACGGCGAGGGGCATGACTGCGCCTCGCACGGCGGCCACACCTGTGGCGGCCACTGCCACGGGTAAACGTGGATGCCAAGGCCGAAAAAGTGCCGCAGGGTATGCGGTCTGCCGGCCTGCCGGGAATTCGGCCCGCGCGGCATGGGCTGCGCGGGGGAGCCGGTTGTCATGGGGCTGGATGAGTACGAGGCGCTCCGCCTGATCGACCTGGAGGGCCTGCAGCAGGAGCAGGCCGCCGTGCAGATGGGGGTCGCGCGCACCACGGTGCAGGCGATCTACAACACTGCCCGCCGCAAGCTGACGGACTGCCTGGTCAACGGCAGGCTGCTGCGGCTCCAGGGCGGGGAGGTGGAGGTCTGCGAGCGGCGCGCGTATTGCCCGAGAGCCGGTTGCTGCCTACAGCGAAGCTGCGATAAGGAAAGGCCGGAGGATTGATTCCCTCCGGCCTTTTTCTCTGGATGCGCCTGCGTTTGACAGACGGATGCCTCCACACGGGCTTACAGCTTGGTGTATCCGCGCGGGGTGACGATAGCGTCCAGCGGGACGCCGGCCGCGCACGCGGGGCAGTCCTTGCCGCGGACAAAATTATGGTAATGCGGGAAATCCTCGCCCGAAAACAGGCGGACGACCGGCTTGCCGTCCAACTCGGAAAGGTTGGAGAACAGCGCGGAATAGCCGGCGACCCGACCTCCGTAATATTCGATGCACTCGCGCGTCTGGGACAGGGTTTGACCGGTCGAGGCCGTGTTGACCAGCACCAGTACATTGCGGTTTTCGATCATGGGGCGGAGGTTGTCCGCGAACATGAACTGCCCGTTGACGTTGTTGTCCGGCTCGACAAGATAGACGGATTTGCCGGAATTCAGGCTGCCGATACCCGAGGAGGAAAGCTCGCGGGCCAGATAGGCGCCGATGTATTCCGTACCCTCCAGGCACAGGAGCGTGTCCACACTGACCGCGCTAAAGTGGAAAGCGATGCTGCGCGCCGCTTCAAGCGCCATGGACATATTGTGCTTGATTTCGGACATATCGACATAATAATTGATGTGCGAATGGTTTGTGGCGAAATGCCCGGGGATCGCATCCGCGTAAAGGCGTTTGTTGGCATGGGAGATGATTCGGATCGGCTGCTGCATAAGGAAACCACCTTTCTTGCGACAATATAAGAAATCACACCTTTATTATACCGCATTTTACTGTGCAGGGCAAGAAAAAGCCGAGCGCTTCGGACGGCGTTTCCAGGCGGGGGAAATAAAAAAGCAGCCGCACAGCGGCTGCCGTTCCATTGAAATGCGCGGGGCGCATGCGCCCGAAAGGTAATAAGCCCCGCCCTGCCGATGCGGCCCAATTAGTAACCTGCACGACTTGGCAGGTGGGTTTTCTGTTTGGCATGTCTGCGCTTCCAACATCCGTGTATACCCGGGAGGCCTGCTGCTCGATGCCAAAACTTTCCGAAATCCCGTACTAAAAATGTGGGTTAAAAAAAGGCCGCTGTCGCACAGGGCAGGGTGACATCCGGCAAAGCCTTGCCGGATGCCGGAAAGAAAAGGGGATCAGCCCTCTTCGTCCTCCTCCGCTTCCGCGCGTTCCATCAGGATATTGAACACTGCATCCGCGATCTCGTCGTCCTCGACCGCTTCCAGCATTTCCTCGCCGTTTTCCTCTACGATCTGCATGATGACGACCTCCGCGTCTTCCTCAACGGCAAGCTCAGCCGGAATAAACGCCAGATAGGTCGTACCCTCATATTCCACGGTGTCGATGTGCTCAAACTCCACTTCGTTGCCATCCTCATCGATCAGCGTGACAAAATCGTTGCCGTACTCCTCGCTCATGGTTCCGGCACCTCCTTGTGTTTGGTTTCAGATTGGGGGAGGATTGCTCTCCCCGCTTTAAGCATAACAAATCGCGCCGGATTTGTAAAGCCAAATTATCGGGGCGGCGCCACTGTCATAGTATGCCGCCCATGCGAATTATCATACCAGCAGGAACGCAAGAAATAAAGCCTTGACTTTGCCTTTTATTTCTGCTATAGTAATACAGGTAACAAAGAAGAAGGCCGCGTCCTCACCCGCAGCGCTTGAGCAAACGGGTCAATCATTCTGCAAAGCCGCAGGGCAGCTTTGCGCTTTTGTGATGGAGGACGACCGTAAAGGGCCGGTCCTTTTTTCTTTTTGTATTTTAATCCGTTTTTGTTTGGAGGTGCTTACCAATCAGCAGCATGGAACATCAGATCAATGAAGAGATCCGCGACAAGGAAGTCCGCCTGATCAGCGACGACGGCGAACAGCTCGGCATCGTGCCTATCCAGCAGGCGCAGGACATCGCAGTGGAAAAAGGCATGGACCTGGTCAAGATCGCCCCGCAGGCAAAGCCGCCGGTGTGCAAGATCATGGACTACGGCAAATTCCGCTTTGAACAGGCCAAGCGGGAAAAGGAAGCAAGAAAAAATCAGCGTGTCGTGGAGATCAAAGAGATTCGCCTGACCCCCAATATCGATGTCGGCGACCTGAATACCAAGGTGAAAAATGCCTGCCGCTTCCTGAAGGACGGCGACAAGGTCAAGGTTTCGGTCCGCTTCCGCGGCCGTGAGGTCACCCATGCGTCGCTCGGTCAGGACCTGCTCCATCGCTTCGCGGAGCTGTGCGCGGAATGCAGCACGGTGGAAAAGCAGCCCAAGCTCGAAGGCCGTCAGATGCTTATGTTCCTGGCGCCCGCAAAAGACAAGTAAACCAAAAAGCGCGTTTTCAGCGCAAATTCAGAGAGGAGCAAACCCTTATGCCTAAGATCAAAACGCACAGCGGTGCAAAGAAAAGATTTTCCGTCACCAAGAACGGTAAATTCAAGCGCGGCCATGTTGGTAAGCGCCATCTGCTCAACGGCCACGGAAAGACCACCAAGCTCAAGCGCCACCTCCGCAAGGAAGGCTTTGCGGATTCCACCAATGTGGCGCAGCTCAAGCGTCTGCTGCCGTATAAGTAAGTAAAATCATATCTTTCATATAGGAGGCAATCACAATGGCAAGAGTTAAGGGCGCGATGATGACGCGCAAAAGAAGAAAGAAGATCCTCAAGCGTGCCAAGGGCTACTGGGGTGCGAAATCCACCCATTACCGCGTAGCCAACCAGGCGGTTATGAAGAGCCTGAAGTACGCGTATATCGGCCGCAAGCACAAGAAGCGCGACTTCCGCCGCCTGTGGATCACCCGTATTTCGGCTGCCGCCAAGTCCTGCGGCATGAATTACAGCCGCTTTATGAACGGCCTCAAGAAAGCCGGCATCGACCTCAACCGTAAGATGCTCGCGGACCTTGCGGTCAACGACAAGGCTGCGTTCGCCGCGCTGGCGGAAAAGGCGAAGGCGGCGCTTTGATCCCCAAAGGGTCGGAAGGCTCTGCGGAAACCGCTTGCTGTTTGTGAAAAAGGCCGTTTTACGGCCTTTTTCTTTTTTGGCGGCCGCGCGGCTGCGGCGGGGAACGGTGCGGCGTGTCGAAAAAATTGTTACATTTGTGTAACTTTACAGGAATTTTATTTGATTTTTTTGCATAATATGTTATACTGGATAACAGATAAATCAATAAGAGGAGGTGCAAAGGCTGATGAGACATATCCGAATCCCGCAAAAGCCCGACCGGCCGGACATCGATGATTTGATTTTCGGTGATGAGCATGAGACGCAAAGCGAAAAGTAAAACGCTTTATGGATTGGTCCACGCAGGGCGCGCATCGGGATTGAAATGCGGCCGCGTGGTTTTTTTATATTTATTTCCCGGCAATAAAAACAGGGGAGTTCCATTCTGAATATGAAAAACGCGTCTCAAAAGAAGTGATGCCCGAAGCGGTTTTCCGTTTCGGGCATTTTGTTTGTTCAATTTTCCGCCGGAATGGCCGCGCGCAGGTGGTCGAGCGCAGCCTGGAAGCGCGGCTCGTCCCGCAGGGGCGCGTACCGCTCGTCCTCCTCGATAGCACGGAGCGTCAGGCGGTGTGTTTCAATAATATCGTTCCTTGTAGGGACATGCGTCTGCACCGCGGCAAAAAACGGGTTATCACGGTAATCGAGCGTATAGGCAAGGCGCGTGTCGATATACTGCTCGAACAGGTCAAGCGCCTGCGCCTGGTCGCCCTCATCCTGCGCGAGCATGATGCCGAGCAGCAGGCCGTTCGACCGGTCAAGTCCGAACAGAGCATCGACCGCGCGGTAGGCGTCAACCAGACGGTGGGCGGCGGCAAACGCCTTTTGCCGGCGGGCGATGGTGGTCAGGCTCATCAGCGCGGTTGATACCTCGCCCACATGGGTCAGCAGCGCGCGGCGCGCAAGCTGCTCTGCCTCGGTCAGCTTTTCCTGTGCCAGGTAAAGGGACAGGCGCAGCTCATCCGAATCGATGCCCTGCTTTGGCGGCAGGCTGTCGATCAGCGCCTCGGCCTCTTCATAACGGCCCAGCATGGTGAGCATGCTGATGCGCAGGGAGCGGGAAACCTGCTTTTCGCCGGTTTCCTCGGATTGCTGTTCCCCCTGCTCAAACAGGGCGAGGCATCGCTCCGTAATATCGGACGCCGTCTGTTCCGTATCCTCCGCACGGTTGAGGGCTGCGGCGATGTAACGATAATACAGCGCGCCTGCGAGCAGTTTGATCGAGCCGCTGTGCGGGTATTCGCGCAGTACCGCCTCGACCGCCCGCACGCCCGCGTCAAAGCCCTGGTCGTCAAATACCTGATGCAGCCGGCTGGAAATGGCAAGCTGCTCCTCGCGCGCAGGGTCGCGGCGGAAATCGAGAAGTGCGTCCACGGACAGGCCGAGCGCGCGGGCCAGCGGCGGCAGCAGCGTGATATCCGGATAGCTTGCGCAGGTTTCCCACTTGCTGACTGCGGCGGCGGACACGCCTACCATGTCAGCGAGCGTTTCCTGCGTCATCCCTTTTTCGCGGCGTGTTTGCATAATGATTTTTCCAATTTGCAGTTCCATCAAGAAAACCAGCTCTCTAAAATAGGATCAAAGGGCTCTTTGTCATGCCTATCGTATCATATGACGCGCCGCCGCACAATGGAGGCGAAGTTTAACCAACGGTTGGATTATTCAACCGCTGGTTAAGCTGTGGCGCAGGCATGGGCGCCGAAGCGGGAAGGGGGACAGCTGTGTTACAGGCGAAGCCCCTTGACATCCTTGATGCGGGACAAGATAACGTGTGTTTTCACGCTGACCGTACCGTCCAGACGGTCGATTTCGTTCCGGATGAACGTATCAAGCTCGTCCTGCGAGGCGGCGACAGCATGCACATGCAGGCAGCAATTGCCGCTCATGCGGTAGATCTGGGTGACGGTGCCGCACTGATAAAGCCGGTCGATCACGGCGTTCAGTGCGTCGGGAGCCGTTTCGATCTCAAAGTAGCAGGATACAGCGCCGCTGATTTTCTGCGGGTTGATGATGGTCGTGTATTCCTCGATGATCCCCTTTTTCTCCAGCGCGTCGATCCGGCCTTTCACCGCGACGCGCGAAAGGCCGACCAGCTCGCCGATCTCGGAATAGGAATAGCGAGCGTTCTGTGTGAGCAGGGTGAGGATCTTTTGGTCGAGGGCGTCCAGACAGTCCAGATACATGGGGAAGCCTCCTTTTCAGGGTTGGATGATATAAGATAGTATAACACAGGGAAGGAACAAATAGAAATATATGATTGACGAATTAATAAAATATTGCTACTATAGTATTGCATAAAGAAAGATAATAATTACGTTTAGAAAAAGGTGGACGTATGCGAGGCGATTTGACAGAGGGCGATATCACCAAAAAGCTGTTGCTGTTCGCCCTGCCGCTGATGGCGGGCAACCTGCTACAGCAGATGTATAACGTGGCGGATACGCTGATCGTGGGCCGCTTTCTGGGTGCGGACGCGCTGGCGGCGGTCGGTTCGTCGTATACGCTGATGGTGTTCCTGACCTCTATCCTGCTCGGGCTGTGTATGGGGAGCAGCGCGTTTTTCTCCATCCAGTTTGGGCGGAAGGATATGGAGCGGCTCCGGACCAGCTTCGCTCTGTCGTTCCTGCTGATCGGTGCGGCGGCGCTGCTGCTCAACCTCCTCTCGTTTGCCGGGCTGGACTGGATCATCCGCGCCCTGCAGGTGCCGCGGGAAGTTGTCAGACTGATGCGGGAATACCTGTTCTGCATCTTTTTCGGCATTCCGGCGACCTTTCTTTATAATTACTTTGCCAATCTGCTGCGCGCGGTCGGGGATTCGGTCACGCCGCTGCTGTTTTTGGGTGTTGCAGCGGTGATGAACATTGCGCTCGATCTGGTGTTCGTGATTGTTTTTCGCTGGGGCGTGGCGGGCGCGGCGGCTGCGACCGTCCTGTCGCAGTATGCGTCCGGCCTGGGGATATTGCTGTATTACCTGCTCCGCTTTCCGGAGCTGCGGGTCGCGCGGCGGCATATCCGCTGGGACGGCGGTATCGTCCGTGAGATCGCGGGCCTGTCGGTGCTGACCTGCGTGCAGCAATCCATTATGAACCTCGGCATCCTGATGGTGCAGGGCTTGGTCAACAGCTTCGGCAAGGTGGTGATGGCGGCGTTTGCCGCCGCGGTCAAGATCGATTCGTTCGCCTATATGCCGGTACAGGATTTCGGCAATGCGTTTTCCACCTTTATCGCCCAGAATTACGGCGCGGGAAAGGCGGAGCGGATCCGGCGCGGGATAAAAAGCGCGGCGCTGTCCGCGTTCGCGTTCTGCGCGGCCATCAGCCTTGCGGTATGCGCGCTGGCCCGTCCGCTCATGGGGCTGTTTGTCGACGCTGGGGACACAGCGATCATCGAGGCCGGCGTGGGCTACCTGCGGATTGAGGGGGCGTTCTATTTTGGTATCGGCCTGTTGTTCCTGCTGTATGGCTTTTATAGGGCGGTCAAGATGCCCGGGATGTCAGTGGTGCTGACGGTATTCTCGCTGGGTACGCGTGTGGCATTGGCTTACGCGTTGTCGGCTGTCCCTGCGCTGGGCGTGACCGGCATCTGGATGTCGGTGCCAATCGGCTGGGCGCTGGCCGATGCGGTGGGCGTGCTGTATTACTACAGAAACCGGACGAGCATCCTTGCCGGGGGATAGGGCGGGATGAAACACGGGAGGGCGGCATTATGCCGCCCTCCCGTGTTATTTATCGTCCGAAATAGCTGAAATGCATGTAGTCGCGCTTGCTCGACCAGGCGTTCCCACCCCATGAAAAGCCGTATTTCGTAAAAGCGTTGTATACATCCCCGCCCTCTGGGATGGAGTAGGGGTCCTCGTAGGGCGACCAGTGCGTGCCGGTGGTCGGGGTGAGCGAGCCGTCCGCGTTGATGGTAGCCTCCATGTTTTCCTCCCAGTTGATATCGATCGCGGTACCCTGCGAATGCTCGCCCGTGCGCCAGGAATAGCAGCCGACATTTTTGATCGGGAACTGCTCGTCGCCGTTATAAATTTCCTCAAAGATTGCCTCGTAAATCGGGGCGAGCGACTGATTGACCTCGATATACGCGGTGCTGGAGGTCTTGCTCCCGTCGGCCTGGAGCCGCCAGACCGGAACCGAGATCTCCACCATGTGCGCCTCGGCCTCCTCGGCGGTCTGATACTTTTCACCGCCCACACCGTAGACGAGCATCATTTTGTCCGTTTCCGTGGAGGGGAACATAAGGTCAGGATCGAGCCAGTAGTCAGGGACCGAAACAGCGCCCTCCTCGTCGGAGGGCTCCGCTTCAGGCTCCTGGTCCTCAAAGGCCTGGCAAAAGCGCTCCGCCATGATAAGGGCCTGCTCGCGTGTCGCCGTGCCGTTAGGCGCTAACAGCGTAGCCTCGTCCGCGGCGGAAATGCCGTTTACGATTGTATAATCGACCATGGTAATCATGGCGTTGACCGCATAATCGCTGATTTGCGGAACGTCGGGATAATCCTCCACGCAGGCATCGCCCGCGATGGCGGGGGCGTCGATGCCGGCGGCGTCCAGGATATTATACAGCATCACACAGAGGTCCTGCCGCTTGATGCTGGCGTCCGGATCGAAAATGCCGTCGCCGCGGCCGCTTACCAGGCCGAGCTCATATGCCGCGACCACATTGGGGTCGTCACAGTCGCGGAACGGCTTTTTGGCTGAAGCGAACACCGCCTTGCCGCTCACCGCCTTATAAGCGTTTACGGCAATGCCGCAGAATTCCGCGCGGGTGATCTCGGCCTTTGCGTTGAGCGCTTCGAGCGCGCTGGGCATCAGGCCGGCAGCCTGCGCGGCTGCGACGCCCTCCTCCGCCCAGGAGGAAATATTGGAAAGCGCGCCGGCCTGCTGGACGAACAACGCCGCTGTCAACGCCAACGCACCCGCCCGGCGGGCAAAGGGATGGGACATAGGGAAAGACCTCCTTGCGTCTCAATAAAGAGAATTAGGATATTTTATGGAATAGTTAACCGCAAAAACCTGGGAAAAACCGTTGAAAAAGGAATTTATTCACAATACACACAGGCTTTTCCACAACCCGCCGCGCGGAAGTGGGTCAATCGGCGGCCGCACGGTCGAGCGTGCGGTACTGTAGGGCCTCGGCAAGATGCTCGGACTGGATGGACGCGCTGCCGGCCAGATCAGCGACCGTTCTCGCCACGCGCAGCACACGGTCGTGCGCGCGGGCGGTGAGGCCGAGCCGCTCAAACGCCGCCGCGAATATGCGGGAAGCGTCGTCGGACAGGACACAGTACAGCGCCAATTGCGCGGGCGGTATTCTGGCGTTGCAGATACCGTCGCCCTGCCGCTGGTACTGGACCACGCGGGCGGCGCACACGCGGTCGCGGATCGCCGCCGAAGGCTCCTCGGCAGCCCGTCCGCGGGCAGCCAGCGCCGCATATTCGACAGGCTGTACCGCGATCTGCAGGTCGATGCGGTCGAGCAGAGGGCCGGACAGCCGCCGCAGGTACTGCTGCACGGAAGCGGGCGAGCAAGTGCAGCGGCCGCTTCCATACCAGCCGCATTTGCAGGGATTCATAGCTGCGATTAATTGAAAATGCGCCGGATAAGTGACCTGCCCGGCAACGCGGGAGATCGTGATTTTTCCGTCTTCGAGCGGCTGGCGCAGGGTTTCGAGTACATCGCGGTGAAACTCGGGCAGCTCGTCCAGAAATAATACCCCATGGTGGGCCAGCGTGACTTCGCCGGGGACAGGGAGCCGCCCGCCGGCACCCGCGCCGCCCGCGACCGCGTTTGCGGAGGAGTTATGGTGCGGCGCGCGGAACGGCCGCTCCGCGCGGCCAACCGCTTCCTGGCCGCGGCCGACCGCCGACCAGACGCGGATGACCTCCAGCCGCTCCGCATCGGACAGAGGCGGCAGGATGGTGGGGAAGCATTTTGCCATCATGCTCTTGCCCGACCCGGGCGGGCCGGAGAGAATAATATTGTGTCCGCCCGCAGCGGCGATCTCGAGCGCGCGCTTGACCGCGTGCTGCCCCATGACGTGCGAGAAATCGAGGGGCGCGCTGCACGGCGGCGGCGCGGCAGGCGGGAGACAGGGAGAAAGCGGGCGGCGCCCGTTCAGGTGGGCGAGCAGGTCGTCCAGGCCGGCCGCCGGCAGCACGGTGACGCCGGCGGCATAGGCGGCCTCGGCCGCGTTCTGCTGTGGGACAAATACCGTTCGGAAGCCGGCGTCCCGCACGGCGAGCGCCATAGAAAGTGCGCCGCACACCGGACGCAGCTCGCCGGTCAGGGACAACTCGCCGAGAAAGACGGCGTCCTGCGGCAGGGGATCGATCTCGCCCGCGGCCGCAAGGATGGAAAGCAGAATCGGAAGGTCATAGGCGGCGCCGGCCTTTTTGGTATCCGCGGGAGCGAGGTTGACCGTCAGGCGGGAAACCGGCCAGTCGAAGCCGCGGGATTTGACTGCGGCGCGCACACGCTCCCCAGCTTCGCTGACCGCGCCGGTCGGCAGGCCAACGATATCCAAACGGGGCAGGCCGCTGGACAGAAAGCATTCGGCCGTGACGATATATCCATCGATGCCACGCAGGCCGGCTGAGAAGACACGCGATACCATGTTAAGCCCCTCCGAAACGCCAATTCTTACCGCTAATACTATACTACAAAATGTCAAATTCCGCAATGCAAAACGTCAAATGCAAACTAAATGTAATATTTATGGTACAAAAAGAGCAATTTGTTTCACGATATGAAATCGGTTCTGAAAAAGCGGAAATCGTTATGAATTTGTCATATTGGGTGTTTACAATTGGAGGGAGGAGTGCTAAAATAAATACGGTTGGTGAAGATCGCTTTTTCGGCGCAAAACTGGTGCGGAAAGGTCCTTTTTCACCCCTTCAGCATGTTATAACTGAATAGGAGGATATAAACATGGCAAGAAAGATGAAGTCCATGGACGGTAACACTGCGGCCGCGCACGTGTCGTATGCGTTTACCGAGGTCGCGGGTATCTATCCGATTACCCCGTCCAGCCCCATGGCAGACAGCGTTGACCAGTGGGCAGCCGCAGGTCAGAAGAACATTTTCGGTACAACCGTCAAGGTGATCGAAATGCAGTCCGAGGCGGGTGCTGCGGGTACGGTACACGGCTCCCTTGCGGCCGGTGCGCTGACCACCACCTACACCGCGTCTCAGGGCCTGTTGCTGATGATCCCGAATATGTACAAGATCGCGGGCGAACTGCTTCCCTGTGTCTTCCATGTTTCGGCGCGTACGGTTGCGTCCCATGCGCTGAACATCTTTGGCGACCATTCCGACGTTATGGCCTGCCGCCAGACCGGTTTCGCCATGCTGGCTGAAACCAACCCGCAGGAAGTGATGGATCTGGGCGCGGTCGCGCACCTGGCGACCATCAAGTCCCGCGTTCCGTTCATCAACTTCTTTGACGGCTTCCGCACCTCCCACGAGATCCAGAAGATCGAGGTTTGGGACTACGAGGACCTGAAGGAAATGTGCGACATGGACGCTGTCGAGGCGTTCCGCAAGCGCGCCCTCAATCCGGAGCATGCGATGATGCGCGGCTCGCACGAGAACGGCGACGTATTCTTCCAGCACCGCGAGGCCTGCAACAAGTTCTACGACGCTGTTCCGGAGATCGTAGAGGAGTACATGGGCAAGGTCAACGCCAAACTCGGTACTGACTATCAGCTGTTCAACTACTACGGCGCTGCCGACGCTGACCGCGTGATTATCGCGATGGGTTCGATCTGCGACGTGGCGGAGGAAGTGATCGATTACCTGAACGCGCACGGCGAAAAGGTCGGTCTTGTCAAGGTCCGTCTGTACCGCCCGTGGCGCGCGGACAAGCTGCTGGCCGCGATTCCGTCTACCGCTAAGAAGCTCGCGGTCCTCGACCGCACCAAGGAGCCCGGCGCGCAGGGCGAGCCGCTCTACCTCGATGTCGTCACCGCGCTGGCGAACGCCGGCATCACCGATAAGGTCGTTATCGGCGGCCGATACGGTCTCGGCTCCAAGGACACGCCTCCGGCGTCCGTCTTTGCCGTATACGAGGAACTGACCAAGGCCGAGCCCAAGCCCCAGTTCACCATCGGCATCACCGACGACGTTACCTACCTGTCCCTCGAGGAGAAGCCGGCGCCGAACACCGCGGCGGAAGGCACCATCGAGTGCAAGTTCTGGGGTCTCGGCGGCGACGGTACGGTCGGCGCAAACAAGAACTCTATCAAGATCATCGGCGACCATACCGACAAGTATGTTCAGGCGTACTTCCAGTACGACTCCAAGAAGACCGGCGGCGTGACCATTTCGCACCTGCGCTTTGGCGACAAGCCGATCAAGTCTCCTTACTATATCAACAAGGCGGACTTCGTTGCCTGCCATAATCCTTCCTATATCGTTAAGGGCTTCCCGATGGTCCGCGACGTCAAGCCGGGCGGTATCTTCATGATCAACTGCCAGTGGACCGACGAAGAGCTTGACCACCACATGCCGGCTGTTGCCAAGCGCTATATTGCTTCCAACAACATCCAGCTTTACACGATCAACGCGATCGACAAGGCGATCGAGATCGGCATGGGCAAGCGCACCAACACCATCCTGCAGTCCGCGTTCTTCACGCTGGCCAAGGTTATGCCGCAGGAAGAAGCGATTGGCTACATGAAGGATGCCGCTACCAAGTCCTACCTGAAGAAAGGCCAGGATATCGTCGATATGAACCACAAGGCGATCGACGTTGGCGCGACCGCGTTCCACAAGGTCGAGATTCCGGCGTCCTGGGCGAATGCCGCGGACGAAGCGGACAACCGCGACCTGCAGGGCCGTCCGGAAGTCGTCAAGATGGTCAAGGACGTTATGGAGCCCATCGGCCGCATGGACGGCGACTCTCTGCCGGTATCCGCTTTCGCCGGCGAGCATGTTGACGGTTCGTTCGAGCACGGCGCTGCCGCTTACGAGAAGCGCGGCGTAGCCGTTACCGTTCCGACCTGGAACGCCGAGACCTGCGTACAGTGCAACCAGTGCGCTTATGTCTGCCCGCACGCCACCATCCGTCCGTTCGCGCTGACCGAGGAAGAGGCTGCCGCCGCTCCGGCTTCTGCCAAGATCGTGGACATCAAGGCTGGCAAGGGCAAGGGCGTGTACAAGTACACGATGGCTGTTTCCCCGCTCGACTGCATGGGCTGCGGCGTGTGCGTAGGCGTATGCCCGACCAAGTCGCTCACCATGGTTCCGCAGGAGCAGGAAGCTGCCCAGCAGGATGCGTTCGATTACTGCGTAGCCAAGGTTGCCGAGAAGGCCGACATGATCTCGACTGCTTCCGTCAAGGACAGTCAGTTCAAGAAGCCGCTGCTTGAGTTCTCCGGCTCGTGCGCAGGCTGCGCCGAAACCTCTTACGCCCGCCTGATCACCCAGGTCTGCGGCGACCGTATGTATATCTCCAACGCTACTGGATGCTCGTCCATCTGGGGTGGTCCTGCTGCTACCAGCCCGTACACCGTTGACGCGAATGGCCACGGTCCGGCTTGGGCGAACAGCCTGTTCGAGGACAACGCGGAGCACGGCCTCGGCATGTACTATGGCCAGCTCGCCATCCGTGAGCGCCTGATCTCCAAGCTCGAAGAGATGGCTGCGGCGGATGCGACTCCGGCCGAAACCAAGGACGCGATCGCCAAGTTCTTGGAAACCAAGGACAACGGCGCTGCTAACGCGGAGCCGGCCAAGGCTCTGGCCGCTGTGCTTGAGCAGGGCGCGGCTGCCGGCTGCGACGCCTGCAAGGAAATCGTTGCGCATAAGGAATACTTGGCCAAGAAGTCCGTCTGGATCTTCGGCGGCGACGGCTGGGCTTATGATATCGGCTTCGGCGGCTTGGATCATGTCCTCGCTTCCGGCCAGGATGTAAACGTCATGGTATTCGATACCGAGGTTTACTCCAACACCGGCGGTCAGGCCTCCAAGGCGACCAACATCGGCGCGGTTGCGCAGTTCGCGGCGTCCGGCAAGACCACCAAGAAGAAGAGCCTCGCCGAGATCGCGATGAGCTACGGCTATGTATACGTTGCCCAGATCGCTATGGGCGCGAACATGAACCAGACTCTCAAGGCGATTGCGGAAGCGGAAGCCTATCCGGGACCGTCCCTCATCATCGGCTATGCCCCGTGCGAGATGCACTCCATCAAGGGCGGTATGACCAACTGCCAGGCCGAGATGAAGAAGGCTGTCGACTGCGGCTACTGGAACCTGTTCCGCTTCAACCCGCAGCTCGCGGAAGAAGGCAAGAACCCGTTCATCCTGGAGTCCAAGGAGCCCAAGACCGAGGACTACCGCAAGTTCATGATGAACGAAGCTCGCTACTCTGCGCTGACCCGTTCGTTCCCGGATCGCGCCGAGAAGCTGTTCTCCGAATCCGAGGTCGAGTCCACCAAGCGCTATGCACACCTCAAGCGCCTGCAGGACCTGTACGCTCCGGAAGCGTAAGCTACAAAAGAATGACAAAGCCCCTGCGGATATTTATCCGCAGGGGCTTTTGTGTTACAATGGGAAAAAGGGAGGCCGGTATGAAGCAGGGGATCTTCAGGCGCTTGTGCGGCCTACTGCTGGCGGCTGTGGCGGTGTATGGACTGACATTTGGCGCGCTGGCGTTACGAGGCCTGCGCTATGTGGCGCCGGACACGGAAAGCTGGCGGATGCTGCCGTATATCGTACCCGCCGCGCGGTATGAGGAGGAAACGAGCGTTCGGTACCGGCAGGGCATGTAAACGGAGGCGTCCCTTGCTATCCGGTGCTATGACGCGCAGGGGCGCACGATCACCGAAAGCGTTTATGCGGAGGATGGGGCGGAAACCTATCGTGCCGAGATCGTTTATCACGAGATTACCAGACAGCGTACCGAATAAAAAGGAGGATGGAACGATGAAAAGATGGATAGCGGCCGTGCTGACGGCCTGCATGCTGGCGGTTCCGGCGGGGGCCGCGGACCAGCCGAGCGACTGGGCGCTGGAAGCGGTGCAGACCGCGCGCGAGGCGGGGCTGGTGCCGGAAAAGCTGGACAGCGCCTATGACAGGGCGGCGACAAGGGCAGAGTTTTGCGCGCTGGCGGCGGCGGTTTACCGTTCGTGGGAAACTGAAGGGTTGCTGGGTAAAGTGGAAAAGGATACCGTATTGTTCACGGACTGTAAGGAGGGGGATGTGCTGCTATGTGCGTCGGTCGGCATCGTCAATGGAGTGGGAGGCGGAAGGTTCGAGCCGGGCCGATCACTCCAGAGACAGGAGGCGGCCAGTATGCTACACCGGCTGGGCGCGCTGCGGGCAGATTACGACGGCAGCGTGCAGGGCCGTCTGCCGCATGTGTTCGCGGATGGCGCGGATATCGCCTCGTGGGCGCGCAATGATATCAACTGGGTCTACCGCCACGGCATCATGACGGGGACGGGAGGCAATGCGTTTGAGCCGGCGGGAGAGTATACCCGCGAGCAGTCGATCGCAACCATGCTGCGCCTATATGCCGCACAGTATGCGGCCGAGATCCCAAAAGAGCAAGGGGAAGCATACCGTGTCGTAGTGGACTATTCCGGCGCGGGGGTGGGCCGCGTACATATCGAGGATGCAGCCGGTAACCGTCTGCTGACCGATTTTGCGGGTACGGACGGCTATTTTTATGATGCCAGACTGTTGGGTGAATGGGCAAGCCTGCACTGGCAGCCGGATGTGGAAAGCGGATTTGCGTGCGCGTTATGCAACCTGAGAACCGGCGACACATTGGCGGATTATTATGCTGACGGCGTGGACGAGCAGTCGGGTTCGGCATGGGCGTACTCGATGGAAAAAGGCGCGGCGGACAGCCGTATCCTGTATGCGGACGGCACATACAGCACGCAAACCTACCAGTCGGTCACGGGCTGGGCAAACGGCAGGGCGATCGTCCGCGAGGGGGATGCCGTCCGCGCGATCGACCGCGGCGGGAATACCCTCTGGCGCATGAATATTTCGCTCGATCAGGTGCAGGTGTACGGCGGGATCGGCGACCGCCTTGTGATAGAACGCGACGGGGCATACTGCCTGATTACCGATGGCAAGATGGGAACGGTGAGCGAAACGCCGATGCTCCTGAACCGATGGAGCGATACTTATATCGCACAGGACAGCGGGTACTATACGCTGTATGACTTTTCCGGCCGCCGTTTAAGCGAAACCTATGCCAACGCGATGATCGAGACGGGGCAGGACATTTATGCCTGCTGGCTGTCGGACACTGAGTATGCCTATATCCGCTGCACGGAGTACGGAAATCCCCAAACTCTGTTTACGGTTTCCGTCAGCCAGCGGCCGGGGCCTCTGGCGACCGATGGCGCGGGGGTGTATGCCTTGCGGACCGGCGCGCAGACCGTTGCCTGCTTCGACCGTTTTGGGGATACGCTCGGCGCGATCGAAGTGCCGTTCGCAGTCGGGGAAGTGGATTTTGCAGACGGATGCGTCCGTATCAGGGGGGAGGCGCTTGGAACCGCTCAGCAGACCATACTCTTCTTTCCGACCGGAGAGCCGGCCGAATAAACCAAAACGCAAAACAGGAGCAGCAAGAGCTGCTCCTGTTTTGCGTTTTACCGTACGCCCGTCAGGTCCTTGATACATTCGCCCGCGAGGATCATGCCCGCTACCGGCGGCACAAAGGAAACGCTGCCGGGTACGGCGCGCCCCGCAGTGCCCTTCTGCTCGTCCGAGGGCAAGGGCGTGCGTGGTTCCTCCCTGGAGTAGACGACCTTCAGGCGCTTGATGCGGCGTTTTTTGCATTCCAGCCGGATGACCCGCGCGAGCGGGCAGACCGAGGTTTTGTAAATATCCGTAACTTCAAACCGCGTGGGATCGAGCTTGTTGCCTGTTCCCATGGAGCAAATCAACGGCACGCCCAGCCGGTCGCATTCGGCGATCAGATGCAGCTTGGCGGTTACGGTGTCGATCGCGTCGATCACATAGTCGAAGCGGCTGAGGTCGAGCGCGCTGTCCGGCGTATAGAACATGCGGAGCGCATGGACGGTACAGCGCGGGTTGATATCCGCGATGCGCGCGCGCATCGCGTCCACCTTCGGCTGACCGGACGTGGACGCAAGCGCGATAAGCTGGCGGTTGCGGTTGGTGAGCGCAACCGTATCGTTATCGATCAACGTCAGCTCGCCTACGCCGGCGCGCGCGAGCGCTTCGCACGCGAACGAGCCGACACCGCCCACGCCGAACACGGCGACATGGGACGCGGCGAGCGTCTGGATGGCCTGTGCGCCGAGCAGCAGCTCGGCGCGGGAAAATTCATGCAGCATAAAGAAACCTCGTAAACAGTCACGCAGCGGCACAGGACGCGCCGGTGAAAATGAAACGCACCGAGGCCCTCTGGGCGGCCTCGGTGCGGGACGGACAGATCAGCTGCGAGGTTCCGAGGCGGTCAGCTCCGCCTGGACGACCAGCCGCTGTTTGAGAGAGCCGGACGGCGTACCGGTAAACAGGGTGAGCACGGCCTCGCGTCCCTCGACAGGCTCGGTCACCCAGACCTCAGTAGGCTCGACCGTTACCGCCTGGAATACCGTATAGGTATATTGCGTGTCTTGGTCGGCGAGCAGGATGGTATCCCCTTCGCCGAGTAATTCCAAATGACGCATCAAATCGTCGGAGCGGTCGCCCGCGATCACGCAGTTGCCGGACGCACCGGGCAGCGCGCTTCCCGCGAGATGCCCTGCGCCAAGCGCGAGGTCTTTCAGCTCGGTGCCTTCGACCACGTTGTCGGCGGTGCCGAGCTTGGGCAGCTTGATCACGCCAACCTGTAGCGCCTCTTCCGGAGCGGTCGCCGTGCCGTAGGCGTCGCAGTCGGTCAGGTAAACCAGATCCTCCTCGGCGGGGAGGCTTTGCTCAATCCATTGCTCGGAGACCGGCGCAGGATCCGCCGCGATTGTCTCCTTGCCGACCAGCGTACCCCAGGGATAGTTGATGCCCTCGGTCAACAGGCCGAAAGCCGCGATCGCGATACCCGAGATTAACAGGCCGCGTTCGATGGTTGTCTTTGTTTTACGTTCCATGCAAATCACCTAATATGAGAGTATACTGAACGGCGGCGTGTTGTCAACCGCCATGCAGAAAACTGAAAAAACCTGTCCGCGGGACAGGTTTTTGGGTGGAGCGGCTGACGAGGCTCGAACTCGCTACCTCCACCTTGGCAAGGTGGCGCTCTACCAGATGAGCTACAGCCGCATATAAAATGGTGCCTCCGGGCGGAATCGAACCACCGACACGGGGATTTTCAGTCCCCTGCTCTACCGACTGAGCTACAGAGGCGTTTCGCAATGTGCTTGTTAAGTATAGTCGATTTTTGCGGAAAAGTCAACCATAAATTTTCCTTTTCTGCGGGAAGCTTGCGCACATGTTCGGGTTCATGGTATGATAAAAAGCAATGGAAGGGGAGAGTGCCATGCGCATTTGGACCGGCCGCGCGGGCAGCGGCAAAACAACGGCAATCCTGCGGGAGATCGCCGCCCGCTGTGAAAGCGGCGGGGGGCGGCAGATCTTACTTGTGCCGGAGCTGAATTCACACCGTATGGAGCGGTCGCTCGCCGCGGCGACGGACAATCGGGGCGCGCGCACCGCCGAGGTTCTGACGTTCTCCCGCCTGGCTGATCGGGTGTTTTCCGAGGTCGGCGGGCTGGCGCAGCAGATGCTGACACCGGCCGGACAGCTCCTCACCCTACAGGAGGCCGCGCGCCGTGTTCAGGGCGGGCTGTCCGTATGGGGCGGTCTGGCGGACAAGCCCGAGCTGCTCGGCGAGGCGCTGGGGGTGGTGGACGAGTGCAAGACCTGTGCGGTCGCGCCGGAGGCGCTGTTCGCCGCTGCGGAGACGTGCAGGGACACGGCGCTCGCAGCGAAGCTGTCCGATCTGGCGCAGTTATTGACCGCGTATGAGCGTCTGTGCGACGAATCCCTGCCCGACCCACGCGACCGGCTGACCCATCTGCGCGACCGGCTCGCAGAAAGTCATGTGCTGGACGGCGCGGCGGTGTATCTGGACGGCTTTCTGGGCTTTACGCCGCAGGAGCTGGCCGTGGTCGACGCCGTGCTGGCGGCGGGCGTGCCGCTGGCGGCGGCGGTCGCCTGCGATATGGCGTATCCGGAAATATTCGTCACGGGCTGCAAAACGGTCAAGACTCTGGAGCGCATGGCAAAGCGGCATAACCGGAAAGCGGAGCGCATCGAGCTTGGCGCAAGCAGGGTTGCGCGGCCGGCGGGCCTGGCGGCGGTGGAGGCACAAGGTCTGTTGCCCGTGCGTGTTCCGCAGGAGTCGTGCGAAGGGGTGCGCCTGTACGCTGCCGCGTCGCCGTTTGACGAGTGCGAGCACGCGGCGGCCTATATCCGGCGCAAGGTGCGCGATGAGGGCGCGCGCTACCGCGATTTCGTGGTGGCCGCGCGTGACATCGAGCCGTACAGTGCGTTTCTCGCCATGGCGATGGCGCGATATGACGTGCCGGTGTTCCTTGCGGAAAAGCCCGACCTGCTCTCACGCCCGCCGATGGCGCTGGTCACGGGCGCGCTGAACGCGGCGCAGTCCTATTTCAAATACGAGGACCTGTTCGGCTGTCTCAAAACCGGCTTGATGCATCTAACGCGTGAGGAGTCGGACAAGCTGGAGAATTACGCGCTGACCTGGAATATCCGCGGCGGCGCATGGGAACGGGAGTGGGCCGAACATCCGGACGGGTACGGTCAGCCGTTCGACGATCGCGCGCGGGCGCAGCTTGCGGAGTTGAACGCGCTGCGCGCGCGTTTGATCGGCCCGTTTTCCACGCTGCGCGAAAGGCTGAAAGGGGAGCAGCCGGCATCCGGCTGTGTGCGCGCGCTGTACGACTTCCTGCTCGCGGTGGACGCGCCGCGGTGCATGGCCGACCGCGCGGCCGCGCACGAGGCGGCCGGACGCCTACAGCTGGCGGATGAGTACCGCCAACTGTGGGAGATTCTGGTGTCCGCCATGGAGCAGTTCGCATGGGTATGCGGGGATACGCCGCTGACGGCGGAGCGGTTTGCGAAGCTGTTCCGTCTGGTGCTGGGCGAATACGACGTGGGTACGATACCCGTTTCACTCGACCGTGTGACCTGCGGCAATATCGAACGCGCATGCGGGGAAAACGCGAAATACGTGATCCTGCTCGGGGTAAACGACGGGCTGATCCCCAAGGCGCCCTCCTCCGCCTCGCTGCTCAGCGATATGGAGCGGGACAAGCTGGACGCGCTGGGGGTGGAACTGAAAGCCTACGGCGTGGAGCGTCTGCTCATGGAGCAGGAGACCCTGTACCGCGCGCTTGCCTGCCCCACTGAGGAACTGCTGCTCACCTGGCATATGAGCGACGCCGCGGGTGGGGAGACGCGCCCGTCGTATTTTGTGGGCGTGGTGCGGGGGCTGCTGCCCGACGTGCTGTTTTCCACGCACCAGACGGAAACAGCGCAGGACCGCCTGCAGGCGGAGCGTCCGGCGGTCGAAATGGCCTGCGCATACCTGTCCGGCGACCGCACGGCGGCGGTGCGCGCGGCCTACGGTTTTTACCGCGACGACGAGCGGGTACACCATGCCGCGCAGCAGCGGCGCGGACGGGGGCCGCTGACCAGCCCGCATACGATAGAGGGGCTATATGGGAAAAGCCTCAACCTGACCGCCTCGCGCGTGGACACATTTTACTCCTGCCGGTTCGCGTTTTTCATGCAGTACGGCCTGAAAGCCAGGCCGCGCCGTGTGGCGCGGTTTGACGCGCTCGAAACCGGCACGTTCATCCACTATGTGCTGGAGCATGCGCTGACTGCATTGGGAAAAGGCGCGGGCGGCGCGGCGGCTGCGGAGGAAGCGGCGGTCCGGCGTGCCTGCCGCACGGCGGTCCGGCAGTATGTGCAGGAGGAACTGGGCGGCATGGAGAACAAGACCGCGCGCTTTCGCTATCTGTTCGGGCGGCTGACGCGCACGGTTGAGCAGATCTTGGACAATGTGATTGACGAGCTGCGCGTTTCCGACTTCGCGCCGATCGATTATGAGGTGGATTTTTCGCGCGGCGGCGACCTGCCGCCCGTCCTGTGCGCGGAGGGGGAGGTTTCAGTGTCCCTCTCGGGCAAGGTGGATCGCGTGGACGGGTATATCAAAAACGGGCGGCTGTACTTGCGCGTGATGGACTACAAAAGCGGTAAAAAGTCGTTTTCCCTGTCGGATATCTGGTATGGGCTGAACATGCAGCTCGTTATCTACCTGTATGCACTTCAGCAGGAGGGCTTGGAGCGCTACCGTAAGCGTCTGACCCAAACGTTCAACGAAATCGTACCCGCGGGCGTTTTGTACGTCCCCGTGCGGGACGAGCTGCCCGACGCGGCGCGCGATATCGACGAGGACGCGCTCCGTGCTCTGCGCGACAAGGCGCTGCGCCGCAGCGGCCTGTTGAGCGACGACATGGAGCTGCTCGAGGCGATGGAGCACGGGCTGGAAGGAGACGGACGGTTTATTCCGGTCACGATCAAGGTGAAAAAGGGGGAGGACGCGCCCTCGCTCGCGGCGAAATCCGCGGTGGCCGACCTGGTGCGGTTTGGAAAGCTTGCCAGGTATGCGCATGATAAGCTGCTCGAAATGGGGCGCGAGCTGCGCGCGGGCAGTGTGGCCGCAAACCCGTGCAAAAAGGATAAAGCATCGAGCTTTTGCGACTGGTGTGACTTCCGCGCCGCCTGCCGCTTCGATGAAACGGCGGGCGACAAGACGCGGTGGCTCCGGCACCTGTCGGACGAGGAGTTCTGGCAGCAGGTAGGGGGTGAATGACATGCCGCAATGGACCAAAGAGCAGGAAACCGCCATCCATGACAGGGGCGGCGCGCTGCTGGTGTCGGCGGCGGCAGGCTCGGGCAAGACCGCGGTGCTGGTCGAGCGCGTGCTCGCACGTCTGACCGACCCGACCGATCCGGTGGATATCGACCGTCTGCTGCTCGTGACCTTTACCAACGCGGCGGCAGCGGAGATGCGCGAGCGCATCTCCGCTGCGCTGGGCGAGGCGGCAGCGAAAGCGCCGCACGATACGCGCCTGCGCCGTCAGATGTTTCTGGTACACCGCGCGAAGATCACGACCGTACACGCGCTGTGCCTGTCGCTCGCGCGCGAGCAGGCGGCGGCGCTCGGCATCGCGCCGGATTTCCGGCTGATGGATGAGAACGAGGGCAAGATCTTGCGCGCCGAGGTGCTTGAGGAGGTGCTCGACGCAGCATATGAGCGCGGGGATGAGGGCTTTTTCGCGCTCTGCGACCTGCTCGCCGCAGGGCGGGACGACAAGAAGCTGGGCGAGGTCATCCTTGGCACTTACGAAAAAATACAGGCGCATCCCGACCCGCGCGCTTTCATGGAGGAGGTGCGGCAGGGGCTGTACGCGTGCGGGATGGATACGCCGCACGGGCGCGTCCTGCTTGCGCAGGCGCGCGCGGCGGCGGAGCACGGCGCGGCGTTTCTGCGCATGGCGGCGGCTGCGGTGACCGGCGTCGACGGCCTGGCCGATGCTTACCTGCCCGCGCTGACGAGCGATCTGAATCGCGCCGAGCGCCTGCTGGAAGCCCTGCGCGGCGGGGAGTGGGATGCCTGTGTGGAGGCCGCGCGGTCGATCACGTTCGACCGGCTGGGAGCCGCGCGTAAATTTGAGGACAAGGCGTTCCTTGAGGAAGTCAAGGCGATGCGCGAGGAGTGGAAGGACGCCGCTAAAGCCATCCGCGGCAAATGGCTGACCGTTACGGCGGCCGAGGCCGAATACGACCGCGCCCTGACCGCGCGCGCGCTGTTTTCGCTGATCGACATGGTAAATGCGTTTGACGACGCCTTTTCCGCGGCCAAGCGCGCGCGGAACGCGGCGGATTTCAACGATTTGGAGCATTTTGCGGTGCGCCTGCTGTACGAGGGGGGACGGCCCTCCGCACTGGCCGCAGCGCTGTCCGAAGGTTACGCGGAGATCGCGGTGGATGAATACCAGGACACCAACGCCGTGCAGGACGCGATCTTCCGCGCGCTGTCCCGCGATGGGACCAACCTGTTTATGGTGGGCGACGTCAAGCAGAGCATCTACGGATTCCGGCTGGCCGACCCCTCCATCTTCCTGTCCAAATACCGGACCTTTGCCGAGGCGGGGGAAGCGGATGCGGGACAGCCGCGCCGCGTGGTGCTGGGGCGGAACTTCCGCTCGCGCGCGGCGGTGCTGGATGCGTGCAACTATCTGTTTGCCGCCGTGATGGGCGAAACGGTGGGCGGCTTGGCGTATACCGATCGGGAAGCGTTGCATCTGGGCGCGGACTATTATCCGGACGCGGACGACCCGCGCTACCGGACCGAGGTGTTGCTGGTGGACGCGGCGGGGCTTGGCGAGGACGACGACGCGCCCGACAAGACTGCGCTCGAGGCCCGGCTTGCCGCGCAGCGCATCCGCGCGCTGCTGGACGAGGGCTTTCCCGTGCTGGATAAGGAAACGGGCGCCCTACGTCCGGTTACGCCGGGGGATATCGTGATCCTGCTGCGCGCCACCAAAACCAAGGCGCGCACGTTCATCGCCGCGCTTGAGCAGACGGGCGTTTCCGCGAGCGCGGAGGAGCGCGGCGGCCTGTTGGAAACCGCCGAGGTGGGCGCGGTGGTTTCGCTCCTGAACGTGATCGACAACCCGAGGCAGGACGTGGACCTGATCGGCGTGCTGCGTTCGCCGCTGTTCGGCTTCACCGAGCAGGAGCTGGCGGATATCCGGCTGACAGACCGCAAGGCAAGCTATTACGACGCGCTTATACAGTCGCGCGGCGCTTTCCCGAAGGTCGAGGTGTTCCTGCAGCGGCTGGACTTCCTGCGCGGCTTCGCGTGCGACCAGCCGGTGTACCGTCTGCTGTGGGAGATCTATGACCAGACGGGAGCGCTCGGCCTGTACGGCGCGCTGCCCAACGGCGCGCAGCGGCAGGCCAACCTGCTCGCTTTCTTCGAGCGGGCGCGGGCGTTCGAGGGGCAGGGCTTCCGCGGTTTGTTCGCGTTCGTGCGCCTGCTGCGCGGCATGCAGGAAACGGGCGAGGACTTCCAGACGGTTGGCGCAGAGGCGTCGGGCGGCGCGGTGCGCATCATGAGCATCCACAAATCCAAGGGGCTGGAATTTCCGGTCGTGCTGCTGGCGGACTGCGCGAAGCAATTTAACGAAGCGGACCTGCGCGAGCCGGTGCTGGTGCATCAGTCACTGGGGATTGGCGGCAAGTGCCGCGACCGGAGCCGCGGCGTACAGTACGACACAGCCGAGCGAACAGCGGTCGCGGTGCTGCAGCGTCGCGAGATGGTAAGCGAGGAGCTGCGCGTATTGTATGTTGCGCTTACGCGCGCGAAAGAGAAGCTCATCCTTACCTGCGCAAGCGGGACGCTGCAGCGGTCGCTGGAAAAATGGGCGCGGCTGGCCGCGTTGGACGAGCTGCCGCAGTATGCGATGGGCGCGGTGCGCGCGCCGCTGGCCTGGATACTCGCGCCGCTGCTGCGGCACCCCTGCGCGCGCGCGCTGAAAGAACAGTATGGCTTGTCGGTGCCGGAGCGCGGTACGGATAACGATGCGTTCCTCCTGCGCGTGTACCAGCCGGACGAGCTGGCGCTGCCGGAGCGGGAGGTGCTGCGCTATGTGGAGACGGACACGGCGGGATACGAGGTCAAGCCTTACCTGAGCTATCCGCGCGCTTATCTTTCCGAGCTGCCCAGCAAGCTGACCGCGACCGGCGTGGGCCGCGGCTACCGTGCGGACGAGGCTGCGGAGGAGACGGCACCCCCGCGCCGCGAGCCGAAGCTGCGTGCGCCGCTGTTCGAGCAGGAGGCGCGGCGCCTCACGCCTGCTGAGATCGGCACGGCGCACCATCTGTTTATGCAGTTCTGCGATTTCGCGGCGGCCGCCGCGCCAGGCGGCGTGGAGCGCGAGCGCGACCGGCTGGAGGAAAAGCGCATCCTGTCGCCGCAGCAGGCGGCGGCGATTGAGCCGGAAAAGATTCGGGCGTTTTTCACCTCGGCACTGTACCGCGGGTTGATGGCGGAGCATTCAGTGCGGCGGGAGTTTAAGTTCTCAGTGCTGGTGCCAGCCGCACGGTATTTTCCAGTCGCGGCCGACGCACCGGAGGAAAAGGTGCTGCTACAGGGCGTGATCGACTGCCTGATCGACACACCGGAGGGCTTTGTGATCGTGGATTTCAAAACCGACCGCGTATCAAAGGACGGGCTTGCCGCCCGCGCGGCGCGGTACCGCCCGCAGCTTGACGCGTATGCGGATGCGGTGGAGGCGGTTTTCGGTAGGCCGGTGAAACAGCGCGTTTTGTACTTTTTTGATACGGGAAATACCTGGGAAATGGGGGAATAGCGGTTAAGGATGCGTTAAGAAAACGCCGATCGGGTTGACAAGGCCGCGGATAGATGGTAGCCTGTTATCAGCAAAAGAGAGCAACCCCATCGGCGGAAAACGCCGCAAGTTTTTAAGTAGACCACAACATTCATTCCTCATTTCTAATAGAAAGAACCGCAGCAGATCTGCTGCGGTTCTTTCTATTGTCCGCATCGCTATTGCGCGCTTTGTATAAGCGGGCCGCGCCAAAAACCTGCAAAATCTGCTATATGCCTGCTTTACTTTACCTGGTAAAAAGGATATAATAAAAAGCAATATACAATCTGGAAAAACAGGAATGAAAAAGGAGAGGAAAACGTATGGCGTATTATTTTAGCGAGCCTTCGCACACGTTCAACGAATACCTGCTCGTACCCGGTTATTCGTCCGCGGAATGTATTCCAGCGAACGTCAGCCTCCGCACCCCGATCGTCAAGTTCAGAAAAGGACAGGAGTCCTCCCTGTATGCGAACATCCCGATGGTTTCGGCCATCATGCAGGCGGTTTCGGACGACCGCATGGCGATCGCGCTTGCGCAGGAGGGCGGCATTTCCTTTATTTACGGCTCGCAGACCATCGAGAGCGAGGCCGCGATGGTGTCCCGCGTCAAAAGCTACAAGGCCGGCTTTATCGTATCCGATTCCAACGTCAAGCCGGATCAGACGCTGGCGGATATCCTCGACCTGAAAGCGCGGACCGGCCACTCCACCGTTGCGGTCACGGACGACGGCACGGCTACCGGCAGACTGCTCGGCATCGTCACCAGCCGCGATTACCGCGTTTCCCGTATGGAAACCAACGTGAAGGTGTCCGAGTTCATGACCCCGTTTGAAAAGCTGATTACCGCGCCGGCGGACACCACGCTCAAGATCGCCAACGATATCATATGGGATCATAAGCTTAATTCGCTCCCGCTGGTGGATGAGGAGCAGCATCTTGTTTATCTGGTGTTCCGCAAGGACTATGACAGCCACAAGGCAAATTCGCTCGAACTGCTTGACGAGCATAAGCGCTATGTTGTGGGCGCGGGCATTAATACCCGCGATTATGCCGAGCGCGTACCCGCTCTGGTCGAGGCCGGCGCGGATGTGCTGTGCATCGATTCCTCCGAGGGCTTTTCCGAGTGGCAGAGCCGTACGCTCGCGTGGGTGCGCGAGAATTACGGCGACTCGGTCAAGGTCGGCGCGGGCAACGTCGTCGATCGGGAAGGCTTCCGCTTCCTCGCGGACGCGGGCGCGGACTTTGTCAAGGTCGGCATCGGCGGCGGCTCGATCTGCATTACCCGCGAGCAGAAGGGCATCGGCCGCGGTCAGGCGACCGCGCTGATCGAGGTTGCCGCGGCGCGCGATGAATATTACCTGGAAACCGGCGTATATGTGCCGATCTGCTCGGACGGCGGCATCGTACACGATTACCATTGCACGCTGGCGCTGGCCATGGGTGCGGACTTCCTGATGCTGGGGCGCTACTTCTCCCGCTTTGACGAATCCCCGACCAACAAGGTCAACATCAACGGCAGCTACATGAAGGAATACTGGGGCGAAGGCTCGGCTCGCGCGCGCAACTGGCAGCGCTACGACATGGGCGGCGACAAGAAGCTGTCCTTTGAGGAGGGCGTGGATTCCTATGTGCCGTACGCCGGCTCGCTCAAGGATAACTTGGGGCTGACGCTGAGCAAGGTGCGTTCGACTATGTGCAACTGCGGCGCGCTCTCCATTCCGGAATTCCAGAAGAAGGCGAAGATTACGCTCGTATCCGCCACCTCGATTGTCGAGGGCGGCGCGCATGACGTTGTGCTGAAGGAAACCTCGACAACGTCCAAGTAATACGGTTTTTGACCCTAAGATTGCCCCGTAGAAGACTGCGGGGCAATTCTTATCGGAAAGGAGGCAGACATGGATACGGAAAAGTGGATGGACGCGTTCACACAGGCGGTGCTGGAAGCGTTCGGTGAAAGGGTGTGCTGCGTTGGCCTGCAGGGCAGCCGAGCCCGCGGGGAAGCGGGGCCGGACGGCGACATTGATGTGGTCGTGATCCTGGATGCATGGCACATGGAGGACTGGCCGCGCTATGAGGCGGTGCTGGAAAGCCTGCCCGCACGGGACAAGGTGTGCGGCTTTGTATCCGGCTGGGAAGAACTGCTGCACTGGGAGCCGTCCGAGCTGTTCGGGTTCTACTATGATACTAGGGTGTGGTACGGCAGCCTTGCGGCGCTGCGGGAGCGCTTCGGTCCGTCCGACGCCCGCCGCGCCGTGAGGATCGGCGCCTGCGGGATCTACCATATGTGCGTACATAACCGCCTGCACGAAAAAAGCGGGCAGCTCCTGCGGGAGCTGTATAAATCCGCCTTTTTCGTTCTGCGCGCGGTGCATTTCTGTCGGACGGGCGCGTTTGTTGTCCGCCGGTCGGAGCTTCTGCCGCTATTGCAGGGGGAGGAACGGCTGATCCTGACGGCGGGCATGCCGCATCAGGAGGGGACGGAACCGTTTGCAATCCAATCCGAGCGGCTTTTGCAGTGGGCGGGTAGCCTGATCCGGTCTTACACTTGAGGGTTTTGAGGAATGAGGGAGAGTGTGGGAATGGAATGGGAGTACTGGAAGAAGCAGGCGAAAAACGCGCTTATCTTTGCGAGATGGTGCGTGTTCGCGGTTGTGATCGGCGTTGTGGTCGGGGTGACCGGCACGGCGTTCCACCACGCGCTCGACTGGGCGGGGAGGATGCGGGAGCAGCATGACTGGCTGCTGTACCTCCTGCCGCTCGCGGGTGTGTTCATCGCGTTCTGGTATAAGAAGAGCGAAATGCCGCTGGAACGCGGTACGAATTTCATTTTAACATCGGTGCGGGAGAACCATCCGGTCCGCCTGCGGCTGGCGCCGAGCATTTTCGTCACCTCGGTGCTGACCCACCTTTGCGGCGGCTCCGCGGGACGTGAGGGCGCGGCGCTTCAGCTCGGCGGTTCGATCTCGGGCAACATCGGACACTGGATGCGGCTGGACGACCGTGATTCACGCACGATTACCATGTGCGGCATGGCGGCGGGCTTTGCGGCGCTGTTCGGCACGCCGCTGGCGGCGACCGTATTCGCGATGGAGGTCATCAGCGTGGGTGTGATGTATTATGCGGCTCTGTTCCCGTGTGTACTGGCGTCGCTGATTGCGCATGGCGTCGCCGTCGCGCTGGGGGGAGAAACCACGCGCTTCGCCCTCCATGCCGTGCCGGATCGGCTCGACGCGCCTCTGATCGCGCGCCTAGTGCTGTTTGGCGTGGTATGCGCGGTGCTGAGCGCGGTGGTCTGCATCCTGTTCCACCAGATCGGGCGCTTTTTGAAAAGGAAGATCCCCAACCAGTATATCTGCATTGCCGCCGGCGGCGCGGCTGTCGCAGCGGTGTCGCTGCTGCTCGGCACACGGGACTACAACGGCGCGGGCATGGCGGTGATCGAACGGGCCATTGCGGGGGAGGCGCACTACACGGCGTTTTTTATTAAGCTTGTGCTGACCGCCATCACGATCGGCGTGGGGTATAAGGGCGGCGAGATCGTGCCGGTGCTGTTCATCGGGGCGACGTTCGGCGCCGCTTACGGCGGGTTTTTTGGTCTCGCCTCTTCCTTCGCCGCCGGACTTGGCATGACGGCGGTGTTCTGCGGCGTGACTAACTCCCCGTTGACCTCGATCCTGCTGGCCTATGAGCTGTTCGGCGGGCAGTCGCTCGGCCTGTTTGCGCTTGTGATTTCCATTGCCTATATGCTCAGCGGCTATTACGGCCTGTACAGCGAACAGAAGATCCTGTACTCCAAGATGCGGCCGCAATTTATCGACAGAAAAACCAAGTAAGGCGGCGCGTCCGCCGGTATTCCCCGGGAGGAAGAGAACCAATGCACGATTTCAAAGGCGCAATTTTCGATATGGATGGCACGCTGCTCGACTCCATGCCGGTATGGAAACGGCTGACACAGGGGTACCTGAGCCAGTTCGGCCTGCACATCACGGATCAGGACTATGCGGTGACCGAGGGCTTTTCCCAGCCGCAGGTGGCGCAGTATTTCATCGAGCGCTATCCAGAGCTGCCGATTGACGTGCAGAGCATGATGGACGGGATGGACCGCCTGATCACCGCGCGATATGAAACGATAGCCAGGCCGAAGGACGGGGTGTTCCGGTTTCTGGAGGGACTGCGCCGCCGCGGCGTAAAAATGGCGATCGCCACGCTGACCGCGCGGCGGCATGCGGAAAAGGCGCTGCGCGACCGCGGGATGCTGAATTATTTCGCATTCATGCTGACGATCGAGGATGTCGGCATCTCCAAGCACGAGCCGGATATCTACCTGCGCGCGGCGGAGCGGCTGGGGCTGCGCCCTGCGGACTGCATCGTGTTCGAGGACGCGCCCTACGCAGGCGTAACCGCAAAGCGGGCGGGCTTTCGGGTATGCGGCATGGCCGAGCCGGCCTATGCGGCGGGGGAGGCCGAGCTGCGGGCAGCCAGCGACTTCTTTGTGGAGGCATCCTTTGACGAACTGGCAGGAAAGTTGTAAAAAAAACTTGCAATATCAACGATTATCCCGTAAACTATAAGTGAGGATAAATTTGAGCTGCGCCGGACAAGCTCCGGGGCGGCTTCGTTGTCGTTAGGGGGAATGAAATTGGAACAGGAAAACAAAATGGGTTCGGCACGCATGGGGCCGCTGATTTTCTCCATGGCGCTGCCCGCGATGATCTCCATGCTGATTAACGCGCTGTACAATATTGTTGACAGCATCTTTGTCGCGCAGTATTCGCAGAGCGCGCTGGCCGCGGTTTCGCTGGTTTTTCCCTTGCAGCAATTGGTTATTGCGATCGGCGTGGGAACGGGCGTGGGCGTCAACTCACTGATCTCGCGCCGTTTGGGTGAAAAGCGGCAGCTGCACGCGGATTCCGCCGCGGAGCATGGCATTGCGCTGGCGGTTATCGGCGGCCTGGCGTTCGTTGTCGTCGGCTTTGTGCTGGCGCCGCCGTTCCTTGGCGCGTTCGGTTCCGCGCCCGATGTATATGAGCAGGCGGTGCAGTATTCGCAGGTCGCGGTCGGGATGAGCTTTTTCGTCATGATTTCCATGATGTGCGAGAAAATACAGCAATCCACCGGCAACATGATTATCCCGATGTGCCAGGGATTGACCGGCGCGATCATCAACATCATTCTTGACCCGCTGATGATCTTCGGCATCGGCCCGTTTCCGGAAATGGGCGTATACGGTGCGGCCGCCGCAACTGTGATTGGACAGGTGTTTGGCATGCTGATCGGGCTGTGGGGCGTCTTTATCCACCAAAAGGTGCTCAGGATAAAGATGCGGGAGTTCAAGTGGCGCCTGCAGACTGTGAAAGACATTTACCGTGTCGGCCTGCCGGGCATCGTTATGCAGAGCGTGGTTTCGGTGATGACAGCCGGCATGAACGCCATCCTGATCAGCTTTTCGCAGACCGCGGTCAACGTTCTGGCGGTTTACTTCAAGCTGCAGACATTCGTGTTTATGCCGGTTTTCGGCCTGAACCAAGGCGCGCTGCCTGTTATGGGCTACAACTACGGCGCGCGGAATAAGGGACGCCTGTTCGGCGCCTACAAGATTGCGCTGACCGCGGCGGTGGTCATTATGGGACTGGGGCTGGTGGTGTTCCAGGCGATTCCGGAAACCATGTTGATGATGTTCGTCGACCGCACGGACGCGGCCGCGGCGCGGGAGATGCTCGAGGTTGGCGTTCCGGCGCTCAGGATCATTAGCCTGTCGTTTATTGGCGCGGCGTTCGGCATCATCAACTCGACGCTGTTTCAGGCGACCGCACGCGGCCTCAACAGTCTGATCGTGTCGGTGTGCCGCCAACTCGTTATTATCCTTCCCGCAGCCTGGCTGCTGGGCAGATGGTTCGGACTGGGCGCGATCTGGTATTCGTTCCCGATTGCGGAGATCGCGGCGTTCTTTATCTCCTACGCGCTGCTGTGGAAGGAATACCGCACCGAGCTGCGTTTTTTGGGGATTGAAAAGGAGGGCAAGGCTTGAAACGGATCGCAAGCTTCGAGGTAAACCATGATAAGCTCAAGCCGGGGATGTATACCTCGCGCATCGATGGCGACGTGACGACCTACGACATCCGCATGGTGCATCCCAATGCGGGAACCTATATCGAGCCCGCGGCCGGTCACACGTTCGAGCATCTCTTTGCAACGTTCGCCCGCAATTCAGATTTTTCAGAAAAAATTATTTACTGCGGTCCCATGGGCTGCCAAACCGGATTTTATTTTTTGGTGCGGGATATGGAAGCGGCCGACGCGATCGCGCTGGCGCAGCGGACGATGGCGTTCATCGCCGGCTATGAAGGCGGGATCCCGGGCGCGAGCCGCGTCGAGTGCGGCAATTACCGGCTGCACGATCTGGCGGGCGCAAAAAGGCTCGCTGCGTCCATGATTCCCGTGCTTGCGGGCTGGACCGAAGAAAAACTGGTATATGAAAAATAATGCTTGCATTTTGGCGGTTGCTGTGGTATCATAATTTTACGACTGTAAGAGGTTTAATGCGACTTACCGTGGAAAGAGGTGAAACAACATGAAACAGGGCATCCATCCCGAGTACAAGCAGACCACGATCCGCTGTGCCTGCGGCAATGTCATTGAGACCGGCTCCACCAAGGAGAACATCGTCGTTGACGTTTGCTCCAAGTGCCACCCCTTCTTCACGGGCAAGCAGAAGCTGGTAGACACCGGCGGACGTGTTGATCGCTTCAAGAAGCGTTTCAATCTGGATAAGTAAAACGGGAAACCATCGAAACCTTTGTGTTCGATGGTTTTTTGTTTCGTTATGCGGAGAGGAGGAAACCGTATGACCGAAAACCAAATCGAAAGCAGGGTGGAGCGCGCGGTGCTGGTCGGCCTGTCCTGTCCGGGCTTTACCGCCGAGCAGGACGCGGACGAACGCACGATGGCAGAGCTGAAAGCGCTGGCCGAAACCGCCGGAGCCGAGGCGGCAGCCATGACGCTGCAGCGCAGGCCGGCGCCGGACGCGCGTACGTTCATCGGGGAGGGCAAGGCCGAGGAGGTGCGACAGCTTGCAGAAGCGAACGAGGCCGCGCTTATTTTGTTCGATAACGAGCTGTCGCCTTCCCAGATGCGGAACCTGGAGGAGCTGACCAAATGCACGGTGCTCGACCGTTCGGCGCTGATCTTGGACATCTTCGCGCAACGCGCCCGCACGGGCGAGGGTAAGCTGCAGGTCGAGCTGGCGCAGTACCAGTATATACTGCCGCGGCTGGCCGGTATGTGGACGCATCTGGTGCGGCAGACAGCCGGCGGCGGCAAAAGCCCGATCGGCACGCGCGGCCCCGGCGAAACCCAACTGGAAACCGACCGCCGCCATATCCGCCGCCGCATCGACAAGCTGAAAGAGGATTTGGAGCAGGTGCGCCAGGTGCGTGCTGTGCAGCGGCGCCAGCGCAAAAAGACCGAGATGCCGCTGGTCGCGATTGTGGGTTATACCAACGCGGGGAAATCCACGTTGCTCAACGCCCTGACCGGAGCGGGCATTCCGGCAAACGACAGGCTGTTTGACACACTTGACCCGACAACGCGCAAAAAAAGGATATCGGACACACAGGAGATCCTGCTGTCTGATACGGTCGGCTTTATCCGCAAGCTGCCGCACCATCTGGTTTCCGCATTCAAGGCGACGCTTGAGGAGCTGGCCTATGCCGACCTGCTGCTGCATGTGGTCGATGTTTCGGACGAGGACTGGGAGCAGCAGGCAGAAACCGTGGAAAAGGTGGTCGCCCAGCTCGGCGCGCAGGATATTCCGCGCGTAATGGTATATAACAAGGCCGACAAATGCGCGCCGGATACGCTTCCGTTTTACCGGCCGGACGAGGGCGTCGCGATCTCCGCGAAAACCGGAGAGGGGCTGGATGCGCTGCTCGCGGCGATCGAGCGCGCGCTCGGCCGCGGCAAGCACAGGGTGTGCCTACGCATCCCGTACAGCGATGGGGCGGTGCTGGATATGTTGCACCGCGAGGCACAGGTCGAAGCGGTCGAATACGCAGCAGACGGCACGGTGGTCCGCGCGGTCGTGGATGACAAGACCTACGGCAGGGTAGCGGAATACCTGGCAGAGGAATGATGCGGGTGACGGGGATACCCAACCGCGCACGGGGATAGAAGTATGGGAAAAGACTACTTTGTGCCGTTTTCCGAATACGGCGAGGACAAGTTTGAAGAAAAGCATTCCAAATTCACCGGCCGCCTGTGGCGCGTGGAAAGCGCGGAGCAGGCGGTGGCACGGGTCAAACAGATGCGTGATGCGCACTGGGATGCTACGCACAACTGCTGGGCCTATATCATACGGGAAGGCAACCTGATGCGCTACTCGGACGACGGGGAGCCGCAGGGTACAGCGGGGATGCCTATTTTGGACGTGTTGCGGCACGAAAAGCTGGAAAACGTCTGCTGCGTGGTCACGCGGTATTTCGGCGGGATACTGCTCGGCACCGGCGGGCTGGTGCGCGCCTACACCAAAGGGGCGCAGCTTGCAGTCGCGGCGGCGGGCGTCCAGCGGATGAGCCTGTACAGCGTGCTGCTGATTGCCTGCCCGTACCACTTGTATGAGATGGTGACGCACCTGCTGCCGGACTATGACTGCTCGATTGAGGAGACGGATTATGGCGTGGACGTCACGCTGACCTGCACGGTGCTGGCGGGCGGGGAGCAGGCGCTGAACGAGGCGCTGGCCGAGGCTACTGCAGGTTCGGTCTACGCCGAGGTGGTGGAAACCAAATTCATGGGCCGGCGAGTCCGATAGGGCGCCGGCGGCTTGGATTTTTCTAAAAAAATTTTTGAAAAGAAAGAGGAAAACGCAGTTCCATCTGGTATTTTTATTATATAGGCAATTCTGGCAGGGAGAGTGGAGCGTATGACTGTTCGTGAACAGCAGCAGGAAAGGGAACGGCTGACCTTGGCCAATTGGGCAACAAAGTCCTACGCTTCCAGGGGCCGGCAGCGGCCGATGGAGGAATGCCCGTACCGCACCTGCTTCCAGCGCGACAGGGATCGCATCATTCACTCCAAGGCGTTCCGGCGGCTGTCCAACAAGACACAGGTATTCATTTCGCCGGAGGGCGACCACTATCGGGCGCGGCTGACGCATACGCTGGAGGTGGCGCAGATCGCGCGGACGGTCGCGCGGGCGCTGCGGCTGAACGAGGATTTGACGGAAGCGATCGCGCTGGGGCATGACCTGGGGCATACGCCGTTCGGGCATGCCGGCGAGCGCGCGCTGGACGAGGTCTGCCCGTTCGGGTTCCGGCATAATGAGCAGAGCCTGCGTATGATCGACCGGATTGAGGACCTGAACCTCACCTGGGAGGTGCGCGACGGTATCGTGTGCCATACGGGCGGCAGGAAGGCGGATACGCCGGAGGGCCGTATCATCCATTTCGCGGACCGGATCGCCTACATTAACCACGACATCGACGACGCGATCCGCGGGGGACTGATCCGCGCGGCGGATATTCCGCGCCGCCTGCTCGACAGTCTGGGCGATACCCATGGGCGGCGCATTGACACGATGGTGACCGCCATGATCTCCTATGGGCAGCAGCATCGGGAGATTGGCATGGACGAAAAGACGCACCACGAAATGCTCGAGCTGCGCCAGTTTATGTTTGACTATGTATACCAGGGGACAGAGGCGCAGAGCGAGGAGCAGCGCGCGAAAAATATGTTGCGCAGCCTGTATGAATATTTTGTCGAACATCCGGACGAGCTGCCGAGCGATTATTTTGTCCTGATGACGCAGGGCGATCCGCTCGAGCGCGTTGTATGCGATTATATCGCCTGCATGACCGACCGGTACTCGATTTCCACCTATAAAAAATTATTTATTCCGAAAAGCTGGAATAAGATTGAAGATTGACGAAAACGGTTAAGATAAAGGGAAGGAGGGGGCGCAATGCCGTTTGACCGCGTGTTTTTGGACGAGCTTTCCGCGCGGAATGACATCGTGGATATTGTTTCGCAGTACGTGCAGCTGAAAAAAAGTGGCGCAAATTATTTCGGTCTTTGCCCTTTCCACAATGAAAAGACCGCTTCGTTTTCTGTTTCTCCGGACAAGCAGATTTTCCACTGCTTCGGCTGTGGCGCGGGCGGGGGCGTGATCACGTTCGTGATGAAAGCCGAGGGGCTGGAATTCCCTGATGCGGTGCGCTTCCTGGCCGACCGCGCGGGCATGCAGGTACCCGAGCAGGGGGAGGCGGAACGGAAAGCGGCGCGCCACCGCGAGCGGCTGTATGCGCTCTGCAAGGATGCGGCGCGGTTCTATTACCAGACGTTATGGCAGCCGGAGCATCGGGCGGCGCAGCAGTATTTCATTGGCCGCGGCCTGCACCGGCGCGTTATGAATCAGTTCGGGCTGGGCTATGCGCCCGACTCCTTCCACGCGCTGATCGACGCAATGACCGCCAAGGGCTATACGCGGGAAGAACTGATGGATGCCGGACTGGTCAGCCGTAGCGAAAAGGGGAGGATTTACGACCGCTTCCGGAACCGCGTCATGTTCCCGATCATTGATGTGCGCGGCAATGTGATCGCGTTCGGCGGGCGGGTGATGGATGATTCCAAGCCCAAATACCTCAATTCCCCTGAAACGCTGATTTTTCATAAAAGCCGCAACCTGTTTGCGCTGAATCTGGCCAAGACGACGAAGAACGGGTATTTTATCCTCGCGGAAGGGTATATGGATGTGATCGCGCTGCATCAGGCGGGCTTCGACTCCGCCGTGGCCTCGCTCGGCACATCGCTGACCGAGGAGCAGGCGCGTATCATTGCGCGCCACACGGATCAGATCGTGATTTCCTATGACGCGGACGGCGCGGGACAGGCCGCCGCACAGCGCGCGATCGATATTCTGAAAAAATGCGACCTGCAGGTTAAGGTGCTGAAAATACCGGGCGCCAAGGATCCGGATGAATTTATCAAGGCCAAGGGGGCGGACGCGTTCCGCGCGATCATTGATCGGAGCGAAAACCACAACGCCTACCGGCTGGAGCAGATCGCGGCCAAATACGATCTGGAGGACGACGAGGCGCGCGTACTGTTCCTGCGGGATGCGGCGCGTATGCTCGCGGGCATCGAAAGCTCGATCGAGCGCGAGGTATACGCGGGACGCGCCGCCAAAATGGCGGGCGTAACGGCGGAGGCTATGAATATCGAGGTGCGGCGGGAGCTTGGTATCCGGCGTAAGCGGCGGCAGGCCGCGGAGCGCCGCGAGATCCGCTCGCCGGTCGGCATGGCGCAGCCAAAGGACCGGACGCTGGCCTATACGGATGTAAAATCCGCGAAAGCGGAGGAAAATGTGCTGCGGCTCCTGTTCTCCGATCAAAAGCTGATCGCGGGGATGGAAAAGGAAGTGCCGCCGGCATGGTTTTCCGCGCCGGTACTGCGTAAGATATATGAGCGGGTGCTGGCGCTCGATCGGGAGGGGCAGATTGTCGACGTACTGCCGTTCGAGGGTTGGCTTGAGCCGAATGAAATGAGCCTTTTATCTTCGATTCTGGAGCAGAGCCTGCCTGCCGGCGAGCAGAGGCAGGCGCTGCACGAGTACATAGATACCATAAGAATGCAGCGTGTCAGGGATGGTACGATTCAGGAAGCGGGCGAGGACCCGCTGCTTACCTTTGGACGCATTAAAAAACAAAACGCGGGAGGACAAACGATATGACGACAATGGGCAATGGCAATGCGCCGGAGCAGGCGGTGGACCAGCAGCAGGTGGTGAAGGACCTGCTGGCGCTCGGCAAAAAGAACGGGAGGCTGACGCTCAAGGAGATCGCGGACGCGCTCGGCCAGTTGGATATGGAAAGCGACGACATCGATAAGCTGTATGAAACGCTGGAGTCGATGGGGATCGAGATCGAGACCGAGGGCGTGCTTGAAAAGGCGCTGGGCGACGATGATGACGAGGTGTTCGAGCCTGAGGACGTCGAGGAGGTGCCGGAGGAAGAGCTGGTTGATACCTCGGCAATGGCGGAAGCCTTTGCGATTGACGATCCGGTGCGCATGTACCTGAAGGAGATCGGTAAGGTCGACCTGCTCAGCCCTGAGGAGGAGATCACGCTCGCCGAACAGATGCAGAGGGGCAATGAGGCGATCGAGCGCGTCCGCAATGAGGGGGACGCGATCCCACCGGAGGAGCGCGCCGGACTGGATAAGGACATCAAGGCCGGCGAACGGGCGAAAAAGCGTTTGGCCGAAGCAAATCTCCGTCTGGTCGTTTCGATCGCAAAGCGCTATGTCGGCCGCGGGATGCTGTTTTTGGATTTGATCCAGGAGGGCAACTTGGGCCTGATCAAGGCAGTGGAAAAGTTTGATTCGACCAAGGGCTTCAAATTTTCCACCTATGCAACCTGGTGGATCCGGCAGGCCATCACCCGCGCGATCGCGGATCAGGCGCGGACGATCCGCATTCCGGTACACATGGTAGAGACGATTAACAAGGTCATCCGTGTTTCCCGCCAGCTCCTACAGGAGCTGGGACACGACCCGAGTCCGGAGGAAATTGCCAAGGAAATGAATATGCCGGTCGATCGTGTGCGCGATATCCTCAAGATTGCGCAGGAGCCGGTTTCGCTGGAAACGCCGATCGGCGAGGAGGAGGACTCTCATCTGGGCGATTTCATTCCGGATGATGACGCGCCCGAACCGGCTGAGGCGGCTTCATTCATGCTGCTCAAGGAGCAGCTGGTCGAGGTACTCAAAACCCTGACGCCGCGCGAGGAAAAGGTGCTGCGGCTGCGGTTCGGCATCGAGGACGGTCATACCCGCACGCTCGAGGAGGTCGGCAAGGAGTTCAACGTCACCCGTGAGCGTATCCGCCAGATCGAGGCCAAGGCGCTGCGCAAGCTGCGCCATCCGTCGCGTTCCAAAAAGCTGAAAGACTTCCTGAACTGACGCGGGCTGCTGCCCGGCGTTCAGGGATAACGCGCACTGCGGTTACATCAAAAAAGCACCGGAAAAGCTTGTTTCCGGTGCTTTTTGCCTGTCGGTGCAGAGGGAGAAAGGGATAGGCGCGCGGAACGACGAGAGGCCTTAAGCTGTCAGCAGCGCTCAATCAGCCAATGGAACAGGGGAAGGTGGTTCGCGCCCGCCACATCTTCGCAGAAGGGCGGCACCATGCGTTCGGGATGCCACTGCACGCCAAGGATAGGGGCGGTGGCGTGCATAAGCGCCTCGATGATGCCGTCGCTGGCACGCGCGGCGGTTTGGAGGCAGGGCGCGGGCTGATCGACCGCCTGGTGATGGTAACTGTTGACCGTGGGGGCCGGCCCCACGAGTGCAGAAAGCGCGCCGGTACAGCGGATGCCGTGGCAGCCGCCGCTGTGCGCGGGGATATCCTGATGCAGCGTGCCGCCGAGAAAGACGTTGATCACCTGGACGCCGCGGCAGATGCCGAGGATGGGCTTGCGGCGGCGGTAAAAGTCCTCGAAGAGTGCCCGCTCCTCCTTGTCACGCACCGGATCAACCGAAAGCGCGGCGTTTTGGACGCTTTGCCCGAAACAGGAGGGATGGATGTCACCGCCGCCGGCGAGCAACAGCCCGTCGCAGCGGGCGGCAAGGCAGGCGGATGGGCCACCTGTATACAATACGCCCGCCGCGCCAGCGCCGCCCAGACAGGCGCCGTACAGCGCGGATTGCTGTCGTGACATGGATAAATTGCCCATTACGCGGCTGCTGGAAATTAAAATCAGTGGATGTTGCACAGCTTTCTCCTCCTATGCCTTTTTTCGTTGACAGGGCAATATAGAATCATTATACTTAAATTGTATGGGAAAAATAAAAATGAAGTTAAGGGTATGTGAAACGGAGGAAGCGCATGGAGTTCAATGTGCTGTCGGTCGTACAGTTGGTAGGCGGCTTGGCGCTGTTTATTTACGGTATGACCACCATGGGAAAGGGTTTGGAGCGCGCGGCCGGCTCTAAGCTTGAAAAAACGCTGGAAAAAATGACCGGCAATGTGTTTAAGGCGCTGCTGATGGGGATGGTAGTCACCATGGTCATCCAGTCCTCTTCAGCGACGACGGTCATGGTGGTCGGCTTTGTAAACGCTGGCATAATGTCTTTGCGGCAGTCTGTCGGTGTTATTTTGGGCGCGAATATCGGTACCACGATCACCGCGCAGATTCTGCGGCTGGACAGCGGCGGCGAGATAGGCGGCAATCTGTTCATGCAGATGCTCAAGCCGAAAAACCTCGCCTTTCTGATTGTCCTGGCCGGTGTTATCATTATGATGCTCGCCAAAAAGCGCAGGACCCGTGATATCGCGGATATCTTTTCCGGATTCGGCATTCTGTTTATCGGTATGTCCACGATGGAAAGCGCGGTCGCGCCTCTGGCTGATCTGCCCCAGTTCGCACAGTTGTTCGCGACGATTGCAAACCCCGTGCTCGGCGTCCTGGTTGGCGCGGGCGTAACGGCGATCATCCAGTCCTCGTCCGCATCGGTCGGCATTTTGCAGGCGCTGTCCACAACGGGCGCGATCACCTATGCCGCCGCGATACCGATTATCCTAGGTCAGAACATCGGCACCTGCATCACGGCGTTCCTGTCGTCGATCGGCGGTTCCAAAAACGCCCGCCGAACCGCGATGGTGCATTTTTACTTCAACCTGATCGGCTCGATCGTGTTTTTGGTCGTCATTTATTCTATCCAGTACACGGTCGGCTTCTCGTTCTGGAATTCGGCGATCGATAAGGGCGGCATCGCCAATTTCCACACGCTGTTCAATGTCACCTGCACGATTCTGTTCCTGCCGTTTACCAAACTGCTGGTGCATCTGGCGGAATGGAGCGTTCCGTCGGGCGAGCAGCAGGAGGACCCACTGGCGCGTTTGGAGCCCCGCTTCCTGACGACACCGTCGCTGGCCCTGGAGCAGGCGCAGCGCTGCATTGCGGATATGGGCGATGCGGCCAAGCAGAACCTGCAGCTGGCCACCGAGCCGCTGTTTGACAAAAGCGCGCCGAACGAAAGCCTGTTCAGGGAGCATGAGAGCTTTTTGGACCGTGCCGAGGTAGAGGTCGCGCGGTATCTGACCAATATCCACAATATCCGTTCGGTCGACCAGCGGCGCCAGTTAGCGGAGATGATGCACTCGCTGTCCGATTTCGAAAAGATTGGGGACTACGCGCAGAATATCTTTGACCGCGCGGAGGAATTCCGGCAAAGCGATCTGTCGTTCTCGGAAACCGCGGCGCAGGAGCTGCATACCATGTGCCAAGCGGTCGGTGAGGCGCTTGACCTGACCGTTGAGGGGTATGTGACGCGGTCGGTTTCTATCGCGCGCACGGTCGAGCCGGTGGAAGAGGTCGTGGATACGCTCAAGGAGCGGCTGAAAAGCAACCACATTCAGCGCTTGGGGAATAATGAATGCACGATGCAGATCGGCATCCATTTCCTTGATATCGTGCATGATCTGGAAAAAATCAGCGACCATTGTTCGAATATTGCGATTTATACGATCCAGCTTGGCGAGGGCGCCGAGGAGTTCGATACGCATGAATACGCCAAGGAGGGCTACCGGTCCACGCCGCAATTCGCGGAAAAGCTGCGCTATTATCAGCAGAAATACCTGACGCAGATCCAGGCGGCACAGGAAAAGGCCTAAAGCAGTATATGAAAGCGCCGCGTTCGTTAGAACGCGGCGCTTTTGTCATTCCTCAGAGACGAATACCCCATATATGGCGGAAAAGAGCTTTCTGAAAATGTTCCCGATGCGGGCGAGTACACCCTCGTCGGCCTGCTCTTGGTTCGCGGCGGCGGTTCCTTCATCATCGTCGAGCGATATCTCATGGGTGCGCAGGATAAACTGAAGGCTGGCCGGCGTCGGGTTCTGGCTGCTGGTCACGGACTGAAGCTCGGCTTGCGCATCGATGTTGAGGACATTGGTATCCTCTTCCAGATCCTTTTCCGCGTCGTCCACCGCGCTGTGGATCGAATCGGTTGCTTTCTGTAGGCTGCTGGAGCTGTTGGAGCGCGCGGCCTTATCCAGAACGTCCAGCAGTCCGTCGATCGATGTTTGCAGGCTGGCGTCCGCCTGGCCGCGGACCGAGCGCAGGATGCCGTTGGCGGAGTCGAGCATGTCGTAGGAGGCGGACAGCGCTTTGGTAAGCGCAACCATCAGCTCCTCGCCCTTGTCCGCAGCGGAAACCGCCTCGGTCGTGATCTGCTGCAGGCAGGTGGACAGGGCGGGGATATCGGCCACAAGCTGATTGACACGCTCGAGCGAGGTGTTCATCAGATCGGCGAGCTTTTTCCCCTCCGCGGTGAAATCCTGCGGCAACCCCTCGTAATCATCCAGCACATCCGCGATATCCGCAAGGTTTTCCAGGATGCCGTCCGAGGAGGACAGCATGCTCTCCAAGCTGTCCGCGGCGTCCGACAGCGTGCTCAGCGTTTTTTTGGACGCTGCGATCGTTCCGGACAGGCCAGAGGGGAGGGCGGACAGCATATCGCCTAACGCGGCCGCTTCTTCGGGGGTGATGATGCCAGCGGAAACCAGATGCGCCAAATCGAGCTGGATCAGTGTGATGAGCGCGTCCTGGATATCCTCCAATGCGGAAAGGGAATTCCTGAGGGAACTCAGGTTGGAGGACAGGCGGCCCATATCGTTTTTTAGGTCGTCCACAGCGCTCCGCAGCTGGTCGATATAAAATCCGTCAATATCGGCGGCGTCGTCCAGGTCGTTGAACATATCCTCCAGGTTATCCAGGGATATCTTGACTTTGCGGAGCAATTCCTGATATTCGAGGATATCGGCGCCGGATTCCTCAAGCGTGCCGAGCATGCTGTTGACGGTAGCGTTGAGCGTGACCAGTATGGTTTTCATGGCGTTCAGCTCGGGAATCAGGGAGTCGGATTTGCCGGCAAGCGCTTCCAGCGCGTCAAGGGCCGCGTCGGTTTTGGGGTCAAGGGTGCCGCGGTCCGCGACAAGCTGCTTGCGCACCTCGTTGATGCCGGATACGCCGTGTGACAGCGTATTAAAGCCGCTCTGCATGCTCTGCAGCGTTTCCAGCATGCTGCTGAGCCCCTCATACAGGTTGTCGCCCGAGTCCCCGAGGCGGTCCTTGATATCCTTCATATCCGCGAGGATATCGAGCGAGGAAAGCGTGGCGGGCGCCAGGAAAAGCAGAAGCCCCATGCTTTCAAAGCTGTTTGAGCCGATCCGCACGGTAAAGGTGCTTTCCTCGCCTGGCAGGCCCATGAAAAAGACGATCTTGTAGGTTCCCATCGACTGCACCTGCGCGCCGGGCGCTTCGATCGAGAGTGCTTTGCTCATGTCGATGCCGGTGCCGCAAATGAGTGTCATATTGTTTTTGTAATACTCGCTTGCGGCTTCGTTCGGTACGGCGTGAATGGTCATTTCGATCAAACCGGACGCGCCCGCGCACGTTTCCGCTTCGACGGGTACGCCGTTAAGCTGATAGGATACATCGAAATTCCACGGAAGCTGTATAGGCTCCTCCCCGTTGGGGATGCATTCATAATAGAAGCGCTGCTGTCCGTCGTCCGCGATCTCCCAGGTGACCGAACCGTCGCTGAGCGCAGGCTCGTCATAGGTGGACATGTTATATACAGCGCTGTAATCGCCATAGTCGGTAAACGAGGTATGGCCGTTCAGGTTCACGCCCTTGACGATGCGGGTATCCTCGGGCATGCCATAGTAATCCAGGTTGATATAAACCGCCTCGTCGGTTTCCACGACAGGCGCGGCGGCAACCGCCGCCTGGGGCAGCAGGAGCGCTGGCAGAAGCGCGCAGGCGGTCAGGCGGCATAGCTTATTTGCGAACATGGTTGTTTTCCTCCTCTCGGTCGGCCTTATCCGGTGTATCCGCCGGCTTTTGCGGATGGAGCAGGCGCATGAGCCGGTTCCGGATGGCCTTATGTCGGGCGCGGCGGTTTTCGCGGATTTGTTCCTGCAGGCGCAGACGCTGCTCATGCAGCGCGCTGAGCGTGGGCAGCGTTAGCTTTTTGTCGCGAATGCGGTTCATCCTGGCGTGCTTTTTCTGCGCGTAATCCGGCTTTATGATCCAGCGGTCGAACAGCATCAGGCACATCGGCAGCAGGAACAGCACAAGGATCATGGAGATCAGCGCGCCGCGGCCGATCAGTTGCCCCAGGCCTGACACCGCCTCGACCGAGGTGAGGAAGAACAGGCCGTAGGCGACCGTCATGATAATCAGGCCGGAGGTCAGGATGGATTCCGCGCTAACCGTGACCGCGCGGATGGCAGCCTCCCGTTTATCGCCCTGCGAACGGGCGTCCAGATAGTTGCCGGTCAGCAGGATGGAATAATCGATTGTCGCGCCGAGCTGGATACAGCCGACGATAATAAAGCCGAGGTACATGGTGCGCTGTCCGTAGATGTAGGGCAGCGCGGTGTTGATGTAAATGGCGCATTCGATCGGGATCAGCACGACCAGCGGCAGCAGCAGCGCCTTATAGGTGATTGCCACCACCAGCGCGACGCCCAGCAGCGAGACGATGTTGACTCGGTTGTTATCCGGCACGATGATTTCCTTGATATCCTGTGTAGAGGGAGTTACGCCGACCAGATAGGTCTGCTCATCCGGATAATACCGGTCGATGACGGCGCGGATCTCATCCGCATATCGGAACGCCGCGTCGCTTTCGCCGGCGGAACGGACGTTGATGATTACGCGCGCCCAGTGCTCGGAGTGCAGGATGCCGGTGATGCTCTCCGGCAAAAAATCCTCCGGTATGCCGGAGGGCAGGACCGAAGCCAGGCCGAGAGAATATTTGACATAGGGCAGGCTGTCCAGTTCCTCGCTCATGGCCTTTTCCGTGACGTTGCTGTCCAGCGGGACCAGGGCGAGCATCATATTGCTCTGTCCGAATTCCGCGTTCATCCGTTGCTCAGCCTCATAGACCGGCGTGCCGGGGGAGTTGGCGACCGCCTCATTGCCATAGGTGAAATCGGCCATGCCCTGCGCGACATAGCAGGGGACGATCAGTACCATCACCACGATCAGGATCGGCTTGCGGACTTTGTACACAAACTCCCCGAAGCCGCGCCACTGCTTGGGGACGAACGGCCGGTGTTGGGTCTTCGCTACGATATTCTGGCTGCGCAGGATCAGCGCGGGCATCAGCAGCAGCACGGTGACAAGGCTCAGCGCGATGCCTTTTGCCAGCACCAGCCCCATATCCGGACCGATGCCGAAGTTCATCAGCACCATGGCGGCAAAGCCGACGATGGTTGTCGCGCCGGAGGCGCCGATCGAGGAAACGGCCGAGCGCAGCGCGTTGGCCATGGCCTGCTCGGGTTCGGCGCCGTTGGCCCGTTCCTCGGTGAACGCATGCAGTAGGAAAATGGAGTAGTCCATCGAACAGGCGAGCTGTAGGACCGCGCCCACCGCGTTGGATAGGAATGAGATCTCGCCGAATATGATGTTGGAGCCCATGTTGATGATAATGGCGATGCCAAGCACCGAAAGGAACAGCACAGGCTCAAACCAGGAGGTTGTGGTGAGCGTCAGGATCAGATAGATGATGATGACCGCAAGCACCATCACGCGCGCGACCTCCGCGTTGATCGTGGGGCCGAGGTTGGTGTCTGACACCGCTGAACCGGCCACCAGGCCGCGGTCCCCGACGATCTGCTCGATCTCCCGAACCGCCTTGTGCGTCCGGCTGGACGAATCCTTCTCCAAAAAGATGACGTCCATATAGGCCTTTCCGTCCTTGTAGTAATCCTCGATGTCCGTGTAGTCGATAAATGCGCTGGAACCGTAGATGTTGGTCTCCAGATCGCACCACATGACCATATCGACGCCCTCTACATCGGCGATGCGGTCCTTGACGTTTTTCGCCTCGTACAGCGTGACATCCTCCAGCATGACGCGCCCCATGCCGGGATAGGTGAATTCGTCCTCCATGATATCGAGCGCCTGCGCGGATGGACTGGAATCCGGCAGGTATTTTGTCAGGTCGTAGTTAACGCCGACCATTGGGATACAGATCAAACTGAAAATGATAAGTACGGTAAACACTTTTTCGATCAGCCTGCGGCTGTGAATGATCAGGTCAACAGGACTATGTCCCTTTCGTTTCACAAAGAAAAACACCATCTTTCTTGAAAATAGACATTGCGTACGATTTCTTTTCATGTTATAGTATAGTACATAAGGATAACATACACAATAATCAAATCTATTCATAATGAATGATAATAAACAAAATATATTTTAATGTATGTTATCTTTGGAGTAATGGACAGGAGGGAGTCCTGATGGAGGAGCGGGAGGACAAACGCATCAGGCGCACGAAAAAGCTGCTGCGGCAGGCATTGACAAGGCTGATGCAGCAAAAGGATTTTCAGAGCATCACCGTGACCGATGTGGTGCGGGAAGCGGATATCAACCGCGGAACGTTTTATGCGCATTATCGGGATGTTTACGATCTGCGTGAAAAAATAGAAAGCGAAATGATCGCGGACTTTCGCGGAATGATCGACGATATCCATTTGAACGGCGGCGGCTCCCTGCATCCGGTGCTCATGCGCGCGGTGGATTATCTGGAGGAGAATCGGGAGATTGTGACCACGCTGGTCCGTGTGAGCGGAGCGGAGGGGTTCAGCAAAAAGCTGATCCATGTGATTGAGGAATGCCGCATGGAGTCCGTGCCGTGCAGGGGCGTGGAGGATGTTTACGTCGCGCGCTTTATTGCGACCGGCGTGGTAGGGATGCTCGAACGGTGGGTCGCGGAATCGCAGCCGCTGCCGAAAAATGAGTTGATCGCGCTGATGGAACATATCCTTTCCCCCATGCTGCAGTCGGCCAGGGGATAAAAAACGCATGCTTTTCAGCATGCGTTTGATGGTTCATTCCATTGCAATACAAAATCCGCGAGCCGTTCGGTTGCATCCGGATGGGCGACCGCCTGCATGGTCTGGCGCACGGTCGCCAGACGGGCGGGGTTGCGGAACAGCTCGTACACGGCCTCGTCGATCGGGAAATGCTTGGTGATCTGCGCCGCCATCCCGTTGTTGACCAGGAACTCCACGTTGCGCTCCTCATGGCCGGGGATCGGGTCGACAAGCAGCATGGGCAGGTTTTTGGCAAGCGCCTCGGATACCGTCAGGCCGCCGGGCTTGGAAACGATGCAGTCCGCAGCGCTCATCATTACCTCTACGTTGTGGACAAAGCCGTATGGCTTGATCACACAGTCGCCCTGATAGCGGGAGGCGAACTGTTCAACCTGTAGAAACTGCTTTTTGTTGTTGCCGCAGACCACAAGAAGCTGCAGCGGGAAGCCGAGCGCGGTCAGCTTTTCCAGCGTTTTTACATGGTCGGCATAGCCCATGCTACCGCCCATGAGCAGGAGCGTGCGCTGCTGCGGGTCAATGCCGAGCTGCGCCGCAGCGTCCGCCCGCGACAGCTTTTGGTTGAATTTCGGATGCACCGGTATGCCGAACGGCAGGATACGGCGCTCGGGTATGCCGCGCTTGACGCAGCGGAAGGTGAGCAGTTCGCTTGCCGTTACAATATACTGTACATGCGGCACGTCTTCCCAGTAGGGATGCAGGGTGTAGTCGGTCACGATGCCGATGGTTTTGATATCGTCAAGCTTTTTTCGCTTTTTCAGCTCATCCACCATCTGCGCGGCGAAAACGTGCGTGCAGAGGATTACATCGGGCGCGTAGCCCGCAATCACCCTGGCGAACTTGGACGCCCCGAGGGCATTGATGATGTTGATAATGCTGGGGCCAGCGGTGAAATAGCCCGCGCCGCCGTTTTCCGCAAGCTGATAGACCAGACGGTACAGCGTCTGCATGTGCTTGGAGGAAAACAGGTAGCCCTTGTCAATGGTTGCCCTGATCAGGTTGCTGATGTAGGCGTAAACGTCCAGCGTATGCACATCGGCGCCCTTGCTGGTCAGCATGTCGCCCACGGCCTTTGCGGTCGCATGGTGTCCAAAGCCTGCTGTGACAGATAAAATCAATACTCTCATACCGGTACCTCTCCTTGTATAAGAGTTATTGTACATCAAAACAGGAAAAAAAGCAAATTACTGTATAAACGCCGCCTTATAGGCGTCCAGCACCCTGTGCTCCAACTCGTCGCGCAGCGCGTTGCCGACCGGATGCGCGATATCGCGGAAGCGCCCGTCCGGCATCCGGCGGGACGGCATGGCGAGGAACAGCCGGTCATGTCCGTCGATGATCTTGATGTCATGCACGGCGAACATATCGTCGAAAGTGACGGATACCAGCGCCTTCAGGCGGCCGTATTCTTCCACATGGCGGAATTTGATGTCTGTGATTTCCATAGTGTACTCCTTTTTTCTGATTGGTCGTTTTAATTTTGTCTGTTTGCCTATTTATATTTTGACAGGTTTGTACTATAATATACCTTGTCTGGCAAGAATAGCAGTACAGGCAAAGCCCTCTCGGCTGGAACCGCGGTTTCGCCCGAAGACTGAAGATTATAGCAGGAGGCTTAGGGGAATATGGCCCTTTCAATCAAGCCCTATATTGAAAATAAGGAAACCATCCATCTGATTGGCATTGGCGGCGTATCCATGAATTCGCTGGCCGAGCTGCTGCTGTCAAAAGGGGTGCCGGTCACCGGCTCGGACCGGCTGGGGACCGACGTTACCGCGCGCTTGAAGGCGCGGGGCGCAAAAATCAGCTATGAGCATAAGGCGGAAAATGTGCAGGGCGCTTCGCTCGTCGTCCGCACTGCCGCGGTACATGATGATAATCCGGAGGTCGTCCGCGCGCATGAGCTGGGCATACCGGTGATGGAACGCGCGGAGGCCTGGGGCCACCTGATGCGGGATTACGATAATGTGGTCTGCCTGGCCGGCACGCACGGCAAGACGACCTCGACCTCCATGATGGCGCTGATCACCATGGAGGCCGGCCTGGACCCGACGGTCATGGTCGGTAGCAACCTGCCCGCGATCGGCGGCACGCTGCGCATCGGCGGCAAGGGCTGCTTTGTGGCGGAAAGCTGCGAATACTGCAATTCCTTCCTCAAATTCGCGCCGACCGTCGCGGTGGTACTCAATGTGGAGGAGGACCACCTTGACTTTTTCAAGGATATCAATGATATCATCCACTCGTTCCGCGCGTTTGTCGAGCTGACGCCGATGAATGGGCTGGTGGTCGCCAACGGGGACGATCCCAACGCCATGCGGAGTGTCGCGGGACTGGACCGGCGTATCCGTACGTTCGGCATGGCGCCGGACGCGGACGTGCGCGCCGAAGACGTGCGGGATGTGAACGGATATTACCAGTTTACCGTCCTGATCGGCGGCAAGCCGTATGCACGGGTCAGGCTGTCCGTTCCCGGGCGGCACAATATGCTCAACGCCTTGGCGTGCTGCGCGGCGGCGGAGTTTTTGGGCGTATCGGGCGCGGCGGCGGAACGCGGACTGAACCAGTTCACCGGCTCGTCCCGCCGGTTCCAGTTGATTGGCAAAATGCCGTGCGGCGCGACTGTGGTGGACGACTACGCCCATCACCCCAATGAGATGAAAGCGACCCTGACGACCGCCAGAGAGATGCGGTTCGACCGTATCCTGTGCGCGTTCCAGCCGCATACCTATACCCGCACCAAGGCGCTGTTCCCTGAATTCGTGGAGGCGTTGAAGCTGTGCGACCAGGCCGTGCTTGCGCCGATCTACGCGGCGCGGGAGCAGAATACGGTCGGGGTGTACGCGAGCGACTTGGCGGAAGAAGTGCCGGGGGCGGTAGCCTTTGACAGCTTTGCGGAGATCGCGGCCTATCTGCGCCGCGAGGCAGGGCCGAACGACCTGGTGATTACCATGGGCGCGGGGAATATCAACGAGGTAGGCCCCATGTTGATCCGATAAAAACAGAAAAGCCGCAGGACGCGCTCCTGCGGCTTTTTTCTGTTACGGCTGTCCGCTGTAGGGAGGACGCGCGGGGATAAGCTGCCTGAGATATGCCACGCTCTGTTCCGCCCAATCCTCCTCCTGCGAAAGGGTCTGTTCCAGCGTGGGGCAGCACGCCATCCAGCTTTCCAGCACCGTGCTGAAATCGCGGGGCGCCTCCCGCTTCAGGTAGTCGAGTATTTTGGGGATGGGCTGACGCCCCTGCCCGGCGGGCATGCCCGTGATGGCCAGCCCGACGCTGGAATTGCTGCGCTGGATCGTGTAATCCTTGACATGGAAACAGACGCAGTACGGCGCCATATACTGCAATACCTCGTCGATCGGCTCCTCAGTGGAGAGCGAATTCGTGCTGTCCACGACCAGGCCGACGAGCGGATGGCCGATCTGCGCGATCATTTCGGCGTATTCGTGCGCGAGGAAACGGTCATGGTTCTCAATGCCGAGCGTCAGGCCGTGCCGCTCGAGACGGGGCAGGACGCCGCGCACGACGCGGACGGTTTCCTCCATCGGCGGCTCGTAGCCTGCGGCGTCCGTGATGCCGCGCAGCATGCTGACGCCCAGACGGGCGGATATATCGATATACCGTTCGAGCCGCGCGGGCGTCATGCCCTTCATGCCGGCCTCGAGCAGGATGCCGCGCTCCTGCGCATAGACGCGGATCTCGTCCAGGGTGGCGTCGCTGAAATCGTCAAACGGCAGATTGTGCGAATACTGCACGCAGCCCACGTCGAGCGCGACCGCCTTGTCAATCAGGCCGAGCGGCGTGAGCGGCTGCGCCGGCCGCTGCGCGGGATTGACGCCGGATAAAAACGGATAGGTAAAGGAACTGATGCCAAGCCAGGTCTGCGCCATAACAAGCCTCCTTTTTTATGAAAAACAATAAAAGCCGCGGCTATCTTCTTGCCTTTATTTTGCACGGGGAGAAAGTAATTGTCAACGATTTCTCGCAATTCAAAAAAACATCAGATTTTTGCTTGACAAAAATCACGAAATGGTGCATACTGAACATACAAAGAATTATGCAATTTGTATAATTTCGTAACAGTGAGGAGGGTGCGTTATGAATAACAACTTAATCATCACCATCGGCCGTGAATACGGCACAGGCGGCCGTGAAATCGGCCAGAAACTCGCGCTCCGCCTTGGCATTTCCTTTTATGACCGCGAGCTGATCACGCGGGCGGCCAAAAAGACCGGCTTTGATGAAAAGCTGTTTGAACAGTTGGATAAACGGGCGACAAACAGCTTCCTGTACTCGCTGACCATGTTCGGCTCGGTCGGGCTGAACGGCATGAGCCTGACCGACCAGCTTTATCTGGCACAGGCGAATGTGATCCGTGAGATTGCGGAGGACGCGCCCTGCGTGGTCGTCGGCCGCTGCGCCGACCATGTGCTGCGGGACTTCCCGAACAAGTTCGATTTCTTTATCCACGGCTCGATCGAGGATCGCATTAAGCGGATCCAGAGTTGCGGGGACTATGAGATCGAGGGCAAGACGCCGCAGGCGGCGTTGGAAAAAATGGATAAGCAGCGCTCTACCTATTACAACTACTATACCGGAAAGGTATGGGGCAAGTGTGACCATTACGATATGTGCATCAACGCCGGCCGGCTGGGTGTGGAGCATTCTGTGGATATTATTCTGGAGTATGTCAACCGGTTGAAAAAATAAGCTCGTTTCTTCATGGGGAATAGAGGAAAAGAGAGGGAGGAAAGGCCGTATCCATTCGGATACGGCCTTTCCTATAGCGCGGAACAAAACCGCTGCGCGAACGTCAGAACAGGTAAAAGGAGGGAATGACAATGAAGCGATTGCTCACAGGCGGGCTGGCTGCCATGCTGGTGATGCTGCTGCCGGGCTGCGGAGATCAGACAGCTGCCAAGCCGGTGATTTACCTCTATCCGGAGGAAGTCACGGAGGTACTGGCTCAGTTGGATTACAACGGTGAATTGACCGTCACCTATCCGGCGTATGAGGATGGCTGGGCTGTGACCGCCCATCCGGACGGCACGCTGGTCGATGCGGAAGGAAAGGAGTACTCGTACCTGTTCTGGGAGGGTTCCTCGGATACGGAATACGACTTTTCCGAAGGGTTCTGCGTAGCCGGGAAGGACACGGCGGCATTCCTGCAGGGGACGCTGGCGGAGATCGGTCTGACGCCGCGGGAGTACAATGAATTTATCGTGTACTGGCTGCCGAGGATGCAGGGGAATGCCTATAACCTGATCTCGTTCCAGTCCGACCGGTATACCGAGACGGCAAGGCTGACCATCGAACCGGAGCCGGACAGCGTGCTGCGCGTATTCATGGCCTGGAAGCCGCTGGAGGCGCCGCAGGAGATTACGCCGCAGACCTTTGCGCAATTTGAGCGGGATGGCTTCACTGTGGTCGAATGGGGCGGCTGCGAGCTGCCGTGAATGGCAAAAGCGCCGGTGCAATACGCACCGGCGCTTTTGCGTCATACCGTTTTGGCTTTACGCATCGTGCCGCTGACCGGCTTCCAGATCAGCAGCGAGATCGCGTAATCGATCATGGAATGCACAAACGAGCCCACGCCGACCAGCAGGACGATCAGCCGCAGCATCTCCTGCATCGGCATCGCCATGGCCGCATAAAACGGAATGACGATCAGCGCTTCACAGACGGCATGGACAACGCTTGTCCAGCAGCCGAGGCTGAGCAGCCGGAGACCACGGTTGGAGGTCGCCTGCCGGAAATCCAGAAGCTCTGGATGCCGCTGGAGGTAAATGGCGCCAAGGGCGACGAATATGATATGGGACAGCGCGCGCAGGACAATGGGAAGCGAAAAACCGCCGAGGAAAAAGCCGAGCGTCGTACCCAGCGCGACGGCTGCACCGACTGCGGGGGAGATGAACATGGCCAGAAAGACCGCGACATGGCTCGCCAAGGTAAAGCTCATGGGGTCGATGCGGATTTTAATGGGAGAAAACATGGGGATAATAATGCCGATCGCGCAGAGGACGCCGGCAAGCACCAGATGGTACAGACTTTTGCTTTTTGTCATGGTTGTTCTATTCCTTTCCGATCTTTTATCAACGGTCAAAAGTATACTGCAATGTGGAACATATGTCAAGACATATGTAAAATAAAATGCGTGCTTGCCGAAACGGCGCCGGATATGGTATAGTAAAGGCGAAAGGAAGATAGCATGATTTCCATTGACCGATTTGAAGAAATACTGGAGGCGCTGGCGGAGGAGCTGCCGGAGCAGTTTTATGAGGAGCTGAACGGCGGCATCTTGGTAGATACCGGACACCCGCTGCACCCAGCGGACGAGCATGGCGACCTGTATATCATGGGGGAATACCGTGTCGATCCAGCCATGGGGAAATATATCGTGATGTTTTACGGCTCATTCAGGCGGGTGTTCCGCGGCCTGGATGAAGCCGCGCTGACCGAGGAGATGCGCAAGGTGCTGCGGCATGAGTTCCGTCACCATGTGGAGGGGCGCGCGGGAGTGCGCGACTTGGAGGTCTTGGACGAAGCGCAGATCGCGGCCTATCGCGCGCAGAGCAGGGAGGAGGACGAAAAAGGGCAGGGCGCGTGAGCGCCCTGCCCTTTGTGCGTTCAAAGCGACGGCGGAAGCAGGCCGATACTACCGCTCCTCGGTGAGCAGAAAGCCCCCGTCCTTCAGCCCCCGCACGACGCGGCTGAGGGTTGCCTCGTCCGCGGCGCGTAGCGTATGCAGATGGATGCCTCCCGTCAGGTCGCAGAGCGGACGGGTGCCGGGGTTTTGTATTTTTTTGCAGAACGCGTCCGCGTCAAAGCGGGAGAAAATGTGCAGCGGCGCGCAGATCTGGCCATAAACCGGATGCTCGACGGTCACGTCGATCAGCGCGCCACCCAGATCGACGACCGTATACAGCTCTTCACGCAGGCGCTCGTCCCCATGATGGCAGACGACACGGCGTTCCGCGTAGACCGGCGCGGCGGGGTTTTCCAGGATGTAGCCGCGCGGCGTGGCGAGCACCGCCAGGCCGCCCGCGCGCAGCAGGGCCACGTCGCCCACGATGATCTGGCGGCTGACGCCGCACTGAGCGGCCAGCGCGGTTGCGGAAACCGGTCCGTCGGACTGCGCGAGCAGATGGGTGATTTTGATACGCCGTTCGGCAGCATTCATAGTCGTCACTTCCTTAACAACCCTATCATAGCAAAAGAAAAAGGACTATGCAAGCATAGCCCTTTTGAAAAAACACTTAGCCGAGAAGATAAACGTTTGCATATTGTACGCCAAGATCGTAAGCACGGTCATGGGAAGAAACAAATACGTCGATCTTGTTATTTTTGATTGCGCCGCCGGTATCCTCTGCGATAAACACGCCATAGCCCTCAATATAAACGCGGCTGCCCAGCGGAATGACCGAGGAATCCACCGCGATCGTGCGGCCCTCGGCCGCGATCGTACCGGAAGCGGTCTTGCCGCTCGAGGTGCCGTTGCAAACCGCGCACGGGCAGTAGAACGTCAGCTTGTAATTGCCCAGCGAGGTGGCGTTGCTCTTGATCGCGTCGCTGGCGAGCAGGGAGGACGAGTAGGCTACCGTCTTGGTCGAAACCGGCGCGGTCAGCAGGCTGTTGTACTCGGATTTCTCCGCAGCAGCCTTGGCTGCCGCGGCTTCCGCCTTGGCCTTTGCCTCCGCTTCCGCTTTTGCCTTGGCCGTTGCTTCGGCAAGGGACTGCTCGGCGGTCTTGATTTCGTCTGCGGTCAGGACCGTGCCGACCGAGGAATTGAGATTGGAAGAGAGTACCGCAACTGGCTGATCCAGAGCAGCAGCGCTGGCCGTTGCCATCGCGCTGACAGCGAGTGTCGCCGCGAGGAGTTTGGCCATATGCTTTCGCAGGGAAATAGACATTTGTGTTACACTCCTAAAAAATCGTCGTGAAAACCCGCAGGACTGCGGCTCGGTGTTACCGATTTGTTTTCAGGTTGTTACTGTTTTGTTTTCGATCTGTTTCCGATCTGTAACCTCATGATACTGCATTTTCGCGGATTTGTCAAAGCCTTTTTTTGAATTCTGTGCAAAATGACCAATACATTGCGTATAGAGCATATAAGTCTGTATAGTGTTCTAAAAAAATCAGCATATTTGACAAGAAGACCATAGGGATTGTGTATGTCCAAAGGGTTACAAACAAGATATACGGTACGGCGTCTTCCCCAAAATCCAATATGCAGGAAAGCGTTCTTTGCGGCGGGAAGCGTCTGCGCAAACCGGAACGGGCGGCAGGCCGCGGAAACGGCGGCGGGGACACGCGGGGATTGGTCAAATTTACGAAGATCTGCGGTATAAGCGGTGCGGGGCTGTGGATACTATAGGATATGGTAAGACGATGCGGATAAAAATTGCTTTACAGGCGTGCCGCACTATGGTATTCTAATAATAAGTGTTTGCGCTCCGCGTGGGGATGCGCCGCTTTTTCCGCGGCGAAACCGGACCGCGTCGTCACTGTTTTTTTGAGGTAAAGGCATCCAAAAACGGGATAACAGGGATGCCTTTTGAAAAGAACGGGCAGGAACCCGTGTCAACACAAAAGAAAAAAATCTGATGAAAAAAGGAAAGTGATATCGATATTATGAAAGAAAAACTGAAAATCATACCGCTGGGCGGCCTCAACGAGATCGGCAAGAACATGACCGTGATCGAATACGGGAACGATATCGTTGTGGTGGACTGCGGTGTCGCGTTTCCGGACGACGACATGCTGGGCGTGGATCTGGTCATACCGGATACGACCTACCTCAAGCGCAACCTGAACAAGCTGCGCGGCTATGTCATCACGCACGGTCATGAGGATCACATCGGCGCGATCCCATATGTGCTGCGCGAATGCAACGCGCCGATCTATGCGACTCGGCTGACCTGCGGCATCATCGAGACCAAGCTCTCCGAGCATAAGATGCCGCAGAAGGTGAAGCTCAACCATGTGCGGGCGGGCGATTCGATCAAACTCGGGTGCTTCAGGGTGGAATTCATTCATACCAATCACTCGATCGCGGATTCGGTCGCGCTGGCTATCACCACGCCGCTGGGGACGATCCTGCACACAGGCGACTTCAAGATCGACCTGACGCCGGTTTCTGGTGAGATGATCGACCTGGTGCGCATCGGCGAACTGGGGAAAAAGGGTATCCTGGCACTGATGAGCGATTCGACCAACGTCGAGCGGCCGGGCTATACGCCGAGTGAAAAGATCGTCGGCAAGTCGCTGGAGAAGTTTATCACGGAAAGTGACCAGCGTATCATCATCGCGACGTTCGCCTCCAATGTGTCCCGTTTGCAGCAGATACTCGACATTGCAGCCAAAGCAGGGCGCAAGGTCGCGGTCTGCGGGCGCAGCATGGAGAAGATATCCAAGGTTGCGACCGAACTGGGGTACCTGAAGGACTCCGGCAAGGTGATGATTGATATTGCCGAGATCAAGCGCTATCCGCGCAGCCGGTTGATTATCGTTTCGACCGGCTCGCAGGGCGAGACCATGTCCGCCCTGTACCGCATGGCATACGGCAGCCATAAGCAGGTCGAGGTCAACACAGGCGACCGTATCCTGATCGCTGCTTCCGCCATCCCGGGCAATGAGAAGTCGATCAACAATATGGTCAATGAGCTGTATAAGCAGGGTGCGGAGGTCATTTATGACCGTTCAGCCGCGATCCATGTTTCCGGCCATGCGTGCCAGGAGGACCTCAAGCTGATGCTGGGCCTGTGCAAGCCGAAGTACTTCATCCCCGTACACGGCGAATACCGCATGCTGATGCAGCATGCAGGGCTGGCGCGCGAAATGGGCGTCAACCCGAAGAACATCCTCATTACCGAGATCGGCCGGCCGGTCGAAATCAGCGAGAATTCCGCGCGTTTGGGCAATCCCGTGCCTGCAGGACGCCTGCTGGTGGACGGCCTTGGTATCGGCGACGTTGGCACGGCGGTGCTGCGCGACCGCAAGCATCTCTCTGAGGACGGCCTGCTGGTCGTCGTTGTGACGGTAGACGCAACAACGGGCGTGGTCATTGCAGGGCCGGATATCGTATCCCGCGGCTTTGTGTATGTAAAGGAAGCCGAGGATCTGATGGAGGAGCTGCGCAATATATCCCAGATGGCGCTCGACCGCTGCGCGGCGGAGAATCTGCGCGATTGGAACAGTCTCAAGTCCGCGATCAAGGGCGATGTGAGCGATTACCTGTTTAAAAAGACAAAGCGCAGCCCGATGGTGCTGCCGATTATTATGGAAATCTGACGCGGGAAAGCGGGGGGCGCTGGCAGCCCGTTTCCACGAAACAAAAAAACGACCGCTTAAAGCGGTCGTTTTTTCGTTTGCTTTCTATAGCCCGCGCGGAGGAAAGGCGCGGAAATGGCGATTGTCCGCCGATGGGCCGCTGTGATATAATAGCCGTGAAACACACATTAAATACATCAGTATACCATCAGCGGCACTTAGCGGCCGACTCAGGCAAAAAAAGTGCGGGCCGCTGTGGTATAATAGAAACAAAGCGGGCAAACCGAAAGGCCGCGTACGGAGGAGAATCGGATATGAAGAAATGGTATGACGAGGAGTATGCGTTTGAGATCGAGGTAACCGGATTCCTGCGCGGCGACCATACGGAGCGGTACTGCAGGAACGGCGAGGAGGTCGGGGACAAGTACACCTGCACCTATGGCTGCCCTGTAAACGGGCAGGGGCAGGGAATCTGTTCCAAAACCATGATGATGCTGTTCCCAATCATGGAGGCGGTCAGGAGCGGAGGCGATTTGGAGAATATCGGCGGTAGCGGCAGATATACCAAGGATATTGTGTGTCCGGACGGCTGCGTGCTGTTTCGGCTGACAGCGGAAAAGCTCGGGAATGAGAATTTCTTTAAGGGGAAGTTTTTTGACTGATCCGGGCGTTACAGCGACCGCAAAAGAGACAAGGAGGGACAAAGTATGAAAACGGAACGGGTATGGAAGATGTATTGGAGCGCGACGGGGACGACAAAAATCGTCGTATCCGCGATAGCGGACCGGCTCGCGGCAGAGCTGGGGCTTGCTGTGGAGACATATGATTTTACGCTGCCGGCGGCGCGGCGGACCGCGCCGGAGTTCGCGGCGGGGGACGTGGTCGTTTTCGGTACGCCCACCTATGCGGGGCGCGTGCCGAACGTACTGCTCAAATACCTGGAAACGGTAAAGGGCGGCGGCGCGGCGGCAATTCCGGTCGTGACATTCGGCAACCGCGCGTTTGACGACGCGCTGATCGAGTTGCGCGATATTTTGACGGATAACGGTTTCCGCCCGTTTGCGGGGGCGGCGTTCGTTGGGGAGCATTCCTTTTCGAAAACGCTGGCGGCGGGACGTCCGGATGTGGACGACCTGCTGCTTGCGGCGCAATTTGCCGGACAGGCGGCCGCGCGGCTGGCCGGGGTGGATGGGCAGACGCCTCCGGTCGAAGTGCCGGGCCGCGCGCGGGAGGCGCGTACCTATTACCAGCCGCGCGACCGCGCGGGCAATCCGGTGGACATCCGAAAGGTAAAGCCGCTGACCGGCGAAGCCTGCGACCAGTGCGGAATTTGCGCCGCGGTATGCCCGATGGGGTCGATCAATCCGGAAAACGTGCGGGAATACACGGGCATCTGCATTAAATGCGGCGCCTGCGTCAAAAAATGCCCGCAGGGCGCGAAATATTATGACGACGCCGGTTACTTATACCATAAGACCGAGTTGGAGGAGGGCTACAAACGCCGCGCGGAGGTCAGGCTGTTTTTCTAAAGCCAATAATAAAAGGCTGACGCATAGCGTCAGCCTTTATACATGCCGATTTTTTGCAGCTCCTTTATCATGTCCGGAACCGTCTGGCCCGCGATTTCCAGGCGCGAGGCAGACCCCGGGTACTCGGCCGAGAACGTATCCCACGCGGTGACAAGGTGCGCGGTCGGAACGGCGCCGAACTGCTCGAGCAGCGCTTCAAAGCGGCCGTTTCGCGGGCTGTAAAGAGACAGAACCTTGTATTTCTGCACGAAAAGCTCCTCCTCGGTTGCGAGCGAGCCAATAGCGAACGCGGAAAGCCCATCCTGATAGAGCAGCTCTCCGTATCCGTCCAGGATCAGGGTGAGCTGCTTTTTGGTCATGCCGTCCAGATACCACACCTCGTCGGATTCCGCGTCCGGATGGATGGCGAGGAACAGCGGCTCCTCCAGCTCCGCATAAAACGAGCGGACAAAATCAGGCAGCTTTTCAAAGCTGAGGTTGCAGGTCAGGGTGTCGCCGTTCCGCTGGTATTGCTCGGACAGCTTTTCGGGGAAGGGGACGGTAACGCCCGCGGCGGTTTGAAACATGGCGGATACTCCTTTTTATCGATCAAATAGGCAGGGGTTACAGGCGGATGCTGATCTCACCCGAGGACAGCGTGCGCACGGCGCCCTGCGCGTCACGGACGAGCAGATGTCCGTTTCCGTCAAGACCGGTGCAGTCGGCCTGGTACTTTCCGGCGGGGGTGATGACGGTGACCGGTCTGCCGATGCAGCACAGTCGGCTCCGGTACCGGTCAAGCAGCTCAGCCTCGCGGCCGCTCTCCAGCAGGGCGTAGGCGCGTTCGAAGCGGGACAACACCGCCGCCGCAAAGGCGGCGCGGCGCGGAACTGCGCCGAATTCGCTCAGGGCGCCCGCCACCTGTCGCACCTCCTCCGGCCAGGCCGGATTGGGGCGCAGGTTTACCCCGATGCCCACGACCAGCGAGCTGACCGTACCCGTCTCGCCTTCGATAGTGGCTTCGGTCAGGATGCCGCACAGCTTACGCCCATGCATCAGGACGTCGTTAACCCATTTGATCTGCGGACAGAAGTCGGCGGTGCGCTCGATCGCTTCGGCCACCGCGACCGCGGCCGCTATGGTGACGAACTGGATATGCGACAGCGGGAGCGAGGGATGCAGCAGGATGGTCTGGTATACGCCGGTACCCGCGGGGGCGGAGAATGAGCGTCCCAGCCGCCCGCGTCCGCCGGTCTGCGCCTCGGCAAGCAGGGTGAAGCCGTGCGGACGGTGGAGGTACCGTTCCTTGAGCACGGTGTTGGTAGAGGTGAGCGAGGGGACGACCAGCATGTCGCGTCCGACAAAATCCGTGTCCAGCAGAGCTTGGACGCCGGCTGCGGTCAGGCTGTCGTCATCCGGCGCAAGGCGGTAGCCTTCGCCGGGGACCCCGTCGATTGCAAGCCCTTCGCTGCGCAGCACGCCGATCGCCTTGTGTACCGCCGCGCGCGACACGCCCAGCCGCTCCGCGAGCATACCGCCCGACAGACGTTCTCCCCGCGCCTGTTCCAGCGCCCGCAGCACCGCGTCCTTGACTGCCAACCGAATCATCCCCCTGTACCTGATGAGTCATGTTCTATATTGTGCCGTCCGCTTTTTATGCGGGACACGCGTTCCTTTCTATTGTAAACGAAAAGGGGAAAGAGTACAATAGAAAATAGCTTAGGAAAAGTAAGAGAGGGCATAATGTGAAGAGCAAACAGGAGATACTGGCCGCGCTCGCGCGGTCGAACGAAGAACGGCTGTTGCTCGCGGGGCTGCTGGACAAGGAGCAGACCTGCGTGTCGCGCGGCTATCTGACGCATACCAAATTCCTTGACCCGAACGAGCGCGCGATCTGCGCGGAGGCGGTGCGGCTGAGTGGTGCGGCGGGGCATGCGCTGTTTTGGGGCGGTTATGAGGACGCCGAGCGGGGCGTATACCTGTTTTATCCGGACTATCTGGATGGGGACGGCGCCAGACAGGCCGCGCCGCTCGCGCTGCTGCGCGCGCACAAGCGCAAAGAGGATGCGCTGACCCACCGCGACTATCTGGGCGCGCTCATGGGGCTGCAGATCGAGCGGGCGGTCGTCGGCGATATTCTGGTACATGACGAAGGGGCGGACATCCTGGTGCTGGAGGAAATGGCGGATTTCATTCTGCTGCATTTTTCCAAGGCTGGCAGAAAACAAATTTCGCTTACCAGGGAGGTAATCGGGAACCTCAAGGCGGCTTCCGTCGTCGAAAAAAGCGGAAGCGGATCGGTCGCGTCGCCGCGGCTGGACAGCGTGGTGGCGCTGGTGTTTGGCTTGCCGCGGGCAGAGGCGCAGGCGCGGATTGAGAAAGGGCTGGTGTTCCTGAACCACATGCCCTGCCTCAAGCCGGAGCGTCAGGTGGACGAGGGCGACCGGCTGACCGTGCGCGGCCTAGGACGCGCGCGGATCGAGGCGTTCGGCGGCACCAGCCGCAAGGGAAGGCTGTTTATCAATTTTGTTAAAACGGTATGAAGAGAATGCCTGTTGTCAAAACCGCCTCGGTATGGTACACTGATGACAACAGCAATAAGGGGTGTTTAGATATGAAAAAACGATGGTTGTCTTTTCTGCTGAGCGCGGCCATGCTGGTCGCGATGCTCCCAACGGCTCTCGCAGCGTCCGATATCGAGTCGCATTGGGCAAAAAGCTACATCGAATATCTTGACCGCGAGGGCGTGATCAATCCCAGCGCGACAACAGGCAATTATGAGCCCGACCGCGATATGACACGCGCGGAGTTTATGCGGTATATCAACCGAGCGTTCCATTTCACGGAGACGACCTCCATTTCCTATACGGATGTCCCGTCGAACGCCTGGTATTATGAAACCATCCAGATAGCGGAGCGGTATGGTTACATCAACGGCACGGGAAACAATAAAATGGAGCCGGAGGGTAAAGTGACCCGCGAGCAGGCCGCGGTCATCATCGGCCGTCTGTTCAAGGCCGACCCGGGAAACGTTTCCCCGTCCGACCTGACGTTTACGGACAAGAGCCAGGTGTCCGACTGGGCCGCGGGATACATCAAGGCCGCGGCGGACAAGGGCTTTATCGCGGGCTACAGCGACGGCACGTTTAAGCCGGGCAAGGTTGTGTCGCGCGGTGAGGTCGCGAAGATCCTGTATTATTATCTGGGGACGTCGCTTTCCACGGCCGGCAAGGCTTACACCGGCGCGGATCTGAAAACCGATACCACCAATGTGACAATATCGGAAAATTGCACGCTGTCCGATGCGGCGATTCAGGGAGACCTGTACATCACCGAGGGTCTCGGCTCGGATGCCGTGACGCTGACCAATGTTACGGTCAACGGTTCGATCATCGTGTCCGGCGGCACGGTTACAATGGTAAATACGACGAGCGACCATATGATTGTTTCGTCTCCGATGGGGCGCCTGATGCAGGTAACTGCAACAGGCGCTACGCACATCAAGCAGACCGAGGTGCAGACCGCAGCTACTCTGTATGAAAAAGGGCTGACAACCACGGGGTATGAGGGATATGCGGATGTTGTTGTGAACGGCGGGGAGCGCGTCTCGCTGACGTTGGACGCGAACGTGACAAACCTGACGCTCGAGGACGAAGCCACGGTCAGCACAACTGCGGGCGCAGCGGTTTATCACCTGACTGCGGATAAGGCCGCGTCCATCACGGGCTATGGTTCGGTCTATCAGGCGGATATCAATGCGGACGGGGTCAGCTTCGCAAGCAGCGTCACGGTTTCCGGCTATACGCTCGGCCGCGGGGTGACAGCCACGATCGGCGGGCAGTCGGTCAGCGTTTCAAGCACGGCGGGCGTGGAGCCGGCAAGCATCAGCGTCGATCTGAACGACCTGTCCGCGCTGGGCAGCGGGGTAAATATTTCGCTGCCTTCCGGAAAATCGGTATCCTCCGTGACATGCGACGGCGCGACCCTGTCCCCGTCGGTCGCTTACAACACGAGCGGCTCGGGGATCCGGCTGCTGACCTCCTATCTCGGCACGCTGACGCGGGGCAGCCATACTCTGGTGCTTACGCTTTCGGACGGCAAGCGGTCGAGCATCGCGGTCACGGTAACCAATTCCTCGGCCACCGCGGACGCGGAAGAGCTGGTATTCGACCGGTACTATAAGTCGTCCGGCTTCAAGGACCTGAACGTTAAGCTGGACGGGGTCGGCGCGGAAAGCGATATCGTGCGCGTTGTGCTGGGGCTGTCAGGCATCGATTATGGGTTTAACAATTCCACGCGGGCGCTGGTGCTGCGGCGCGGCCTGCTGGCCCAACTGCGTGCGGGTACATATACCGTGGCGGTGGACCTGGCGAACGGGGAACAGCGGACGATCAACCTGACGGTGGAGGATTCCACACCCGAGGGCGTCAACATCTTTGTGGCGGAATATGACACCTATGTGCCGAGCGAGCCTGACTTCGCGCTGCCGCTCAGCCGGCTCACTGTCCGCAACGTCACCGCAGTCAAAAACAGTTCGGTGCAGACGCTGAAGGAGGGGACGGACTACCAAGTATCGGATAAAGCCCTGACCCTTACCAAAACCGCGCTCGAGAACTTCCGCCGTTCGAGCGGATATGTGGAATTTTCCGTGACGATGTCGGACAATTCGGTATATACGCTGGTCATCGATTACATTTAAGCAGCGGACAAAAAAAGGCCGCCGGTTCCGCCGGCGGCCTTTGCCTGTTTGGAGCTATCGCTCGCACTGCCAGAAAAACGCCGAATAAGGGGGCAGCTCGCTGCCGCCGCCGAAATCGTGCGGCGCGCCGGTGATCAGATCGACCGCCCGCCCGCATTTCGCGTCAAAATGCGCGGTGTAGGGGTGGTCGTCAATGTTGACCGCCACAAGAACGCGTTCACCCTCGCAGGCGCGCTCCCAGATGCACTGTCTGTTGGTCAGGACGACCTGTCTGAAATCGCCGTAACACAGCGCCTTGCTGCCGCGGTGCGCCTTTGCCAGCGCGGTGATCCAGCCGGTCAGCTCGTTCCACTCCGGCGCATCGAACGCGGGACGCAGTGCGTCGTCGCCCTCGCGCTTTTCGCCCTTGGCACCCCATTCGCTCCCATAGTAGAGGCAAGGGATGCCCGGCATGCCGAACAGCAGCGCGTAAATCAGCGGCAGGTGCCTGGGGTTCTGCAGGATGGACGCGGCGCGCGTGACATCGTGATTGTCCGCAAACCCCAGCAGATGCTTGCCGCGGTAGAGCGTCCAGTTTTCCGGACCGAACTGGCGCAGCAGGGAATGGGTGATCTCGAACAGGTTCATGCTGTTCAGGGAGGAATACAGGCCCTTGTAGCATTCATAATTGGTGCAGGAATGCAACATGCCCTCTCCCACGAACTGGTTATAGTCGCCGTGCAGCAGCTCGCCGACGAGGAAAAAGTCGGGCTTGAGCGTGTCGCAGAACGCGCGAAGCTGGCGGAGGAAATCCTTATCCAGGCAGTAGGCCACGTCAAGGCGCAGCCCGTCGATATCGAACTCGTCTACCCAAAGCCGGATGCAGCCGAAGATATGCTGTACGACCGCGGGGTTTTTCAGGTTGAGCTTGACCAGCTCATAGTGCCCCTCCCAGCCCTCGTACCAGAAACCGTCGTTATAGCCCGAATTGCCATCGAATGAAATATGGAACCAGTCCTTATAGGGGGAATCCCATTTTTTCTCCTGCACGTCGCGGAAAGCCCAGAAGCCGCGGCCGACATGGTTGAACACGCCGTCGAGCACGACACGGATGCCGTTCTGGTGCAGCGCGGTGCAGACCGAGGCAAAGTCCTCGTTCGTGCCCAGGCGGCAGTCCACCTTGCGGAAATCGCGGGTGTCGTAGCCGTGGCTGTCGGATTCAAAAAGCGGGGAAAAATATACGGCGTTGCAGCTAAGCTTGGCGATGTGCTCCGCCCAGCGGCCGGCTTTCCGGATGCGGGGTACGGTTTGGCCATCGTTGACGCGCGGCGCGCCGCAGAAGCCGATCGGATAGATCTGATAGAATACGCTTTCATAAGCCCACATAGGTGTAAGCTCCTTTCTGCTCCCTCTGGGGATATAGTAATAGTATACACGATGGACGCGGCAAAACCAAGCGAAAGCGGAAACTTTACATCTGCACGGCGGAACCGTGCAAATAAAAATAAAAAATGCTTGCAAAGGGAGGTGCGATGTGGTATTATTAATCGGTAACACGGGCATTCCTCTGCTTATTTTCAGAAAATAGGGCAAGAATGTCTAAGACGAAAGGATGACAGAAAAATGGATCTGGTCAAAGTACTGTCCGAGCAGCAGCTCAAGAGCGACCTGCCGGAGCTCAAGATCGGCGATACCGTTAAGGTACACGCGAAGATCAAGGAAGGCAACCGTGAGCGTATTCAGGTGTTTGAGGGCATCATTATTGCCAAGAAGCACGCTGGTGTGAACCAGACGGTTACCGTGCGCCGCATCTCTTACGGTGTAGGCGTTGAAAAGACGTTCCCGGTACACTCCCCGAACGTAGCGAAGTTCGAGGTTGTGCGCAGCGGTAAGGTCCGCCGCGCCAAGCTGTACTACCTGCGCGGCCGCGTGGGCAAGGCTGCCAAGGTTGCCGAGAAGGTTTGAGAACAACCAAATACAAAAACGGGGAGCGTCATGCTCCCCGTTTTTGTATCAGCGGCGGATGGTATTCTGTCTGCGGAGCCGGCTGAGAAGCCCTTGAAAGCGCAGGCGCGGAGGATTTGGGCTTGCATAGCAGGCGATATATAGCTATAATAAAATCGTATGTTTATCTTTTTGGAGGAATTATTCATGCAGGAAACGCAGACCGAAGAGAAAAAGAAGGCGGAGGGTCGTTTCTCCAGCGAGCTGTTCAGCTGGGGAGAATCCCTGATGACTGTGCTGATATTTTTTGTCGTCGTATTCACCTTTTTTGTGCGCCTGATCGGTGTGGACGGGACATCGATGTACCCGACGCTGGAGGATCACAGCATCATGCTGGTCAGCAACCTGAATTACACGCCGGAAAAGGGTGACATTGTCGTGCTGCGCAAGGAGGGCTTTTATGGGGACCAGCCGATCGTCAAGCGCATCATCGCGACCGGCGGCGATACGGTGGACATCGATCCGGTCACGGGGGATGTGCTGGTAAACGGTGAGGCGCTCGACGAGCCGTATATTGCAGAAAAGATTAACACGCTGGAGAAAATGGGCGACATGACCTATCCGCAGACCGTGCCGGAAGGCTGCATCTATGTGCTGGGCGACAACCGCAATTACTCGACCGACAGCCGTTGGTCCAGCCTGGGCATGGTGGATGAGCGGTATATCCTGGGGCATGTGCTGAGCGTGGTATACCCGTTCAGCGCATTTGGATCGGTGGCGTAACGCGATGAATATACAATGGTATCCCGGACACATGACAAAAACCCGCCGGCAGATGGCGGAATATATCAAGCAGGTAGATGCGGTGTGCGAGGTTGTCGACGCGCGCATCCCCCAAGTCTCGCGCAATCCCGATATGGATCAAATCGCGGCGGGAAAGCCGAGGCTGATGGTGCTGAACCGGATCGATCTGGCCGATCCGGCGATGACTGCCGCGTGGGCGAAACATTTCCGCGCGCAGGGCATGGCGGTCATTGAAACCGACAGCCGCGCGGGGACGGGGACGCAGGCGTTTGCAGGCGCGGTGCGCTTGTTGCTCGCGGACAAGATCGCGGCGTGGAATGAGAAGGGGCTGGTCGGGAAGGCGGTCCGCGTGATGGTGGTTGGTATTCCGAACGTGGGCAAGTCCACGTTTATAAACCGCATCCTCGGGCGAAAGTCCGCCAAGGCGGCGGACAAGCCGGGCGTGACGCGCGGCAGCCAGTGGTTCCGTGTGGAAAACGGCATCGACCTGCTCGACACGCCGGGCATCCTGTGGCCGAAGTTTGACGATGAGCGGGTTGGCATCCTGCTGGCGTGTACCGGAGCGATCAAGGACGACATCCTGGATGTGGAAACGCTCGGCTGCAGGCTGATGGAGCTGCTCGCGGTGCAGGCGCCGCAGGCAATTGCTGGCCGGTATGGCGTCGTGATGCCGGAGGAAAGCGATTCCCTGGGCTATGACCTGCTTCAGCAGGCGGGCCGGCGGCGCGGTTTTCTGCTGCGCGGCGGTGAGATCGATACCGAGCGCATGGCCCGTATCCTGCTCGACGAGTTTCGGGGCGGGGTGCTGGGGAGGATCACGCTTGAGTGCGCCGAATGAAACCACGGTTTCATTCTCGGGAGGACGCACCGCGCGGCGCGGATGCGTCCAGGGCCGCGAAAAGCGCGTCCAGAGGACACACTTTTCTCCGCTTTTTTATGATAATTCGGACGTTGCTTCGCGGCATCTGAATTATCTGCTCTATGCGCGCTGCGGCGTGGGGAGCTTTCATTATCCATTCAAAAGAGGTCGTTGTGATGACGTGGGAATTTGAGCAAAAGGCATGGGCGGCGGGCTATTCCGCAGTCTGCGGCGTGGATGAGGCGGGCCGCGGCCCGATCGCGGGGCCGGTGTGCGCGGCGGCGGTTATCCTGCCGGGCGGCGTCCAGATCGAAGGGCTGAACGACTCGAAAAAGCTCAGCGAGAAAAAGCGGGAAGCGCTGTTCGACGTGATTACGGAGAACGCGCTCGCTTGGTCGGTTTCGTTGGTGGATGAAAAGACGATCGACGAGATTAACATACTGCAGGCCACCTATCGCGCGATGCGGCAGGCGGTCGAGGGCCTGACCCGTCCAGCCGACTTCGCCTATGTGGATGGCAACCGCTCCGAGGGGCTCGGCTTGCCGCATGAATGCGTGGTCGCGGGCGATGCGAAGATCCCATCGGTCGCGGCGGCCTCCATTCTCGCCAAGGTGACAAGGGATCGGCTGATGCGCCGGTTTGCGGAGCAGTATCCGGCATATGGTTTTGAAAAGCATAAGGGGTATGAGACACGGGCGCACGACCAGGCGCTGCTTGCCAACGGGCCATGCCCGATCCACCGGAGGACCTTCCTGAGAAAGTTTTACCAAAAGCATCCGGAGGCGCCGCGATGAAAGGCGCGTGGGGGGAGCGCGCGGCGCGCGCCTTTTTGGAGCAGCGCGGCTACCGCACGGAGGCGACCAATTTCCGCACCCGCTTCGGGGAAATCGACATGATTGCGCGGGATGGGAAATATATTGTATTTATCGAGGTCAAGACGCGGAAAAACGACCGCTTCGCCGCAGCGCGCGAGCATGTGACCGCAGCCAAGCAGGCGCGCGTCATCGCGGCGGCGGAGGCCTGGCTGCAGGCGCATCCGTCCGGCCTTCAGCCGCGGTTTGACGTGATAGAAGTTTATGGCGAGGAGGGCGCGCCAGTCCCACCGCGCATCAACCATCTGGAAAACGCCTTTGGAGGGTGAGTATGAAGCTGTTCGACCTGCACTGCGACACGCTGTACGAGTGCTGCGAAACCGGCAGGCGCCTGCGGGAAAACGACCTGCATGTGAACCGCGCCGCCGCACGGAAATACCGCCACTACGCGCAGTTTTTCGCCCTGTTTTGCGGGGCGCGGGCGCCTTCGGAGACGCTGGCGCGGGAGCGGGACTGCCTGCTTGACACGCCGGCGGACCGCCGCCTGGAACGTATGCTGGAAACCGCGCGGCGCGAGTTCGCGGATAATGCGGATTGGCTGTCGTTCTGCCGCTCGGCGGACGATTTGGCGGAGGCGGCGCGGGACGGCAAGGCCGCAGCCTTTTTGTCCATCGAGGGCGCGGAACTGCTGCCGGACCGTCCGGACGCGCTGGATAACGCCTACGAGGCGGGCGTCCGGCTGCTTACCGTGACGTGGAACTACCGCAGCCGTTTCGGCTGCCCCGCGACGCTCGATCAGGAGGAGGGGTTGACGAACGCGGGGCGGGAGCTGGTGCGCGGCTGTGCGGACAGGGGGATCATCGTTGACGTGTCGCATTTGTCCGAGCAGGGCTTCTGGGACGTGTGCGAGACGATTGACGGTCCGTTTGTGGCGTCGCACAGCGATTCGCGCGCGCTGTGCCGGCATCCGCGCAATCTGACCGACCGGCAGTTTGCCGAGATCACGCGGCGCGGCGGGCTGGTCGGCATCAACCTGTACACGCCGTTTTTGGTGCGGCAGAGCGATTCGACCATCGAGGATGCGATCGACCATATCGAGCATTTTCTGGGGCTGTATGGGGAACGGACAGTTGCGCTGGGCTGTGATTTCGACGGATGCGACGAATTGCCGGCCGGTATAGACGGGCTGGGCGACCTGTACCGTCTCGCGGACCGGATGCTCGCGTTGGGGTACCGGCAGAGCACGGTGGACGGCCTGTTTTATGATAACGCATTTGCGTTTGTACAAAAAATGTTGTAAAAACTGCGGAGGTTTAACAATATGGATTATGTAAGCACAAGAAACAAAGCGGCTAGGGTGACCGCAGCCTATGCAATCGCCAACGGCATCGCGTCGGATGGCGGCCTGTACTGCCCAACCGGCTTTCCGGCACTTGCCGCGGAGGACTGGGAAGCGCTGGCGGGCATGGACTATAAGGGGCGCGCGGCATGCATCCTCGGCAAATTCCTGACGGATTTTTCGGCAGAGGAGCTTGCGGACTACGCGGCCAAGGCCTATGCGGATGAGAAATTCGGCGGCGCGGATACCGCGCCGGTCGTGGCGCTCGGCGGGGGCAGGAATATGCTCGAGCTGTGGCATGGGCCGACCTGCGCGTTCAAGGACATGGCGCTGCAGATGTTGCCGCATCTGTTGACCGCCTCGCTGCGCAAAACGGGCGAAACGCGTACAGCCTGCATCCTAGTGGCGACATCGGGCGACACGGGAAAGGCTGCGCTCGATGGGTTCCACGATGTGCAGGGAACCAAAATCATGGTTTATTATCCGGTGGATGGCGTGTCCCCCATGCAGAAGCTGCAGATGGTCACGCAGGAGGGCGGAAACGTCGAGGTGGTTGCCATCCGCGGCAATTTCGATGACGCGCAGAGCGCGGTCAAGCGCATCTTCACGGATGAAAAAACGCGCGAGGAGCTTGATCGGGACGGGATGATGCTGTCATCGGCCAATTCGATCAATTGGGGCCGTCTGGCACCGCAGATCGCTTACTATGTGTCGGCTTACTGCGATATGGTCAAAGGCGGCGCGGTGGAAATGGGCGAAAAGATCAATATCTGCGTCCCGACCGGAAATTTCGGCAACATCCTGGCAGCGTATATTGCAAAGCGGATGGGGCTGCCGGTGAACAAGCTGATCTGCGCCTCCAACCGCAACAATGTGTTGACCGACTTTTTCAAAAAAGGCGGCGCGTATGACCGGAATCGGGATTTTTACACCACAACCTCCCCGTCAATGGATATCCTGATCTCCTCCAATCTGGAACGCCTGCTGTTCTTTGCTTCGGATTACGACGACAAGCTGGTCGCGGAGCTGATGGACAAGCTCGCGCGCGGCGGCAGCTATCAGGTCGCAAAGGATGTGTTTGCGAAAATCGATGCGGACTTCGACGCGGGCTGCTGTGACGACCGTGCCGCCGCGGAAACTATCCGGACGCTGTGGGAGACCGAGCATTACCTGTGCGATACGCATACGGCGGTTGCGGTGCGGGTATACGAGGATTACCGCGTCCGCACGGGAGATGAGACGCCGGTTGTGATCGCGTCCACGGCGTCGCCGTTCAAGTTCTGCCGTTCGGTTATCGAGGCGCTCGGCGGGACGCTGGAAAAGGACGACGTGACCCAGCTTGACGTACTGACCGCGCTGACGGACACCCCGGCGCCCTCACCGCTCGCCGCGTTGGCGGGCAGGCCCCCGCGCTTTGAGCGCGTGGTGGACAAGGCTGATATCCTTTCGACCGTCAGCCTGTTGCGGGATCTGTAAGCATGGCGCTGTATACGCTGGCCGACCTGCATCTGGCCACGGGCGTGGAAAAGCCGATGGATATTTTCGGCGGCCGCTGGCAGGGACATACGGACAAGATCGTAACACATTGGCGCGCACTCATCGCGCCGGAGGATACCGTTGTGCTGGGAGGGGATATTTCCTGGGGCATCAGCCTTGCGGAAGCAAGGGGGGACTTCGCCCTGATCGACGGGCTGCCGGGCAGAAAGCTGATACTCAAGGGGAACCACGACCTTTGGTGGGAGACCGCGGCAAAAATGCACCGTTTTTTAGGGGAAAACAGCTTTTCCACGATCGATTTCCTGCATAACAACTGTTTTTTCTATGGCGGAACCGCATTGTGCGGTACGCGCGGCTGGCCGTTTGAGGAGGACTTCTCCGACCCGCATAACGAGAAAATATTCCGGCGCGAGTTGCTCCGACTGGAGGCATCGCTCAAGCTGGGCGCGGCGGCGGAGCCGGAGGAGATCATCTGCTTCCTGCATTACCCGCCGCTGTACGCGGGTTTCCGCTGCGGGCCGATGATCGAGCTGATGCAGCGGTACGGCGTCAGGCGGTGCATTTACGGCCACCTCCACTCGGAAAGCCTGCGCTACGCGGTCGAGGGTGTGCATGAGGGGATAGAATGGCGGCTGGTTTCGGGAGATCATGTGGATTTCACCCCGATTTTTCTGAAAAAGTAGAAAAAAGTATGGAAATCCTTATAATAATCTGGTAGAATAACTTAGATACAACAAAGTATTCAAGTAAGGAGTTTGGCAACATGGAACTGAAAAATACGGAAAAGCAGGAGCACAGCGTTGTCGCGCTGACGATCGAGGTAACCAAGGCGGAGTTTGAGGCTGCTAAGGACAAGGCGTTCAAGAAAACCGGCAAAAATATCACGGTGCCGGGCTTCCGTAAGGGCAAGGCGCCGCGCAAGATGATCGAAAAGCTGTACGGCGAGGGCGTGTTCTTTGAAGAGGCTTTTAATATTGTATATCCGGAAGCGATGGATATGGCCGTGGAGAAGTCCGGTATCAAGCCGGTGGGCCGCGCGGACGTTGACCTGGGCGACCCTGCGGAAGAGGGCGGCCTGACCATCATCGCCAAGGTGCCGGTCGAACCGGAGGTCGAGCTGGGCGAATATAAGGGCATTGAAGTGGAAAAGGAAACGGTCAAGGTCCTCGCCGCGGACGTCAAGGCTGAGCTGAACCGTCTGGCGCAGCGCAACGCGCGCACGGAAACGGTTGACCGCAAGGCGAAGAAGAACGACACAGTCGATCTGGACTTCGAGGGCTTTGTCGACGGCCAGCCGTTTGACGGCGGCAAGGCGGAGCATCACGCGCTGACGCTCGGCTCGGGTTCGTTCATCCCGGGCTTTGAGGACCAGTTGATCGGCTGCAAGGCGGGCGACGAGAAAGACGTTGTCGTAACCTTCCCAGAGGAGTACCATGCCAAGGAGCTGGCCGGCAAGGAGGCTGTGTTCAAGTGCAAGGTGCATAAGGTTGAGGAAACCATCCTGCCGGAAATGGACGACGAGTTCGCCAAAGACGTGTCCGACACCTGCGAAACGCTCGACGACCTGAAAAAGGAGATCAGCGACCGCCTGAAGGCGCAGCGTCAGGAAGCGGCCGAGCACGATTTTGAGGATAAGCTGATCGACGGCCTGATCGCGGTTATGAAAGCGGACATCCCGCAGGCCATGATCGAGAACCAGATCGACTCCGCCGTACAGGATTTCGGCTACCGCATGCAGATGCAGGGCATGGGGATGGAGCAGTACCTCAAGATGACCGGCACGGATATGAACACGTTCCGCGGCATGTTCCGCGAGCAGGCGGAGCGCCAGGTCAAGACCCGCCTCGCGTTGCAGAAGCTCGCTGCGCTGGAGAATATCGCAGTTTCCGACACGGAAGTGGATGAGGAATATGGTAAAATGGCGGAGCAGTACGGCATGGAGGTCGATAAGATCAAGGCTGCCGTTAATGCGGAGGCGCTGCGCGAGGATCTGAAGATCTCGAACGCGCTGGAGTTCCTCAAGAAAAATGCCAAGGTGAAAAAGCCGGCGGCCAAGAAAAAGTCCGCTGACGAAGCCGAGGCTGCGGAAGATGCGGCGGAGTGATCCGCTTTCCGCGCAAAAAGTATAAGGAGTGCGGGGTGGACGTGCAGCCGCCCCGGTAAAAAAGCCGCGGCACCGCGCGGCTCTTTTACGCTGGAACCCGCAGGGAGGAACCGGCGGCCGCCGTCTTTCTGCATGCGGGACGGAGGAGCGGGTGTTTCCGCGCCCTGTATCCCGCCGGATGGAAGCGCGCCGCATCCACCTCTCTTGGAAAGGAGTCTTAACGTGAGTTTAGTCCCAATGGTTATCGAGCAGACCGGACGCGGCGAGCGTTCGTTCGACATTTATTCCCGCCTGCTCAACGACCGCATCGTCATGCTCTGCGAGGAGGTCAATGACACGACCGCGTCGCTGGTCGTCGCTCAACTGCTGTATCTGGAGGCGCAGGATCCGGATAAGGATATCTCGCTGTATATCAACAGCCCCGGCGGTTCGGTCACGGCGGGCATGGCGATCTACGACACTATGAATTATATCAAATGCGATGTTTCGACCATCTGCATCGGCATGGCCGCCTCGATGGGCGCATTCCTGCTGTCTTCGGGCGCGAAGGGCAAGCGCTATGCGCTTCCCAACGCGGAGATTATGATCCATCAGCCCTCTGCGGGTACGCAGGGCCAGATCACGGATATGGCGATCCATCTCAAGCGGTTGGAGATCATCAAAAAGCGCATGAACAAGATCCTGTCGGAAAATACCGGCAAGCCGATCGAGGTCGTGACTGCGGACTGCGAGCGCGACAATTTCATGTCTGCGGAGGAAGCGGTAGAATACGGCTTGATCGATAAGGTGTTCGACAAGCATTGAGGAAACACAAAAAGGCAATTAGCCGGATAGAGGTGCCATATGCCGAATTATGATGATGAAAAAACGCTGAAATGCTCTTTCTGCGGCAAGCCGCAGAATCGGGTGCGCAAACTGATTGCCGGTCCGGGCGTGTATATTTGCGACGAGTGCATCGGCGTATGCACCAGCATTTTGGACGATGAACTGGATTTTTCCGCGGACGAACGCGAAGAAACCACGATGATCCAGCCCGAGCGCCTGCCGACTCCGCAGGAGCTTAAGGCCGTGCTCGATGAGTATGTCATCGGGCAGGACCGCGCGAAGGTCGCGCTGTCCGTTGCGGTATACAACCACTATAAGCGCATTTACCATCCGGATACCGAGGTGGAGCTGCAAAAATCCAATATTCTGATGCTGGGGCCGTCCGGTTCCGGCAAGACGCTGCTCGCACAGACGCTGGCCAAGACCTTGCAGGTCCCGTTCGCCATTGCGGACGCGACCACGCTGACTGAGGCCGGCTACGTGGGCGAGGATGTGGAAAACATCTTGCTCCGTCTGATACAGGCAGCGGATTTTGACGTGGAACTGGCGGAGCACGGTATTATCTATGTCGATGAAATCGACAAGATCGCCCGTAAGAGCGAAAACCCCTCGATCACGCGCGATGTGTCGGGCGAGGGCGTGCAGCAGGCGCTTCTCAAGATGCTGGAGGGTACGACGGCAAACGTCCCGCCGCAGGGCGGCCGCAAACATCCGCATCAGGAGTTTATCCAGATTGATACGACCAATATCCTGTTCATCTGCGGCGGCGCGTTCGATGGGATCGAGGGTATCATCCAGAGACGCATCGGCAAGCAGGGGATGGGCTTTGGGTCCGAGGTGAAGGGCAAGCAGGAGGATCAGACCGACCGCCTGCTGGCGCAGATCGAGCCGCATGATCTGATGAAATACGGCCTGATTCCCGAGCTGATCGGCCGCCTGCCGGCGATCGTGTCGCTGGATACGCTGGACGAAGCGGCGCTCGTGCGCATCCTGCAGGAGCCAAAAAACGCGCTTGTCAAGCAGTATGAGACGCTGTTTGCGATGGATGGCGTCGCGCTCTCGTTTGAGCCGGAGGCGCTCGCCAAGGTGGCGGAGATCGCGCTGCAGCGCAAGACCGGCGCGCGCGGGCTGCGTGGCGTGCTGGAAAGCGTGATGACCGATATCATGTTCCGTATACCGTCCGATGAGACGGTCAACCGCGTCACAATCACCCGCGATGTGGTAGAGGGCAAAAGCGAGCCGCTCCTGGGATACGGCGCGCGGCTTGCGCTGCCGCCCGCAGGGAAAAAGGACGCCGATGTCGAAAAACTGGCCATGCCGAATATAAGCGCATAAAACGATGAAAAATGTGGGCGGGACGTTCGTTTCGCCCGCTTTTTTGCTTTTTTGACAGTATGCGGCGCTTTACAAGCGACAAAAAATATACTATACTGACTTTATTCAACTATTTTCCGCAAGGAGAGGAACTATGATAGAAACAATCGGGACAACGCTGACGCGGCTGCCAGTGCTGCCGCTGCGCGGTCTGACAGCGTTTCCTCAAATGATTATTCATTTTGACGTGGGCAGAATGATGTCGATTCGCGCGCTGGAGGCGGGGATGAAGAACGGGCAGATGATTTTCCTGACCGCCCAGCGCGAGCTGAAAACCGATACCCCGTCGCCGGGCGACCTGTACCAGATGGGGACGGTGTGCATGATCAAGCAGATTCTGCGTCTGCCGGGCGACAATATCCGCGTTCTGGTCGAAGGGCGCAGCCGCGCGCTGGCGCACCAGTTCGTCAATCCGACGCGCGACGACGGCTGCATTTACGCCGAAGTAGAGGAACTGGAGGATTATTTCGAGGGCGTCACCGAGCGGCGTGCCCAAGCGCTCGTCCGCACGGCGCAGGAGCGCTTCGCCGAGTATGCGCAGCACGCGGCGCGCATTTCGTCCGATGTGGAGATGACGGTCGCCGCAGGCGGCGCGCCGGGCTGGCTGGCGGATTATATCGCGCAGAACCTCGCAGTCGACGTGTCCGCCAAGCAGGAGATCCTGGATGAGCTGAATGTGACGCGGCGCCTGGCCATGGTGATTCGCCTGCTGGGCGAGGAGACTGAAATCCTCAAGATCGAAAACGAGATACAGGACGAACTGAAAACGCAGATCGACAAGAACCAGCGGGAATACTATCTGCGGGAGCAAATCAAGGTCATCCAGGGGGAGTTGGGCGAACAGGACGCCGCTGCGGAAGCGGAGGAATACCGTAAGCGTGTGCTTGCCCTGCACCTGCCGCAGGAATGCGAGGAAAAGCTGATGAAGGAGGTCGACCGCTTTGCAAAGCTGGGTGGCTCGAACGCGGAGCAGGGCGTGGTTCGCACCTATCTGGATACCGTGCTGGAGCTGCCGTGGAACGGCAAAAGCGAGGAGCGGCACGATCTGCGGGCTGCGCAAGATATCCTTGATCGGGACCACTATGGTTTGAAAAAGGTCAAGGAGCGTATCATGGAGTTCCTGGCGGTCAAAGCGCTTGCGCCTGAGCTGAAAGGGCAGGTGCTGTGCCTGGTCGGACCGCCGGGTGTGGGCAAGACCTCAATCGCCAAATCGGTCGCGGAAGCGATGGGGCGCAATTACGCGCGCATGAGCCTGGGCGGCGTGCGGGACGAGGCGGATATCCGCGGCCACCGCAAGACCTACATCGGCGCGATGCCCGGCCGCATCATCGACGCGCTGCGCCGCGCGGGGACCGCCAACCCGCTTATCCTGCTCGACGAGATTGACAAGATGGGCAGCGACTTTCGGGGCGATCCGGCATCGGCCATGCTGGAGGTGCTGGACACCGAGCAGAATGTTGCGTTCCGCGATCATTACATTGAACTGCCGTTCGACCTGTCCGACGTACTGTTCCTGACAACGGCAAACGACCTGTCCACTGTACCGCGCCCGCTGCTTGACCGCATGGAGGTCATCGAGCTGTCCTCCTATACGGAGGAGGAAAAACGCCAGATCGCGCTGCATCACCTGCTGCCCAAGCAGATGAAAAAGCATGGCCTGCAGAAGTCCCAGCTTACGCTGAGCGAAAAGATGCTGGGAACGGTGATTGCCGGATATACGCGGGAAGCCGGCGTGCGGCGGCTGGAGCAGTTGCTCGCCAAGCTGTGCCGTAAAGCGGCCAAGCATGTTGCGGAAGGTGGGAAGCGGCTGATTGTATCGAGTAAAAATATGGAGAGCCTGCTCGGCGTGCCGCCCTACAAGGAAGACGTGGTGAGCAAAAAGGATGAAGTCGGTATCGTCAACGGGCTGGCGTGGACAAGTGTCGGCGGCGAGATGCTCGAGGTGGAAGTGGCAGTCGTGCCGGGTACGGGCAAGATTGAGGTCACGGGCAACTTGGGTACAGTCATGCAGGAGAGCGCAAAAGCGGCGGTCACATTTGTTCGTTCGCGCGCGCAGACGTTGGATATCGACCCGATGTTCTACAAGGATAACGACCTGCATATCCATTTTCCAGAGGCCGCCGTCCCGAAGGACGGGCCTTCCGCAGGCGTGACGATCACGACCGCGCTGGTTTCCGCGCTGACCGAAGCGCCGGTGCGGCATGATGTCGCCATGACGGGCGAGGTAACACTGCGCGGCCGTGTGCTGCCGATCGGTGGCTTGCGGGAAAAGACTATGGCGGCGTACCGCGCGGGCATTAAGACGATAGTCATCCCCAAGGAGAACGAGCCCGACCTGCAGGATATCGAGCCGGTGGTGCGCGAGACGCTGCGGTTCGTTCCCGCCGCGCATATGGATACCGTGATGGAAACGGCGATCGATTTTTCGAAGCGGCCGGAAAAAAGGAAGAAATCGGCGCGCGGGCCGGTCGCAAGGCGTACGGATGCGCCAGCGGCTCCGGTCGTACAGTAATGGAGGCGGGGAAGTATGCTCAATCTGCACAATGCGGAATTTCTCCGCTCTGCGGTGAAAGAAAGTGATTTCCCATCGGACAGACTGCCTCAGGTGGTGTTTGCCGGCAAGTCCAACGTAGGAAAAAGCTCGGTTATCAACAAACTGCTGGGCCGCAAAAACTTTGCGCGCGTCAGCGCGCAGCCGGGCAAGACCGTGCATATCAACTATTTCGTGATCGACAGGAAGATGTATCTGGTCGATCTACCCGGATACGGCTACGCGCGGGTATCCAAAGCGGAGCAGCAGCGGTGGGGGGCGCTGATGGAAACCTATTTTGCGTTAGGGCTGCTCACGGTCGGGATACAGATTGTCGATATCCGGCATAAGCCGACGCGGGATGATGTGACCATGGCGGACTGGTTCCGCGCCTCGGATAAGCCGTGGATCGTTGTGGCCAATAAGCTGGACAAGATCAAAAAAAGCCAGTTGGAGGGAAATCTGGCCGAGATCAGGCAGACGCTCCTGCTTCCGGCGGAGGTGCCGGTCATTCCGTTTTCAGCGGAGAAAGGGATAGGCAGAGACGAGGTCCTTGAACATATTTATGGATATATTGGAAAGGAAGGCTCGGAACAATGAATTTCTTCCGCCGTTTTATGGCTGGGCGCTATGGAAGCGATCAGCTTAACAATGCGCTGCTTTTGCTGGGCGTGGCGCTGATTCTGATTGAATGGATCACTGGCTGGAACTGGATGGGTGTGTTCATCCTCGCGCTGCTGATCCTGTGCTATTTCCGTATCTTTTCGCGCAACATCCAGGCTCGGTATGCGGAGAATCAAAAGTTTTTGCGGTGGTGGGGACCCGTTTCGGTCAAGCTCCGCAATGCGCGCATGCGCTTCGCGGACAGAAAAATGCACCGCTATTTCAAATGCCCCCAGTGCAAGCAAAGGCTCCGTGTTCCGCGCGGAAAAGGGAAGATCAGCATCACCTGCCCGCACTGCCGCACGCAGTTTGTCCGAAAAACGTAAGCCGTTGGAATTATCTGTAATAAAGAGGTAAAATGGACTTGCATTTTTCCTGAAAAAACGTATAATAAAATTATAAATACGACCAGGGGGCGATTCCAATGACCGTTGATCAGTTGATTGGCAAAATCTACAACAAACTCAGCAAAGCGGATATTGCTGGGACGCAGGGCAAGGTAGCCGTGCAGTTTAATCTTACCGGCAAGGTCACCGGTGTATTCTACATCGAGATTCTCAATGGCGTGCTCTCGGTAATGCCGTATGAGTATATCGACCGTGACGCTAGCGTATCTGGAACGCTGACCAATCTGGAGAAAATCCTTAACGGGAAGCTGATTCCGCAGGTTGCCATTGCGGAAGGCAAAATCAAGGTAGAGGGAAATGTCGATAAGGTAATGCTGCTGGCCGAATTGATGAAATAAGCTTTCGTTTATAAAAAACCGCCTGTTTGTCCTACAAACAGGCGGTTTTTGCATAAAATATGAAAATGGGGAAAGGCTTTTGATGTGGCCATAACGAAGGTAGTTATAGAAAGAAAGGGGGAGGGAGGACTTGACAAAGTGGAGGGGGATATAGTATAGTAAACGAGCTGCGGAAGTGCGCGGCGGAAAAAGCTGAAAAAAGAAGAAAAAAGTTCTTGACAAACAGCTTTGGGTTTGATATACTGAATAAGCTGCTTCGGAAGGGGCGGCGGCCGGAAAAGTTCGGAAAAGAGAAAGAACGGCTCGAA
>NZ_JACOPL010000006.1:0-217543 GCF_014287995.1 Agathobaculum faecis
TTACGAGGAGATCGAGCCCTGCCTCCGCGAGCCCCTCAGCGACGGCTGGAAGAGCGTGCATGAGCTCCCCAGACGCGGCCTCTTTATTGATTGACCCTTTCTCTTTTCTTCTTTTTTCTCAATATGCCGCTGTAACTGGCCTTGGCCGACACGGTGGTATACTCCTCATATCCCTCCGTGGATAACAGCAAAAAGGGACGTTCTGCAGAACGTCCCTTTTTAGTTATTATGTCTACTGCCGACCTGCAACCCACATGCTATCATACTTTTCCGACCGTTAGTTACCCTCCTCTCAACTGTTTTATTGATTCTCAGTTAAGGCTCGGTTGTTTTTGAAATTCAGCTTTCCCATAATTACAGATAAGCCGCTTACGAGCTTTATACTGAAATCGGGAAAAAACCTATTATCAATTTTTCCCATATACGGCTACATAGGTATTTTGATCTTCCTCAGCATGCTGATCAATTATATCTGGCAAAGCGCGGAAAAAGGCATGCTCCTTCCGCTGGGCGAAAATCCCTGCGGCTGCCGGCTGCCCCCATACGTCCCTCGCATCTTTGCAAAATCAATATTTCGTCTAATCCTCTCCACCGCGCACAACGGAACGCGCCCGTTTCCCGTCTAACTTTCCCTGCCTATTGTGGGACGGGCGAAAAACGCTATAATTTGTATGATTTTACATAGAAAAACAAAATATCGATTTCGACTTCTTTAACGCCGTAGTGCTGGCTCTGTCGGGCTGCTACAGTGTGCTGGCGGCTCTTTTCGATCCGGATACCGCCATCTCCATATTCGGCACCGCCTACTGGTTCCCCCCAGATCGCTGCAGGGCTTTTTGTTGCCCAGCGGCCGGCCGGACAGTTCTGGTGCATCTTTTTCCTGCGACGCGGTTTCCATCCTGAGTTCTACCGCAGGCTATGTGATCGGGTCCTGGTTTTCCCCTTTGACACCGCGAATCCCGGCATGCTTTGCGTGCGCAACCTGGGCATCATACTGGGGACAGTCTTTGCGGTGCGCTTCCGGACTCCCCGCTTCCAGCACCTGTGGCGCGCCGAAAGGGTACCTTGGACACCGCTGGCCATGACGGTGTTCATGCTGGAGCTGATGATCCTCGCCATGACCACCTATCCCGAGCTAATCTTCTACCGCAGGGGCGAGCATATCAATCTGCTGCACGTATGCGCAGTCAGCGGCGCGGTGCTGTTCATGCTGGTGATTTGCCTGAGTCGGGTAAAGGCCTCTGCGGACCACGCCAAGGAACATGAGGTCCAACTGGCCATGTCCGAACGGTATTACGCCGAACTTACGACCCAGCCGCAGGGAAACCGCATCCGGCTTCACGATTTACGCCACCATGTCAACGTCTTGAGCGGCCTGTGCAGCCAGGGCGATATGGCGGGGAGCGTTTCCTATATCGCGGGAATAGAGCAGTCCATTCCACCCTCCCGCTACCGACACTATTGCCTCAGCGGCGCGGTGAACGCGCTGCAAAAAGCACTGGGAGCGATGGAAAAGCAGCCGCATGCTACCGCGCCTCCGCGGGCGACCGCCGTACCATACAACGAAATGCGGCGGCAATATTGCAAAGTCCCCTTTACGCTGTCATAAAATACAAAGCAAGCAGCGGAGAAACGCTTTGTTTCACGCAGTATCCAAGCAACAGCGGCTGGATGATTACCTCAAGGCGCTGGATATGGCGAGCAAATATATGGACGAACTGTGTCGGGAGGACGCAGGGAGCGACGCACTGCCAGCATGGCTGCGGAGCTACAGCGGCAAACTGGAAGAACTGTTCGGAAGCTATATTGTGGACCCTTACGCCGTGATCGGCGGAAAGATTATTGCGCCCCCTGTGGAGGGATGCGGCGTATGATTACGGCTCCGCCGACTAGTACCGCAGTACTCTGTCCGCCGCCGGGATCGTATTCAGCGACATATACATAGATGCGATTTCACCATCTCCCGCAATCTGGAAGGGTGGGGGACGTGCTGGCCATGGATGTGTGCCTGACCAACGAAAGCGTCATGGATATCGAATACGCGGTTCCCGAAAGCTATCATTCACACAGCTTTGCAGCCGCCGTCTTGCCTGGAACAGTTTTACCACCGAGTTCACCCGACACAGCACCATATAGGGGACCACTGGCTTGCTGATGATATCCATGCCCCCATCTCGTAGGCGGCTTTCATGGAGGCGTCCGGCTCGGCTGTAATGAGGAACACAGGAAGCGTTTCCAGCAGGGCCAATCCTCCTCTTTCAGCCCCCGCAGGGCTTCCAGGCCGTTGTTATCCGGCCTGAACACATGCAGCAGCACCGCGCACGAATGGCCACGCCCCCGCAAGATGGCCTGCAGTCCGGAGCGGCCGTTGTCCGCCTCCTCGCTGGCATACTATTGTGAGAATAAATGCTGCAGTATCCCTCAGTTGATTTCGTCATCGTCAATAATCAGAATGGTATTCATATCAGATGCACACGCAGACAGCTGATTAATACGTTCCATGTAGCGTTTCCTCCTGTTCCAGACATCCAGCACAGGATGGAGCCTTACAGCCGCCGCTCTGCTGGGGACGCGAGGCGTGCTGCACCGGATGTTGAAAAATTTATCGCTGTAAAGTTATTTTTGTTATACCATTACCGTCCGGCAAATTTCAAGCGGGGCCGCCCGCATGGACGGCATATCGGCGCCGGATACGGCGTTACGGCTCAGAAAGTCATCAATCTGCGGGGCGCGGACGCGATCAGTACCGGCGCGTTGCCGCCGTTGTCCCTCCCGCCTGTTATCTCACATGCAAAAGCACCGTCCGACTCCTTTGTCGGGCGGTGCTTTCACACCATAGGAAGGCTTCAAGCCGCAAGGCCCCGCACGCCATATCGGTTCAGCTCAGGAAGCACACAATGGTGATCGTGTCCCGCTCCTTCCCCGGTTTGAAGGTGATGTAATCCGCATTGTCTCGGATGAAGCTGACCGCGTTTCCCGCCGGCTCCGCGTCCGCGGACTCCATCGGATCCACGCCGTCCAGCACCGCCGTTACACGAATATTGACCATCTGCGCATCCGGCGCTACGCCGCACTCCACCATCACATGACTGTCCGGCTCCGCCCTGCGGCAGCAGAGCGCAAACACCTCGTCCACCACGACCGCTTCGCGCGCATAGTGCCGCTTGTCGATGCCGTTATCTTCGAACTGCTTTTTGAGGAACGCGGTCACCTCGCCTGCACACTCCGGCCGTGCGGGTACGTCGCAGTGCGCCAGCTCCTTATCGCCCTTGCAGAACAGCAGGGTAAGCAGGGCAAAGCCGCCGTTGTCCCGTCCGCTGCTACAGTGCGCCAGCGCGTGATCGGCCACAAAGCGCAGCAGTTCGCCGCTGTCCAGATTTTTGCTGCGGCTGGTATTGAGGTCGGCGCGCAGGCGCTGCCCGCCATAGGCCTCGCCCGTCCGGTCAGGCAGGTCGGTCAGCCCCGCTGTGTTCAGGAAGATGCGGTCCCCCTGCTTGAAGCGCAGCTCCTGCGAGCGGTAAGACACGTTCTCGTTCATGCCCAGCGGCGCATAGACCGGCGCCTCCAGCCACTCATAGCGGTCCTCGTTGCGCATGAACAGCGGCTGTTGCTGCCCCGCGTTGACATAGGTAAAGCGCCCGTCCGCCGTGCTGAGCGTGGCCACCAGCGCGTTCAGGCTGAACTGGCTGCCCAGGTCGTACAGCTGGGTGTTCACGTCCGCCATCGTTTCCTCCAGCGAGCGCCCCTGCCGCAGGCGGCTGCGGATGGTCGTCTGTGCGATGACCATGAACAGCGCTTCCGCCACGCCGCCGCCCGGCGTCTGCCCCAGCACGATGCACAGCAGGCCGGGATCGATAAAGAAATAGTCGTAAAAGCGGCAGTCCCGCCCCATGCCCTGCTCGATCAGGCCGCTCACCTCAAAGTGCGCGCGGCTGGGGATATCGGGCAGCACCTGCGGCAGGGCGGACGCGCAGATCTCCTCCGCCATGCTGCGGCGCGCGCGCTCCTCAGCCTCCTGTGCGGCCGAGCGGCAGGCCTGTTCCAGCCGGTCATCCTCCCGCTCGGCCAGTCGCTGCACAGCCTGCGCCAGCGCGCCGACTGCACCGCCGCGTCCGGTCAGATCGGGCGGGAGCGCGTCCTCCTCGTCCGCGGCGCATCGTTCGACCGCTTCGCGCAGGTCGTCCAAACCGTCGTCCGCCCCGTCCCGCAGCAGACGCAGAGCCCACGCCGCCAGCACAGCGCCCACAGCCGCCATTCCGACACAGGCCGCGACCAACCCTGCAGACGGCCGCACCGCCGCCAGCAGCAGGATATCCACGGTGGTCGCTGCCAGCACGCCAGCCAGTATGTTGCGTTGTTGCTTGTTCATCTTGCATCCTCTCCGTTACGGGGCCTGTTCCCCCTCGTCTGTCAGCAGGTCGGCATACTCGCGCAGCTCCTCCCGCACGACGACGATGTCGTTTTTCTTCATTTCGCCCACCGCGGCGCGCAGCAGGTGCCGCATGCCGATCGGTCTGTCCTCGCCCGCCGCCATGAACGCGGCCGACAGCACGATATTCTTGATATGCCCGCCGGACAGCTCGAACTTCTCCGCCAGAAAGCCCCAGTCGATATCCCCGGCCAGCGGGGTGGCGGAGGGCATCATGCGCCGGTAGATATCCTCGCGCATACGGCGGTCCGGAAAGGGGAAATTCACCACATAGGTGATGCGGCGCATGAACGCCTCGTCGATGTTGCCGATCAGGTTGGTCGCCAGGATGCACACCCCGTCGTACTCCTCGATCTGCTGCAGCAGGTACGCAACCTCGACGTTGGCGTTGCGGTCGTGCGAGTCCTTCACCTCACTGCGCTTGCCGAACAGCGCGTCGCATTCGTCAAAAAACAGGATGCAGTTGGAGTTCTTCGCCTCGGCGAACACCGCCTGCAGGTTTTTCTCGGTCTCGCCGATGTATTTGCTGACGATCTGCGAAATGTTGATCTTGTACATCTCCATGTTGAGCTGGCGCGCGATGATCTGCGCGCACATGGTCTTGCCCGTGCCGGGCGCGCCCGCAAACAGGATGGACAGTCCGCGGCCATAGGCGACCTTTTTTTCAAAACCCCACTGATGATACACGCGGTAGCGGTAGCGGATATGCCCGCAGGCCTGCTGTATCAGCCGCTTCTGCGCGGAGGGCAGCACCACGTCGTCCCAGGTATACGCCGCCGGCACGCGGTGCGCCAGATCGCCCAGCTTATGCACCACCTGCCGGTAGCAGGCGGCATGCAGCCGCGCGCCGTCCAGCAGTTCCTGCCCGTCCAGCGCCGCCATTCCCGCCGCCTGGCGGCAGGCCTGTCGGATCTGCTGTGGGGAGAAATGGAACTTGGCCGCCAGCTCCTCGGCGGTCACGTCGGGCGCCAGGCGGCTGTCCCGCAGGTGGGTGCGGAACAGTTCGAGCCGCTCGCTCTCGGTCAGCGGCGGCAGTTCCAGATCGACGGTCAGCCGCTGCACCCGCGCCCGCACCGGCAGGCGCGACAGCAGGAACAGGCGTTCCCTGCCGGTTTCCATAGCGCAGAGCGCGTCCACTAACTGCTGCGGTGCGGCGATCCGGTCGCCTGCCTCGTTTTCCCGATCCAGATGGTAAAAGCACAGATAGGCGTCCAGCAGGCAGGCCGCGAGCGCGGCCTCCCCGGCGCGCGCGCGCCAGTCCTCCCCTTCCAGATCGGCGAACACGCCGCGCTGCCGGTGCCGCGCCAGCAGGTGCTTGATCTGGAACAGCTTACCGCTGCCCGCCCCGCCGGACAGGCAGAGTACGCAGGGCAGGCGCTCCTCCATCATGCGGTCCAGCCGCCGCGCAACCTCCCCCTGCACGATGAGCGGGCCGTCTGGGCGGCCCGCCGCCCCGTCGAACACCGTCAATCCCTGCCGGCCCGCGATCGTCCCACCGGAAAGGTATTCCAGCGTCAGCGGCTGCAGCACAAGCTCGCCCCGCGCCAGCGCGTCCGGCTCGAACAGGCGGGAAAACCGCCCCTGCCAGGCGAATCGCGCCAGATACTGCTCCATATCGCCGCCCTTAGGCAGGAAAAGCTGCACCGCCAGCGCGACACCCGGGCTTTTGCGGGTCATATCGTCTTGCAAGTAGGCGAGCAGCTTTTCATATTTGCGGTCGAGCACAGCCGCGTACGCCAATATCACGCAGTTCTGCTCGAACGCATCCAGACCGCAGCGCTCGAACAGACGCAGCAGCGGGATATCCGCTCCGCCCTTGCGCCCCAGCCGCAGGGCGATCGCCGCCTGCGCCTCCCCAATCTGAGCGCTCTCCTCCGGCTCCAGTTCCTCCTCCAGCCCCATCTGGGCGGATCGGGCGAGCTGGTGCTCGAACTCCTCGCGCGTCACCACCAGCCCGAGCATGTTTTTCATCTCGCTCGCTGGGCCGAGCCATTGATGGTGCGCGTAAAAATAGTACAGCCGCAGGTCGAGCCACACGAACAGGTCGCGCATCAGCGCCCATTGGCTGTCATACCCCGCGCCGGTCGTCAGGTCGACCGGCCGGATTTCCTCCGCCCGCATCGCGTCTCCTCCTTTTACGGTGTTTTGACCGTCACCGCTGGCGTCATCGTCACCTGAATCACGCCGCCGTACTGGCACATCAGCTTGCTCGCGTTATTGAGCAGTGTTTTACCGCAGACCGCGACGGTCGGCGCGCCGGGCGTCCACGGCGCGACGGTTACCGGTATGCAGGCGCTGGGCGTCAGCACACCCAGCGCAGCGGCGGTCGCCGCCGCGACCGCCGGATTGGCCGGGCAGGAACACATACCGAAGGTCGTGCATTTGTTGTCCATAATGGTCGCCGCGGGCATGCTGCCCATCATGACCGTCTGCTGAGAAACGACCGGCAGCACCATCGGCACGGTGCCGAACGAACAGGTGCATACCGCTGTATTGACGACTGGATTTGCCATGCTTTTTCTCCTTATTCAAACCGCAGGATGACTGCCTGCTCCCCGTCCGTGACGGGCTCAGCGTACTGTATGCTGCCGCCGCAGAACACGGCCAGCCGTGCCGCCTCGCGCAGCATCATGCTGAGGCGGCCCTGCCCGTCCGTGCGATACTGCTGCGCGGGCAGGAGCGCCCTGCCGCGCGTGTGCGCGTGCGCCAACGGCGCGGCCAGACGGCCTTCCTCTCCCTCGACCGCCTGCAGGTGAACCAGCTCGGGCGCCTCTTTCTCCTCAAGCAGGAATACGCCCGGCACGGGCAGCGTGTCCGCCCCGCCCCGGCAGAACAGGCGCAGCGTCTGCGCGCCCTGCTCCGCCTTATCCTGCGCCAGCTTGAGCGGCGCGGACTCGGCCGCCGCCAGCCAGACCGGCTGGTCCGCCAGCGGCTTCCCGCCGCGCGTGACAGTCAGGCGCACCGTGGCCGCGTCCTTGCCAAAGGGATAGCCCAGCCCTGGCTTGAGGTCGGCGCTGCCCTCCCACACCGCATCGGGCTGGATCTCCATGACCAGCTCCTCGGTCTGGAAGCCGCGCAGGCTGACCGACAGGGTATGCCGACCGGCCGGCAGATCGGTCCAGACCCGATAACCGCCCTGCTTTGCCTGCGGCTGGCTGGGCGCGCCATCCACGCGGAACAGCGCGCCGCTGTTTTCGACCGGCGTACCCAAAAATCCGTCCCGCAGCCGCAGCACCGCGCTCACGCGGCGCTGCACTTGGCCCTCGTGCGCCTCCGGATCGATCGCGACCTTGAAATCGGTGACGCGCGCGATGCGGCGCTGCCGACGGGAGGCGATCGTCACGCCGGTGACCATGAGTACGAAAGACAGCTTGTATTCCTTGGAGGTGTTGTTCCAAATCTTGAGCAGCTGTTCGAGCGGCACCTTCTCCACCGCCAGATGGAGCTGCGCGCGCTCCTCCGCGAGCGAGCCGGCCAGGTACCGCTGCGGCACGACCGGATTGTCCCGCAGGGTCTGGATCGCCGCACCGATAATGCGGTGCTGGTCGGCCTGCCGGAGCTGCGCCGGCGCTTTGGAATGGGCGGTCGCCAGATAGCGCAGGGTATACTGCGCCGCCGTGCGGCGCTGGGTGTTCTGGTCCATCTGGTAATAGCCGCTCGTCATGTTCTGATTTTCTTCCTCGATATGATACAGGTACAGCGTTAGCTGGTTGTTCTCGCTCTCATGTGGAGAGCACAGCGCGATTAGCTCGCGGTTGCCCAGCGGCTCGGGGGTCAGGCTGTCGCGCAGCAGCTCCACCACTGCGTTGCCCGCCTCGACGATGGCAGTATAATCAGCCAAGCCCGTTCACTTCCTTTCCGTTATTGTGCGGATGTATCGTACAGCGGAAGCAGCGCCTCCGCCAGCCAGTCCTGCGTGCGCGATACCCAGCCGCCGGTCAGCTCGTTGAGCGTATTGGCCTGCCGGGTGAACACGCCGACCGCCTGATAGAGCGCGGTCTGGCTGTCCGCGCGCGCGGAGAGCGCTTCGTACCATCCCGCCTTGCTGCCCGTACCCATCGCATAGGCGCCCGCCGCGTCCGACGCCGCGGACGCGGCCTGCTCATAGGTGGACCGCGCGCTGTTTACACCGCTATATGCCGCCGTAAGATCGGCCAGCGCCGTTTTAAGCGCCAGCGTGCGCGCGTCGTCCGCCGCGCTGTCAGCACTGTCCGCATCGCCGCCGGCCTGCGCATAAGCGGCGGCCACCAGCGCCAGATCGTTGACCTGTAGCGTCGTCGGGTCGAACAGCACAGACAGCCCGCTCAGGTCGTACAGCGCGGGATCGCCGCCGCCCGCAGCGGCCGCCTCCATCGCAGCCTTGGCCATTTCGGTGGTGCAGACGCTGATCTGACCGTTTAGCTCAGTCTGGCGGCTCTGCAGCGCGGATACCGCGTCCGCACTACCCGTGCCGCTCGCCTGCGCGTTCTGCGCGTCGCGCAGCAGCTCCTGCGTGCGCGTCAGACTGCCCTCGAGCGCGGCGCGCTGCTCCGCGTTCTCCCAATAGTCCAACATCGCCTCGACCGCGCGCGCCGCGTCCGACGCGGTCGCGCAGCCGGAAAACGCGCCGCTCACGTCCGCCTGGCCGTAATACGGGTTTTCCGCGTTCTGCTGCACCGCGCCGGTGCCGTTCATCCGGTCGAGCGACGCCAGGAACGCCTCGAGTTGTGCCTGCTCCTTGGCCGCGGCCTCCGCTTCCGCCGCAGCGTCCGCATCCGACGCGGCTGGCAGGGCGGTGGCCAGCGCCCAGCGCACCAGCACGGCCTGGTCGTTTTTGCGCAGCACCTCGGCGTTGCAGCCGTCCAGCGCATAGACCTCGCTGGCATACGAGCCTGTGGACAGGTTCACGCCGTCGGTCTTGCTGTACTGCCGCGTGCTTACCGCGGGAGCCGGCCATCCATCCAGCGTCACGTTCGCCTGCCCCGGCAGCAGAGCAAAGCGGGATTCGCGCGGCGCGGACAGGTAGACCGTATGCACCGCCGGCTCGCTGTCCGCGGTCTGGTAGCTGCACAGCGCGGACAGGCCGATGGCGGGCGAGCTGATGACAAAGCCGCCGCTTACCTTGTCGTAGTCGGCCGTGCCGCTCTCGCCGAGCGCCTCGCGGAACTCCTCCGCGGTCAGCGTCACCAGCCAGGCGCCGTCCACGGTGCCGTTCGCCATCCGGCCGACATAGGCGGTCTTGCCGCTCTGGGTGTACAGGGTGCCGAAGCCCATGGGGACCGTGCCGTCCGCCTCGCCGTCGTAATACAGCCGTCCCGCCTTGTACCATTGGATTGAGCCGTCGGGCGCGCCGTCCGCAAATACCGCGTCGATCCGCTCGTTTTCCGCCGGATACAGGCTGCCCTCGCCGCTATACAGTCCCTGCGCGAAGCCGCCCTCGTATAGCTTGACGCCCTGCTCGTCGTATGCCGTCCCCTGGCCCTCATACAGGCCGTCCGCGAACGCACCTTTGTACTGCACGCCGCTGTTTGCGTAATACGCCATACCCTCGCCGGACTGTACGCCGCCGGCAAAGCCTCCCTCGTACAGCAGCACGCCGTCCTGATACAGCGTCCCTTCTCCCTCATACAGGCCGTCCGCAAACTCGCCCTCGTACAGCAGGAGCCCCGCCTCATAGGCCGTGCCTTTGCCCTCGCGGCGGCCGTCCGCGAACGCGCCCTCGTAAAGGAGCAGCCCCGCCTCGTCGTATTCCCTGCCCTGGCCCTGCAGCAGGCCGTCCTCCAGCCGTCCCTCATACAGGGGGAGGGTTTTCTCCGCATCCGAATAGACGACCACACGGCCGGTCCAGTTTTCGATGCGGTTGTCCCCCACATAAAAATGCGCGGTAAAGAAATGGCTCAGGAGGAACGGCCACGCCACGAAATACGCCAGCAGCGCCAGCACGATCACGCCGACCGCCAGCGTGAGCAAAAACTTTTTGGAAATGAACAGCCGTCCGGTCTCCACATAATCGCCGCGCGAGGTCGGCTTTTTGGCGATCGCAGCGGCGGACTGCAGCGAGTCCGCCGCCACCTTGGTCGCCTGCCGCGAAAAATTGGTGAGCCGTTTGAGACGCGCCCACAGCCCCACCAGACGGCGGGTGAAAAACGCACGGATCGTACGGAAAAATATCCCGAAAGACCGCAGCAGTTGTGTCAGCAAATGGCTCAGCAAAATGTGTTCCTCCTCAGGCGTGTACCCCTGTTACACGTCATACTCTCTCAGATGCTCAAAACGGAATAATGGACCAGCAGCCACAACGCGGCCAGCGCCAGTACCACCGCCGCCGCAAGCCCTGCCGCCCGCAACAGCAGCCTGCGCCGGTAATCCGGCGGGGTGTAAAGCGTCTGCTCCGGCGAGCGGCGGACATAGCCGTCCGCGCAGATGTACGGCCGCGCGCCCTCGTCCGGCGCGTCCCATGCCGCGTCGTCCTCCAGCTCCTCCGGCTGCCTGCCCGCGCGACGGCGCGCGGCATCGCGTCCCGCTCCGTCGATCGCGCTGTTGGCCCTGCCGGCCAGCCGGCTGATTTCACCGATCAGGCTGGTCTTGCGCCGCAGCTTTGCCGTCTCGCCCGCGGCGCGGTTTTTGACCGTGGATTCGATCTGTTTGCGGATGATGTCAAGCTGTGTCAAGCCCATCGCGCAGCCCTCCCGTCATATTCCATATTCCAGGCTGACCTCCTGCTCCGGCCGGCTGGCCAGCCGGTCAGCCAGATAGAGATAATAGCGCGCCCCGCCATCGCCCGGGTGGTCGTGCACCAGCTCGAGGAAGATGCGCTTGGCGGCGGCAAAATCATGGCTATACAGCGCGAACACACCCTGCGAAAACTGCCGGCCGGTCGTCTCTTTGCCGCGGCGCACGCCGTACGGGTCGCCGTCGAATATCTCGTAAACACGGAGCAGCTCGTCCCCCTGGCGGCTCTTGCCCATATAGCGGCTGCCATAGCCCGCCGCACCGGCGATCACGTTCTCCGTACACAGGATGCCCGCGTCCAGCCGCCCTGCCAAGCCGATCAGGTGGCGCGCGGTGGTAAAGCTGGCGGAGATCGTGGCCGGCTCCATCTGGTTCTCGTCGCCGACGACGCCGATCATCACCTCGCCCACGTCCAGCGCAATACGCAGCGTAACCGTCGGCAGGCCGTCGATCGCGCGCTGCTCGTTGAGCGAGAGCACCTCCTGCTGCACAGCTACCGCCGTGCTGACCGCGTCAGCCTCGCCGCCATCCAGCACCACGTCATAGCCATTGTAGGCGAAGTTGAACACCGTTCCACCCTTGCGCGCCACGATTGCGGCCGTGCGCTCGATCACCTCGTTGATGCTTTCAAACAAGGCGCGTGTGGCGTTGTCGTATACCCGTCCTGGGAACTCGAACCATACCTGCATCGCGGACATGCGCCGCGATGCGAACGTGCGCTTGTCAACCTCCAAAACCGAGTCCTTGCCCAGCAGGGCGAGCACGCGCTCGGGTACGAACCGCAGATAGGCGCGGATCACCCCCGCAAGGTTGTCCTCCTGCCGCTGCATGGCGCGCGCCATGCTGTTGAACGACGCGGCCAGCCCTTCCAGCTCGTCTCCGGTGGAAAGCGAAAGCCGCGCGGCCGTGTTCCCGCCGGACAACCGCTCCATCGCACGGCTGACGCAGCCCAGCCCGCGGCCGACCAACAACAGCACGATCACCGCCGCCGCCCAAAGCAGCGCGATACCCGCCCACAGGCCGGATATGACACGCGCTGTGTTATCCTCCAGCCGCGCGGCCAGCGCGCCGCCCGCCGCTGTCAGGAAAACCGCTTTCCCCTCCCGATACAGGCAGAGGCAGAACGCCTCCCCCTCCTGCGAGAAAGCGCTGCCGTTTAACACAGCCTGCCGCGCCAGCGCTTCGGAAAAGCCCGGCGAAAGCGCCGCCCTGCTCCCCGCCGGCAGCGCGCCGCCGCACACTATCCAGCCGCCCCCGCTCTGTTCGTATACCGCGGCCGTTACCGCCGCATAATCGCCCGAGGACAGGGCGCTCAGGCTGTTCTCGATCTGCGCGGGCAGTTCTTCGTCCGGCGCGCCGCTGTCCGCCGCTATCACCGCGGCGCCTGCCAGCACGCTTTCCACCTCTCGCACCAGATTGCCGCGCACCATCGGCCCGACCATCAGGCCGCCGGCCAGCGTGCCGGCCGCCAGCGCACACACGGCCAGTACGCCGCCCGCGCCGACCGCCAACGGCAGGAAGCTGTGCCGCCGGCCGCACAGCAGGTACCAGACCAGCGCCGTTGCCAGCAGCCAGCCGAGCAGCAGGCCGGCCAGTATCGCAATGCTGGCCGCGTCCGAGCGGTACAGCAGGCCGTTCAGCGAATCCACGCGGCTCTCGGTCACCCGTTCAAGCGTGCGCCCGTCCCGCAGCAGCAGCACGCTGCCATCCCCGCCGAACGACAGACTGTTCAGCCCGTCCAGCGTCGCGCTGCGCCCAAGGTCGAACACCTCCGCGCACGCCGTCCCGGCAAGGTCGCAATAAAACACCTTTAGGCTGGCGCTGTCTATGTAAAAAAGACCCGTGCCAACCTGTGTCAAATATGCCACTATGCAGTTGTCCAGGGAAAAGTCCACGCTCCTCCCGTCCAGCTCGAGCCACCCCGCGCCGCCGAGCGCGGCCGTCGCGTCCGCCAGCACCGCGGCCGCGGACGCGACGCGGGCGGGCAGAAGCTCGCCTTGCTGCAGGCCACTTCCCGCGCCGCAGCGGTATATCTGCGCCATGCCGTCATCCACCAGCACAAACTGCACCGCGCCGTCCTGCTCGCTGAAACCGGACAGGAACGTACCCTGCCCTGTCGCCGCGCCCGTGCAGGGATACACGAGCAGGCGCTCCGCTTCTCCGTCCGTCGGGATGCGGTAAACGGACAGGTTCTGCGATGCGCTGTCCGCCCGCTCATATACGCCGAGCCAAACCGCCCCGTCCGCCGCCGGATACAGGCCCGCGACCGTGCAGTCCACCGCTGAAACCGGCAGCTGTACGGTCCGCTCGCCCGTCCGCCGTCCGTCCAGCGTGCCGGTCGTCAGGCGGAAAGCGTCGTCCGTCCGGCTGACCACCGCGGCCGATCCTTCCCCGGCCGACGCAGCCAGATACCGTTCGGTCCCCCAGCCGTTGACCAGCACGGACAGGCAGTCCGCCGCGAGCGGCTGGAAGAACAGCGCCAGCACAAACGCGGCCAATATGCCGATGATGATGAATGATATCTTGTTTCGTGCCGCACCCACAGTTTTACCTCCGGTTTCGTCTGAACGCCCTCTTTATGTTTTTCCACAGGAACGCAAACCAGCGCTTGAACGCATTTTTTTGATCGAGCGCCTCGTATTCCACAGTAATATCCTCCACCGCCCGATGCCAGCCTGCGTACAGCGGAACGATGGACGGGAAATCCCCCCGTTCCAGCCGGCGGCAGAACGCGCGCTCCGCGTCCCCCTGCCGGAAGCGGGGCGCCAGTATCTTGCGCGCGTGGTCGGAGGCCAGCAGTGCCAGCTCGCGCGCGTTCATCGCCTCCATCGGGTGTATGCGAAAGCGCAGGGCGATGCGTTTTTCCCTCGCGTCCACCCGCACGTTATCCGCCAGCAGCGCCGCACAGCCGACCGCTGGCGGCAGGTCCGCCAACAGCAGCGCCTGGTGCAGGAGCTGCTCGGCAAAGGCCAGCCGGTCGCGCCAAGACCAATCCGCGCCGCGGTAAAAAACCCGATCGATCGGCACGCCGCCGCAGGGCCGGAATACCGCGGTCAGGCTCTCCTCCGCCAGAAAAGCCTCGCAAAAGGCCGGGCAGTCCTTTATCTCGGAGAAAAGCCGCGCATAGATGGGCAGCCACGCCCCCTCATAGATATTGAGCAGGCGCACAGGGGTTTCGCGCTCCGTGATATCCACAGCCTCTGCAAAGGCATAATCGTCTCCCGCCTCCAACACGCGGACGATCTTATACCGCCCGCGCACCATCACCGTTTCCATGCGCGCCCTCCTTTCCCGTTATCCTGCTTTATTCCACGATGACGAACGCGCTCGCCGTCACGCTCTCGTCCACGCCCGCGGTGGCGATGATCTCATAGGTACCCGCCAGTTCGGGCGCCTGATAGATGCCGTTGCGGTCGATCGCGCCGCCATTCTCCTCGCGCACCTGCCAGCGCACGCTTTTATCCTCGCTGCCTACCACGTCGGCCTCGAAGCGCAGCGTGCCGCGGCAGCTCACGCGCGAGAACTCCGGCGTGACGCTGATGCTCACCTTGCGCTGCGCCAGGATACGGCTGGTGTCCCGCTCGGGCTTCTGTGCGAAGTAATGCACGGTCAGGCGGTTGCCGTCCACGCTGTCGTGGAGCCACAGGCCGATGCGCATGGTGCCGCGCTCCGGATAGACCAGCGCCGCGGCCTCCGCCCAGGGCGGCGCGGCCGGCGCGTTCTTACCCTTGAATACCTCGCTGCTGCCGTACAGCAGGACGGTTTCATCGCCGCTCGCCTTGTCCTCAAATTCCACGCTCAGGCGAATATCCACCGCGCCCGGCCCCAGCCCGTGCGCGATCTCGTCCGAATACACGCGGCTGTTGACGCGGATGCCGCCCGGTAGGGTCAGGTCCACCGTGCCGTGCGCGACCGCGTAGTCATACTGCTCCGGAGAGGGGATGCCGAAGTCAAAATGCAGCGCTCCGGTCGCTGCCTGATAGACCGCCTTCACATCCGGCTTCTGCCAGTATTCCAGGCTGCGCACCGAGGTCGTGACCGCCTGCGGCCCGCCTCCCCCGCCGGTCTGCCCTGCCTGACGGCCGAGCGCCTGCCCGAACGGCAGATCAGTCACGCCGCTCAGAAACACGCCGCCCGCGGAGTTGATCAGCTCGAGCTTTGCCAGGTAGATCGGGATATCGCGGCCGAGCAGGCGACGGTCCAGATTGTCTGCCGTGCGCACGCGCGCGTCCAGGTCCGCCTGGTCACTGCACAGATGTACTCCGGCCTCGACCTCGATGTAGTTCTTATACCGGTGGCTGCCCAGCTCGAGATCAAGCTCGCCGCCGGAGGGGAACAGCTTGCTGTCCACATCGCGGAGCTGACGGGCGCGGAGTGTGAAAGCTGCCGTGTATACGCGGCGCTTTTCCTCCGGACTTTCGCTGAATTCCATGCACACACGGCCGTTCTCGCTTTCGACGAACGCGCTCTCGCCGTCCAGCCGGAAATGGACGGGCGGCGTTTTTTCGTTCTTGACCACCAGCATCTGTACCTCGAACTCCTGCCCGCCGCACACGTTGGACGGCACGCTCAGCACGAGCGTCAATTCGTTCGAGGCGTACAGCACGGTCACATTTTCGCGGCCGGCGGCTTCCAGCAGCTCCTGGTAGGCGGGCGACTGGGCGGTCAGGTACACGCGGCAGCCCTCGCGCGTCATATTGAACTGCCGGCTCTCGCCTGTATCTGCACCCACCGCGTTGACCGGCTCGATATCGGTCTCGTCATAGGCCATGCAGAGGTATCCTGTGCTCTGCCCGAGGAGCGACTCCTGCCCCTCGATCATCTGCAGCTTGCGCAGCATGGGTTCTTCGAGCATGATCATGCGCCCCTGATAGTCCAGCGCCATGCCACTCTCAATCAGCAGGGTTGTATCGTCGCTCGCCGCCACGCCGAGGCCGCACACCACGCCCGCGCCGAAGCGCAGCCGGTTGAACAGCTGGGTTTTGCTGCGGTTATAGCGCTGCTCGATCTCAAAATCACGCACGGTCAACAGCTTTCCATAAAAATACCGGTTGCGTTCCATGGGGAAAAAATCAGCATTGCTCATGTTGTCGCTCCTCCGATCGTTGTATCATAATGAATCGTGACGTTTTCGTCTATCACCGCAGGGACATAGCTGCCCACGCGCGAGTTGATGCCCAAGTAGGTATGCCAGTCAAGCTGCACGCACTGCTTAAGCAGCACCAGTTCGAGCGACATTCCCGCTGGGATCAGCCCCTGCATCCGCACCAAAAACCATTCCATCCGGTCGCGGCTGGCAAAGGCGTCCTCGTTCAGCAGGACGAAAAAGCGGTAGGGATCGTCGCCGTACAGCCTGCGGTACAGCACGGGGTTGCGGCACTCTGCCCGATTGGGGTCCACCATGAAATGCTCGATGATGAGCGGCTCCCGTCCGGTCAGGCGGTGTACGCTGCGCCGCACGCCCGCCACGGTGTACAGGGCTTCAAAGTCGTCCAGCGCGGTACGGATGCGCGCGCGCGCGTCCTTTTCCCCCTGTTCCACGCACACCCACTGCGCCAGACAGCCCAGCATCGCATCCGAAGCGCCCGCCGCGTCGAGCTGCCGGGGCAGGGCCTCCACCGCGTCCTCCATATCCTGAAGCATGCTGTTATAAATGGAAAGGTAACGCTGGGTGAAGTCGTCCCCCCGATAGATCGACGGCAGGTAGTCGATCATATGGTCGCCGCCCATGCGCAGGTGCAGCGCCGTGACAGAAGGCGCGCACGCGCCGGTCGCCGTCAGTTCGAAAGCGACCCACAGGTAGCGGCCGGCGCCGGAAAGCCAGCAGTCCGTGCCAGGCGGCTCGGGCGCGCCGTAGCAGCGCCGCAGCAGCGGCAGGGGATCGTCCTCCCCGGGCGCGTCAAAGGCGGCCTGCAGCGCCTCCCACGCGGCCCAGTCCGGCGCGTCCGCGCAGCGGGTATAGATGCGCAGCCCGCAGTCCTGCGGCAGCACGGCGTCCACGATCAGCCGGCTCCAGGCAAAGCCCTTCTCCCCGCTGTCCACGGGCGGCAGGCAGAACGCACCCGCGTGGTGCGGGGGTGGCAGCACCAGCGCGTCGCCCTCGCACGCCACATGGCGGAACAGCCCATTCTGCCACTGCTCGCGGCAGCATAATGTCATAAGATCCTTGATGGCGCTCATGTTTTCCCTCCTTTACGGGAGACCGGCGGCTATATGCGGCCGATCTCCACCTCCGCGCGCCGCAGCACGGCAACCCCGTCCGGTGGCACACGGATATCGCCCGCCGCGGTCTGGTACGCGTCCGGTCCCGCGCCGCGCAGCTCCAGCCTCTGCACCTCCAGCACGCCGGACAGCTTCTGCACCAGTGCCAGCATGTCGCTCCACCGCACCGGTGCGCCGATATCCGCACGCGCGGCCGACAGACGCGCTTCCAGCGCGTCCTCCACCGTGCGGCGGTCCAGCGTGCCGTTGGTACGCAACTGTACCGTGACATCCACGTCCACATACCGCGGGCCGATCGCCTGTGTGCGCACGCCGATCGTCCGGCGCTGCCCCAGCCGACGGGCCACCGCCGCCAGAAAACGCGTGTCCGGCGCGGGCCGCTTCTCCTCTGAGGCCGGAATCACGACCACCGTCACCATCGCGCGCCCGCGCGCGCCCACAGGCGCCTGCGGGTCATAATCCGGCAGCGCCTTGGCCGCCGCGACGCGCAGGCCTGGTGTGCGCCGCGCCTGCTCCTCATAATCGCCGGCAGACAGGCATTTCCCTGTATGGCAAAGCTGCCGCAGCAGCCGCTGCCCCGCCTCGGCCAAGGATTCCGCGTCCCGCCCGCCGCAGGCGGCGGTGTTGCCGGCCGGCTGGCCGCCGTCCTCGAAATACAAGCCCGCGTCCGCCGGTATATTGCCCATGCCGCACTGGGACACCGTCAGATCCATCACCAGCACCGAGCCCTTGCCCGGCACAACCATCGCGCCGTATCGCCCATTGCCGAAAGAAACCGTCTCCCGCACCGGATCGTAGGTGAACGCCCGGTCGCGCGGGCCGCAGGCATACAGGTCATCCACACAGTGCCACACCGCAGGACGGACCGCACCGTCCGGTTCGAGCGTCTGGCACAGCAGGCGGAAGCGCTGCGGCAGCACGGTCTGGCCGTCCAGATTCAGGTACAGTTCCTCCCCCGGCCGGCCCACGGTATCGAACAGCAGATCGTGTACCCGAACCGGATCCAGGCAGACCACTAACACATTGTCCGCCCCATCCATGGCTGCGGCCTGAGCATCAAGCAGCAGGGTACGTCCCTTCGCCACATTCTCCTCCTCATACTGTTCGAGCTGGGTCAGCCCCTGCGCCGTGCGCAGGAACACGGCCAGCTCTGCCGTGCGCGCGAGCGCGTCCTCCAGCGTGACCCGCTGCCCCGCGCCCGCTTCCATGGTGAACCAGTGGCTACGGGCGCGGGTCTGCTGCTGCGCCGCCTGATACCGGCGGTCGGACACGCCGCACAGGCGCGGCTGCTCCTCGCAGCCCGCACGAATGAGCGTCAGCCGCAGCCAGCGCAGGCCGTCCGCATCCGCGGGCCAGTCCACGGGCGCGGCCAAGCGCACATAACCGCTCCGGCTGAACGCATAGGTTTCATCGGAGAGCGGCCGCACCTGCGCCGCCCCCTCAAAGGTCCACGCGATGTCCCGCGGCGGATCCTGCCCCGCGTCGAACGGGTTGCGAGCCGCGCCCTGCGGCGGCGTTACGTCGAACCACAGCCGCAGCGTCCCGCCCGTCTCGCCGGAAAAGCCCAGCCGCAGCGCGCTGCCGCTCTGTCCGCTGAACAGAAAGGGCCGCAGCTCCATGCTGCCGGACAGCAGATCAGCCGCGTCCGTGGCGCGCCCCTCCTGCTCGATCTGCACGCGCTCGAGCGTCGTACGGCGCGCCATAATCGGCTCGAGCAGTTCAAAGCACACCTCCTGCCGGCTGGTCAGGCGGCTGAACGCGGGCCGCGCCTGCGTGTCCGCCGCCTCCAGCGCGCAGACCGCGGGCTGCGGCGGCGTGGGGCACACCCCGGCCAGCGCCAGCAGCCCCCGCCGCAGGGAGGGCGTGAGCTGGTCCATCTGGTATTGCTGCATCTCCTTATACCAGGCCATCAGCTCCAAAAGCGTGATGCCCGGGTCGTGCGCATTGTGGTCGGTCCACTGCGGACACAGCCACGGCAGGCGGCCGACCGCCTCGTGCATGATAGCCTCAAAGCGCTGGTCGTCCAGCTCGCGCGGGATCAGCACAGGCCGTCCCTCCTTTCCTGGTCAGTTTTTCTATCGCACCCGTACATAATGTACACCGCTGCGCACTACTGCATACGGGAAATCCGCATCATGCTCTAATGGGACGAGCCGCGCGCGGCCGTCCTCGTCAAACGCGCCCTCGGCCAGTATCCGGTCGATCGTATGCACGCCCGGCGTATCGCGTACCACGCGCCACAGCTCGTCCGTGCGGATCTGGCTGCCGATCCGGCGCTGCCGCCAGGTATCGCCGATCAGCGTTTCGATCCGGCGAATGATCTCCCGCTGGATCTCCGCCGCGCAGTCTATCTCCTCCAGTTCGACCGCGATGCGCGTGCTCACGGTGATCACGGTCGCCGGACAGACGTGCAGCCTGCCCTCAGCGGTCAGGCAACAACTGCACCGCTCCGCAAGGAAGGCATAGATGCGGTCGCACAGCCGATCGGCGGCGGGTCCGTCGTCCACGCCGGTCACGACCACGGTCACATGCCCGGGCGCGCGGGCGCCCTTTTCGTCCCGTCCGGAAAAGCATTTCACATGCAGCACCTGCGGGAAAGCCTCGAGTACCAGCTCTTCAAAATCGCTCGCGCCTGCCGCGCGGCCGCGGTGGCGCAGGCGCTTGTTGCCGACCGCCTCGATCCGTTCCTGTGGGAAGCGGTCGGTGCCGCCGCCCATCGGCGTGATGTTGACTACACCGCTGATGCGGGGCAGCGCGCCGACCAGCGCGTTCACCCGCCCCGCTGGTACATTGCCGCGCGCGCCGCCGCCGCTGACATAGCGGACGCAGACCGTGCGGTCGCCCGGGGCAGGCACGCGGCCGCGCCGCCCGTCGCCGAAGGACACCGTCCCCGCATACGGGTCAAGCACGAACGCGCGCGCGTCCGGTGCGGCCAGCGCCAAGTCGTCCACCTGCCGCCACCGCACCCAGCAGTGCGTCAGCACGCTGTCCGCCCATTCCAGACGCACGTCCTCGGGCTGTTGCTCAGCGAGGCGCTGCGCATCCGCCAGCGGCAGTGCGCCCGCCTCGTCCACCCATACCTCGCAGGTGGCCACGGGCGTGCGCAGGAGCGTAATCGTCTTGCCCGCGTCATAGGGCGCGGTGTTGAAATACAGAGCCTGCTCCCGCTGAAGCTGCCGCGCCGTGACCGTGTTCAGCCGCACCGCGGCGATGCACGGCTCCGGCCCCTGGAAGCCCGAGCTGCGGCTGACGCGCAGCCAGCAGCCCTCCGCCCCGAACAGGGAAACGCGCGGCAGGCGCTCAGGCAAGTACAGCATCACCTGTCCGGTGTGGTGCAGGTTGCCCGTCAGGTCAACGGCCGCGACCGCCTCGAACCGCTCGCCCGTGCAGCACTCCCAGACCAGCTTGTCGGTCAGCGGCACGCGGCCGACGACCTCGAACAGCAGGGAAAGCGGCATCGCGTGCGGCGAATGGTCAAACCGCAGGTACATGGCGCGCGGCGCCGACTCCATCGGCTCGAGCGCGGGCAGGTGCAGGTCGGTGATGCGGTCCGCGCCCTCGGCTACCGTGCGGCGGCCGTTGTTCTCCGCACCGCACTGTTCTGCGGGTACGAGCGCGTCGTACGCCCAGGACAGTTCGGCTCCACGCACGAACGGCACGATCCAGCGTGCATAATCGGAAAAGCGGTTTTCCACCTCGGCCACGCGGGCGCGGATATACAGGCCCGTCTCGGCGTTGACCTCGCACGGCGCGATGTCGTCCGGCACAGTGAAGCGGGTCTCGAGTACGCCGTCCCGCTTGCAGGAAAATGGATTCCTGTCGCCCTCGGTCTCCAGCCGCCGCCATCCGCCGCCGTTGTAATACTCCCACACCACGGCGGAGATATAGGCGTTGTCCGGCTTGCGCTCGACCGCGCCCCTTTTATCAATGATCGCCTGCGTAAAGTTATAGTGCGGCGGCTGCTCAGGCGGTTCCTCCGCAATCGGCGCGATATCCAGCCGCAGGTTGGCCGTTGCGCCGCGCTTGGTCAGCACCGTGTCCGACCGGATATAGAACAACGCGTATGGCATGGGCCGCTGGCCGAAGCAATAGCCGCCCTCCGGCAGCGCGATGGGCAGGTCGCCGCAAAACAGCGTATCCGCCCGGCAGCGCGCCAGCGGTGCGGAACGCAGGAGGGCGCCCTCGATAGTCAACGCCGCGTCCGGCCGGCCGGTGCAGCAGATGCACCGCCTGCCCGCCTCGTCCGCGTCGATCGACAGGCTGCTGTGCTTTTCCAGCACCAGCCTGCCGTTTTCCGCGCGCACCGTGTCGAACGGCAGGCTTTCACCCGCGTGCATATAGCTCCACTGTAGCGCGGCCAGCTTCTTTGCGCTCTCCTCTTCCAGATAGCGCGCGCTCTGCCGCAGCTCCAGCTCCACCGTACACGGGCAGTCCAGCCGCAGCATGTCCGGCTGGCTGAGCCAGAAGCGGTGGCGCTGCAGGTTATCTCCACAAGGGGTGAAAAACCGCTGCGGCCGCGTCAGGTCGGTCTTTTCCAGCCAGTCCGCCACACCATCCGCATAGTAGATATCCAGCAGGCGCGCTGGGGTGGCCTCGATGGCACGCTCGGTCTCATAAACGATATTGTCGCCCTGTCCGTCCGGCGTGAACACCTGCGTACCCGCCGGCACGGCCACCGGCTCCTCCACCGTTTCATGCACGGTGAACTGCAACGTGCCGGCGGCAGACGCGGGCGCGGGCGGACGGAAGCCGATCAGGTTGAGGAATTCGGTATACAGCTTTTCCGGTACGGAATTCATACGGTCAACCGTCTGCTCGAACATGCGGCAGAACAGCTCGGCCAGCGCCGCGCCCGGGTCGTCCTGCGCGTCCTCAAAGCGCCACTCCGGCGTGTAAGCCGCAGCCAGCGACCGGACCTGCCGCCGCAGAGTGTCCAGCGTGCGCGGGTCCAGCAAGGGGGTGTTCACAGCGCATTACCCCCTTCCGATCCTTCCGTCAGATAAAACGGATAAACATGGTTATAGCGATTGTTGGTGCTGCGCACCGTATAGCTGACCTCTACCACGATCGCGCCGGTCAGCCGGTTCAACTCGCGGCAGGCCACCTCCACGTCCACAATGCGGGGCTCCTGCAGCAAAAGCTGCTCGCGCACCTCATAGGAGATGCTCTGCATCATGGAACTGGAGGCGGCGGCAAAGGTATATTCGATCACGTTGGAACCAAAGCCGGGCCGCATCACGCGCTCGCCCTGCACGGTATTCAGGATGATGCCGATGGCCTCGCGAATATCCTCCTCCTGCCCGACCATAGCGAATTTGCCTGTGCGCGGGTCCACCTGCAGGGGGAATTTCAGGCCCCGTCCCAAAAACTCTTTGCCGTTCACTTGCTTCCACTCCTTTCCGCAGCCCGCGCCGTGCGGGGGGCCCGCCCACTCTCAGTTGATATTGACCATCAGGCCCTTGACGGTCGTGTTGCCGCTGGCCGTCAGCTCAAGCGTGCCGTTCGACTTGACCGCGGCCTGCGAGCCGCCCTCGAGCGTCAGCCCGGCAGAGGCCTTGGCCTCGATGTTCGCGCCCTGCACAGCTACCTTGCTCTCGCCCTTGGCCGTGATGTTGCCGGCCTCCTCTATCGTGAGCGCGGCCTTCCCCGCAGACAGCTCGATCTTTTTCGCCGCCTGTAGGGTGATACCGCCTTCCTTCAGGTCCATCAGCAGAGCGTTTTGGCTCTCCTTGTCCCGTAGTTCGACCTTCTGCGCCTCGTCGTCCAGCACCAGCGTCGCGCCCGAGGGCATGGTCAGCGTGACCTTGTGCTTTTCCTCCTCATCGTGCATCAGCAGTTCAATTCCGGAGGGGGTACGCAGCGCGTAGTCCTGCACCTTTCCGTCCGCGATGGTGTACGGTGGCTTGACCTCGGTCGTCCACAGCCGTCCGATCACAACCGGCCGGTGTGGATCCCCGTCCAGATAATCCAGCAGAACCAGGTCGTCCACCCGTGGGAACCAGAAAAAGCCGTACTCCATGCCGCCCGCCGCCGCCGTCACATAGCACCAGTCGGTTTCCTCGGTGTTTTCCGATCCGACCGGCAGGCATTTAACACGGTTGAATTTCTCCGGATCGGTCACATTGGTCACCTTGGCGAGTGTCGGCCCGCGGCGGTCCATTTCCCGCCGCAGCCCCGCGCCGCTTTCCCGAAAGAGCGAATCCAACTGTTCCACTATGCTCATTTGGTTTTCGCTCCTTTCACCTCAAACGTGGTGGAATACCCCTCGCTGTCAAACCGGTGCTTGACGCGGCTGATAAAATAGCCGCCGTTCGTGCTGCTGTCCAGCCCGTCGATCTCGATATACCGGCCTGGGATAAGCTCGGGGATGCCGATGCACGCCCCCTCGCCCGATACCAGCCCCATCGCAATGCTGTTAAGCCGGTTCTGGGCTATCAGCTCGCACTCCTCCTGGGTGCGGGCGTATTCGCTGTATTCGCGCAGCACGGCCGACTGCAGGGCGGGCGCCAGCTTTGCCGCGGACTGCTCCGCCGCGCCGCCGATCGTGACCGTATCCGCCGTACCCTTGATAGGCTTCTGGTTGACGTCCCGTCCCCAAACCTCGACCCTGCCGACCTGATGCGCCAGCGAAACGCGTTTGGTAAAGCTGCGCAGACCCGCGCCCACCGCCAGCTTGATCAGCGGCTTGGTGTCCGACGCCACGTCGTCAAAAATCAGTTCCCCGTCCACGGCAAACAGACTCGCCCCGTACCGCTGTGCCAGCAGGTTCAAAAAGCTCCAGTCGTCGATCTGCTCCTTGATGATGGGCGTTTTCAGCTTCTGGAAACCGGAGAGCAGCCCGACCGTCGCTCTTTTGGCATAGCCCTTGGCCACGCTTTTGCCCAAAATGTCCTCCACCAGGTTTTTGGCCTGCTGCTGGCCCGCGTACAGCGGCTCGCGCATACTCATCAGGTACCCCAGGCCGTCGATGCCGGTGATCTCAATGCGCGGCCCTTCGTTGCCGTTATACACAAAGGAATACTCGTCGATATAGCCGTAAAAGATCTCCTCCATCTTGACATAGCCGCCCCTGACGGCCAGTTTGGCTCCGGCCTTGACCGACTTGTCAAAGTCGTTCTTCCACTTGCTCGCTTCGGCCTTGTACTGGCTGTCCACGGTGAAAGAGCAGCCGCCCGCGCTTCCGTCCGCGTTCAGCTCCACCTCAAGGTTGAGGATAGGGATCTCGCGGCTGGAATAGGTAGTGCTGCCGATGGTGACCTCCAGGGCGGGCGTTATGAAATTGACGTATTTCTGCTGAAGCGCCTCGTAGGTATAGGTCGCTTTGTCCAAAGCCGTCCGCCTCCTTCCGTCCCTCAGTCGATCGCCGGCAGGACCAGCCGCTCGCCCGAGCGCAGCCTGCGCGGGTTGGCCAGGCCGTTGGCCGACGCGATCGTGCGCCACTGCTCGGGCTGCCCGTATTCCTTGACCGCCATCGCCCACAGGGAGTCCCCCTGCACGACCGTGCGGTACTTGGTGGTGTCCGGCGATTCAAACGGGTGCATTTTTGCGTCTTCCAGCAGGTTGGTCACCTGATGGAACACGCATTCCATCGTCGCCCGCACCGGCATGCCTTTTTCGTTGAATTTGGTAAAGGTCTGCGTACACTGCGCCAAGTATCCGTAAAACTGCAGCGACGACCATTCCAGCTTGAGCGGCGGGATGGAATGGATGGAGGTATCAAAGCGCATCAGGTTGTAGATTTCCTGGGTGTAATCGCGCACGTCAAGCATCTTCGCCGCGGAGGGCAGCAGGCTGTTGCCGGCAAACTTGGCCTTGTCGATCGGCGAGCCGCCCACCTCCGCCCCGGCGGACATGGTATCGAAAAACAACGTAAAGCTCAGCGTTTCGGAGTCGCCAGACGGCACCTGCGATTCCTGCCCGTTCGCGCCGAACGCGTTTTCCTTGGTCATGTTCACGCTGCGCGACTGCACATATTGCTCCGGATTATAGAGTACGGTGATTTTTTTCCCCTTTTCATCGCCTGCTGTCACTGTGATCGTCATTTTTTCCAACGGCATCAGGATATTGGGGTTGGGTACGCCAACGAACATCGTCCGGCTCCTTTCTGCTTATTTTCCGCTGCGCCGCAGCTCGCGCCGCAGCCGCTCCTCGATCATGCGGTACACCTTGTCCGCCGCGCGGCGCAGCTCGCTGTCGCTCAGGCGGGCGGGGGCTGCAGGACGCTGCATTTCCAGCTGCCGGTTCTCTCGGAATATGACCGGCGCGGCTTTCGGCATCGCGCCCGGCGCGGTCCATTCGATCTGCCCCGGCTGCGTCCCCGCCGTCTGCTGCTGCGCCGCTGAAAAGCGGTGCGTGTTCTGGCTGTCCGCGCGGGGCGGCTGCTGCAGGAAGCGCTGCGCCCATTCGGGCAGCGCGCCGGTCTGGGGCGGCGTTTCACGACCCGTTTTCTGCTCCACCGCCTGTATGGGCAGGTAGGACAGCTCGTTTCCGTCCGCCGCCGCGGACTGGACAGACGCAGCCTGCGGCTGTACCAAGGCGTTGGACAGCGGCGCCATCAGGCGCGCCGCCGCGATCTGATTCGCCGGCAGCGTCCGCACCAGCGTGGTCTGTAGCGGCTGTATAGGATGTGCCGGCAGGCGGCTCGCCAGATGGCGCAGTACTGTGCGCGGCCGTTCCACCGTCCGCCCCTGCCTGTGCGCGGCTGTCCTGCGTGACGCGGCCTGCGCCGCGGCCGGCAGCGCCGCTCTCTCAGCCCTGTACATCAGATTGGTATCCGTCTGCAAAACGCCCTCCGCGCCGCCCGTGACAGGTCGCGCAGACCGCCGTTCCTCCGCTTTGCCGCGTCCGTCCGGTATCTGGAAAGGCTCGGCTGCTTCCGCCAGTACGGTATGGGACGCCGCCGTTATATTATTCCGTCCCTCCGTGAGCGCGGCGCGGGTGGATGCGACGGCGGTCCATTCTCCGTCCGCCTCTGCCGATTCCCATACCGTCTGCGCCCGTTCCTTCCGCCATGTCAGCGGCTCAGGCAGATCCATCTCTGTTATTGGCGCCGGCCGCAGGCTGTCAGGCACGGCCTGCGGCGATTTCCCGCCGACCGCTTGTGGTACCGCCTGCGCCGGCCATTCTGCTGTGCGGTTGCTCGACGGTACGGCGGTATTCGCGCCGGCAGGCTTGCGCCCGACGGCTGACGACTCGGCCCGACGGTCTTTTCCGGCTTCCTGTCCAGCTGTCTGTTCGTCTAACGCGAAACGCGCTTCCCTCTGCTTTGCCGCCTGCTGTCCCGACCGGATATGCGGTTTTTCCGGATCTGCCGCAGCTTTCCGATAGAGCAGCGGCTCCGCAGGAAGCGCCGCCGCTTCTGTCGACGTGTCAGGCGTGTGCTGAGCTGCCCTTGCCCGCGGCGTACTGTCCTGTCCCGTGAAATCAGTTTCAGAAGTCGTCTGTGCTTCCCCTGTCTGCATTTCAGGGGGCTGGGCCTTCTCCGGTATCGCAATCTCTGCCGCCTGTTGCGCGACCCACGTCTCTGTTTCCGACTGGGGCGGCGCATCCCTTCCCTGTGATGGGTGCGCGTCGGGAACGGCCATGCTGTGCGGTTCATCCCCTCCGCGCGCAAAACGCCCGTCATCCGTTCCCCGCGAAAGCAGGGGACGTTCCCGTCCCTCTACGCGGTGCAGCAGCGCTTCCTGCGGCAGAGCCGCCTGCGGCGCTTCTGCGCCCGGCAGGGCCTTTTCGGCCGCGGTCAGGTCATGGGCTGCGTATCCTGCCAGCATTGTTTGCAGCGCCGCCACGTCGGATTGCCCTGTCTGGGCCGATCCCCTGTCCGTTTTGAGCGCTTTCCGGCCGGCATCCGGTTCGCCGCGAGCGGCGGTCCGGTTATCTGCATCTGCCGTCGGACCAGCCTGCGCCGGCCTTGCATCCTTTTCTCCAGAAAACACTTCGTATTTCCGTTGCCCCTGCGCTTCGGCGCGGTGCAGCAGCGCTTCCGGCGGCAGAGCCGCCGCGTCGGATTGCACTGCCTGAGCCGCGACCGTACCCGCTTTGAACGGCCTTGCGTCCGACAGAATATCCGCGCCGTCTGCCGCGCGGTGCAGACCCGCGTTTTGCGGCGATGCTGCAGCGGATTGTTCCGTCTGGGCCGCTGCCGTATCCGTTTGACGTGCCGCGCGGGCGGTATCCACAGCGGCATCCGGCTTACCGGATTCCGCAGCTACCCGGCTTTCCTTATGTACCACGCCCGTCCGCGCCGGCTTGCTGTCCATTTTTTCGGACAACGCCGTATGGTCCCGTTCTTCTGTGCCGCCGCCCGCACCGTTTTCTTCCCGCTGCACCGACCGCCGCACGGCCTGTTCGACCGCGCGGTCCAGCCGCTGCACCATCCGGCGCACAGCGCCGCCCGTCTCCTGCGCGGCGGCATGCGGATGGGTCAGCGTCTGCTCTTGTGCAAGCACGCCGCTCGGGATCGCTTCGGCTTCCGCCTGCTCCAGCGCGCGCTGTCTACATAAGCGGAGCTGGTCCGGCAGCAGGATGCTCCCGCCGAGGGGCTGTCCTTTCTCCGCGCCCCTTACCCCTTTGGAGGCGGTAAAGCCCGGATGCTCTGCCTGCCAGCGGGGCGACCAACCTTCCCCTGCTGGGGCGGCTGTGCTCCACGAAACCGGCGTGAGCGGGGTAATCGCCCATCCGGTCTGTCCGTACGCTGCGGTCTGCCGCGCGCGGCCCGCCCCTGCACGGCGCGCCTGCCGCACTGCTGCGGCGGCCTGCATGCCGATGGGCGCGCGGAACGGCTTTCCGGCGGCGGCCGTGCGGCCCGCCTGCGGCGTATCTGTCAATTTACCCTCCGGTCGCGCGGCCTGCCGCGCGTTTTCCGCAGCCGCAACCGCCTGAACGGCAACAGCCAGCGACCTCTCCCGCGTGGACAGGAGGGTATCCGCCGCGTGCGTCTGTGCGGCTCCTGCCGCCCTGTGCCGTGCCGCGCGCGTTTCCTCCCGCGGCAGCTCAAGCCGCACGTTTACATGCGCCTGCGCGGGCGCGGCCTCGCTGACGCGACGCTCGAGCAGGTAGACCCGTTCCAAAATACGCGCCACCGCCTGCGCCTGCCGTTTATCCGCCTGCCGCCGCTCCTTCTTGAGCGTTTCCAGCACAACCTTGAGGTCTACGTCCAGATGCAGCTCCCGCTCCGGCGCATGGGCGAGGACAGGCTCGCCCTCCTCCAGCAGCGCGAGCGGCTCCTCGCGGTACAGTCCGGTCTGCCAGGCGCTGCGGGTGCGGATCTCGTCACCGAACGCAAGCGACAACAGCCCAAATAGAGACAGGCCCAGCCTGTCCCTTTTCGCTACCGCCATATCCGTTTTTGTTACGGCAATTGAATCCATCAGCAGCACCCATTGTATATCAGTTCAATCCGGCTGACCGCCAGCGCGGCCTGGTTGCTGTCCAGCGACGGCCCCACATACTTCTGCAGGTACGCGCCCACGATCGACCAGGTGCGCTGGGGCGTACCGAAGCTGTCCTTGAGGATGACCGTCCCCGCCAGCGGGATGGACATGCCCAGGTTGCACATGTTCATCAGCAGCGAGACCGAGTCCACGCTGGTCACCGTACCCTGCTCGAGTACGAGCACCTGCGGCTTGTTCTGCTTGAAAAAGAACCGCGGGTAATTCAGCCCGCCTTCGTTGAAAATCTCATACTCGACCTCCATATCCAGGCCGGATACCGAGGTGAACTTCCCTTCCAGCACAGCGCCTGTACCAATCAGCATCACCTCAAAATAAGCGCCCGACAAATACGCCATGCCGCAGTACACCTCCTTGCTGGGCGGTTTGGTCATATCATCCCGACTGGGGTGGCTCGTGCGTGATGCGCTCCATGCCGGTGATGGCAAAGGTAAGGCTTTCCGAAAGCACCTCGCTGCGCCCGCCGTCCATCGGCGTCAGCTCGTAGCCGATGGGCAACGCGTCCCTGAGCGACCAGGTCACGCCGCGGTTGCCCTTGTCGTCCAGCGCCACGATGTTGAGCGTGCGCCGCAGCCCCGCGCCCTTCGGCCCTGCCTCCGGCCCTGCGGCCGCGGAGAAAAGCCAGTCCAGAAAGTCGTTATCCCCCACCACGCCCTTGGTCAGCGTGACCGGCTCAAAGCGCGTCAGCACAGGGATATAGTCCTGCACGCCACGGTTGTCGTTACCCGAGCGCGCCTGCACGGTGTCAACCGTCATTTTCACGCCGGAAAAATGCGTGAACGCCGCCACGGCCACGCCGCCGCTCTCCACCTCCACCAGGAAGCGGAAAGCCTTAAAGGGTTCTTGATAGGTGACGCCCATCTTGCTTTCCCTCCCTGCTTTCAGCGGAATTCAAAGGTATTCTGCTCGGTATTACTGAGCTTTTTGTTCACAGCCGAGACCTCCCTGCACCACCGGCGGCGTTCCAGATGGTTCAGGCGCATGACCTCGTCTCGGGACCAGTGCAGGTAGTACGACAGGAACGTCATCTCCTGATATATGCGCTCCTGCGGGTACAGCACCAGTCCTAGCTCAACAAAAAATCCAGCGGCACCTCAACCTCTTGGTTGCAGTGTGGGCAGGTCACCTTGTAAACTGGCAGCTCGGACATATTGATGCGCTGGTACAGATCCTGCAGATAGGCGAGATCCATGGTGAACAGGTTCTCGATCACCCGCGTGTTGATGCTGCTGAGCGTACCCAGCCGCGTGATGACGCGCGAGAGCAGGATGATGGTTAGGTAGCCGGAATTCTGCTGCACGCGTGGGTCGCGCAGGGGCAGGATCTCGTCCGCCGCAGTCGCCAGGCGCATGGTGCCGCGCCGGTGTACGTCGCCGTTCTGGTCCACATAGCCGCGCGGCAGTTCAAACTCAAATTCAGTCTCCATGTAGCTTCTCCTTTCGCTTCAAAGGGGTCGGAAGTGCACGGGCGCTTGACGGGAAGCGGCCTCCCGTGCGCTTCCGGCCGCCCCGGCGGAAAGCCGGGGCGCAGGCCGAAAACAGAGCGCTGCTATCAGATCGTGGAGGGCTCGCCCGCTACGCCGCCCGGCGTGTGCTCGAGGCCCTCATGGCACAACTCGAGCGACTGGATGGCGACCTCGCCGCCCATGCCGTTCAGGTCGGGCACGGTGTAGCCCACCGGCCACGCGTTGATCAGGTTCCAGGACGGGCCGGGGTTGCCCGCGTCGTCGATCAGAGTGATAGTCACGTTGTGGCGTATCATGCCGGTCGGGGGCGCGGTGTTGGTCGGCGCGACCGCGTATACCCAGTCGAGGAAGTCGGAATCATCGGACACGCCCCAGCGCAGGGTGACGTTGCCGAACTTGGTCAGTCCCGCGAGCTTGCGCGGGGTGTTGCGCAGGTCGTCGCCCTCGCGGTATTCGACCGCATCGACCGAGGAACTCATGCCCGAAACCTCGGAAAAGCCCGCGCGGCTGATGCCGTCGATCTCGACCTGGTATCGGAATACTCTATATGGATAGTTGATTGCCATTTATGTTCGTCCTTTCTGCCAACAGTGGGCTTTATTTATTCGCCGGTCGCGGTCTTCTGCGTGATGCGGAAGATCACGAATTCAGCGGGCTTGACCGGCGCGATACCGATCTGGCAGATCAGGCGGCCGTTGTCGATATCATCCTGCGTCATGGTTGTCGGGCCGCACTCCACGAAGAACGCCTGCTCCGGACTGGAGCCGGCCAGCGCGCCGTCGCGCCAGCAGGTCGCAAGGAAGGTCTCGATCGTGCGGGTCACGCGGCTCCACAGCGTTTCGCTGTTGGGCTCGAATACCACCCAGTTGGTGTTCGCCTTGATCGACTCCTCGATGAAGATGAACAGGCGGCGCACGTTGAGGTACTTCCACAGCCCGTTCGAGCTGATCGTGCGCGCCCCCCATACGCGGATGCCCTGGCCGGGCAGCGCGCGGATCAGGTTGACACCGATCGGATTGAGGATATCCTGCTCACCCACGTTGTAATTGCAGGACAGGCCAGTGCAGCCGCGGACGACCTCGTTCGCAGGGGCCTTATGCACGCCGCGGCTGTTGTCGCTGCGGGCGTAGACGCCTGCCATCGCGCCGGAGGGCGGGAAGTAATCCGCGCGTTTGGCGCCCGCGTCAAACATCTGCAGCCATGGATGGTACATCGCTGCGTAGGTCGAGTCGTACATATCGCGGAAGGTAGCCACGTCGTTCGTCTTTTTCAGGTCCATCGGCACGTCGAGGATGGCAAAGCAGCTCTTGCGGTTCTCGCAGAAGCTGATCAGCGCCGCCTGTACCTCGGGCGCGGTCACGCCGGGGATCGCCAGCACGGATACCACGCCGTTCTCCTGGAACGCCTGCAGGCCGGTGCGGCGGCCCGGGCCGTCGTCCGCACCGATGTACGCGTCCGGTGTGACGCTCTGTACCGATCCGTCGCTGCCGCCCTGTAGGGTCAGCACCATTTCGTCCCCCGCGCCGCCGCATAGCTCATACGGCGTGATGCCGGCCGCCTTGGCTGGCGCTGCGGACGCTTCCTTTTTCTCCTTGCCCTCTTCCTTGGCCGCCGGCGCGGGCGCCGCCGCCTTGACCGGCACGACCTCCACGCGGATCAGGTCGCTCTTGGCGGTCTTGACCGGCGCATAGTTAAGCGCCTCGGGCTTGAGGGACAGGTTTTCAAAGACCTCCACCGTATCGTCCAGGCGGGCGGTGATGGTGATTTCGCAGGTACGGATGTACTTGTCCGTGCCGACCTTGGTATCCGCCACGGCCAGCGCGCAAGGCGCGTCCAGGGTGACGACCCTGTCGAGCACGCTCTTGATGGTCGCGTAGGCGGCGGTCTTGCCGTCGAACAGTTCGACCACGTCTCCGGTATTGAACCCGTCCGCGTTCTTGAGCGTCAGGTCCGCGCCGCTCGCCGCGAGCACCTGGGTCTTGGCCTTGCTGGAGGCCGCGACAGTCACGCGCATCTTTTCCGCCCAGGCGCCCGGGTTAGCCGCAGTGATGCGCAGCGCGCCGGTCGTCAGGGCAGCAGCTTTTGCGTCGCCCGGCACGGCGCGCATGATGTAGGCGCGCGCGCCGCCGTTCATGAAGAACTGCTCGACCGCATAAGGCAGATAGCGTGCGTCGCCATAGCCCGCCTTGCTCAGATAGCCGCCGTATATGCGCGTGTAGTCGGCAAAGCTGGTAACCAGCTGCGGCTGGCCGATCGTAGGGCCGCGCTCCGCCAGGCCGACAAAACCCGCCGTGCTGGTGCTGACGCCCTGCATCGGGGTCGCACCCGAGTCATACTCCTCCACATACACACCTGGGGATAAATATTCTGCCATGTTTTTGCTTCACGCCATTGTAGTTGGCTGGGGGCCGGTCGTGAAGCTCCCCTCCTTTCTAAATTGTACTGGGTCTGCTTCTATTATTTTCGCGGACGTTTGAGAAATAAACCAGGCCTCGGGTCGCCCGGTTTATTTCTCAAACCCGATCCCGCACAAAAAACGGTCAGCCGCGGCAGGCGTTCTGGAACGCGCCCCAATAGCGCGCCATCACCGCCGCGCTGTATTCGAGCGCCTCTGCCAGCCGCTCGCGCGCGCTGTAAGGGTCGCCCAAGTCGGCGCGGATGCGGAAAACCGGTGTTTCACCCTGCAGGAACATCGCGCCGCGCGTCAGCGCGCCGTTCGCTTCGCCACAGGCTTCGAGCGCCGCCGCCCATTCGCGCGCGGCCATAGGATAACGGCTGTAGATCAACACCTCGCCCCGCCTGCACCGGCAGGCAAGCTCCCACACCATCACGCCCTCGCGAAAACGGAAGCGCGTCCATACGCCGCTCTGCTCCCACGGCACGCCGCTGTCGCGCAGCAGCGCTTCCAGCAGCCTGCGGCATTCATCCTCCTGCAAAGGAGACACCTCCCTGTCCGGCCAGCCCGTCGGGCGCGGCCGGTGCGGCCTGCACCGCGGGCAGCGCCGCCCAGTCGGGTGGAGCGGACGCCGCGGCGGGCGCCGTTTTGATATCCTTGGGCGCTGTCCGCACCGCGTCGGGCGGCGGTAGCGCCGTGACCGGCTCGATCCGTCTGTCCTGTCCCGCCAGCAGGGCGAGCAGAGCGCTGTTGCCCATCTGTGCGGAGAGCGCCAGCACCATCGCGGCGGGCAGGCGCGTCAGCGGCACGCCTGCCTGCACGGCCTCCAGCGCGATTCGCAGAGTCTGCTGTTCGCTTTGCGCCGCGCGGCGGCGCTGCTTGTCCTCCCGCACCTGCTGGGAATGGTGCGCCGACGTTCTGGCGGCGTTCTGTTCATTCTGCTGCATGGCCGTCCTCCCCGTCCTGCGGTGGCCTGGGCGCGCTGCCGTTCGGCTGATCCGGTGGCTCGGGCGGCGTTTCGGCCTGTTCGACCGCCTGTACCAACTCGTCGGTAAAGCTGGGGGCTTCAAATAAGGTAAGGGCTTCGGTCGCGCGGTCCGCGATCAGCCGCAGCTTGTTGATAAATTCGTTGCGCATCTGTGCTTTTTTGCCGATCATCGCCTGCACGCGCACATAGGCGTTTTGCAATAACTGCCGCTCCCCGTCGTCGCCGCTCTCGCGCAGGCGGGCGCTGTACTGCCCTGCCAGCGCGCGTTCGCGGCTGTCGTCCAGGAACGGGTACATCCTGCGCAGCGCCTGTGCGCCGCCGCCCGCGCCCATATCGCTTTTTCCGGCCGCGAGGTCGGCCATGGATTCCACCATCTGCCGTGCGTCCGCGAGCGTATCGACCACCAAGCCGACCGCGCTGTCCGCAAAGCCGCGGTTGAACACCACGCTGTCCGGCCCGTGTCCGGGGATGACGCGCTGCTGCGAGCCGCCCTCGAACAGGCGGCGCTGCTGCTCCCTGACCGGCTGGGACTGCCCGACCGTACGCTTCAGGCAGGAAACCAGCATCATCTTGCCCGTCCCCGCCATCACCGCGCCGGCCAGCGTGCCGCGCTGGAACGCCGTTTCGGAAAAACGTCGCACCATGTCCTGGTTATCCGACCAGCGCATCTGATACAGGTCTTTAGCGTTGGTCGGGTTGGGCTTCTGCGCGTCCCGCACTGGTCCGGTTTGCTGTTCCGCCCACTGCGGCGGCTGCGCGGCCTGCTCCGTGCGGGTAAAACCGCCGGCGCTCTCCCCAGCCAGCGCCGCCGCGTGGCGGCGGCCAATCTCGTCAAAGGTCTGCCGGAAGTCTTCGGTAATATGGTACAGCGGGTCGCGGTGGGAGAAAAACTCGCTGCCCGCCGCCCAGGCGAGCTGGCGGCGCGTGTCTTTCTCCGTAACCGGCGGCACGGCCGCCTGCGCCTGCCTGCGTTTTACCCAAGCGTGCTGCAAGACCAGCCCTCCCCGTACTTTTCCTCAAAACCGTTCCAGCGCCAGGCGCATGCTGCGCGCCACGTGGCGGAACTCCACCGGCCGCAGGATAAAATCCGCAAAATGCAGGTGCAGCCCCTGTATGGCATACTGCGTGGTATCGTCCATCAGGATGATACGGCAGGCGCGGTCGCGTTCCTGCAGCGCGCGGGCGGCCAAAAAGCCCGCACTGCTGCCGAAACCGATATAGGCGATCTGTATTGCCCCAGGCGCCTGTCGGGACAGCTCCTGCGGCGTGCTGATGCACACCACGGCCGCTGGCAGGCTGCGCAGCCTGCAATACTGTTCGATCCATTCGCACAGCCGGGCCTGTTCCTCCGCCTGTGCGGTGCATACCGCCAGCTTCATTGATGCACGCCCCCACCAGTTGTCGTCTGATATCCTGACCTGTTTTGCGCAGGCTCCCGCCTCCGCTGTTTTGATTGTACCTGAAAAGAAATCCGGTTTTAAGCGATTGCGCACAAACGGCCCGAAAGTGTAACAACATGCAAACCGCCCGTAGATTCCGCTATGCTATAATGACAATAGCATGATACGCCGTTCGGCACGTTTCGACCGTTCCCGCACCGTGCCATGCCACGCGGCGGGAGTACCGCCGCATGAGACCCCATCGACCGAGAAAAGGGTGACGTTTATGCAAACCTATCAGAAGAAAGCCAAGCCTTCCGCTTGCACCGTGCCGCGCAGCCGCCCCGCGGCCGCCCACGCGCCGCAGCAGCCCCCCCTGCGCGGGATGAGCGACCTGTCTCCGGTCGAGCATGCCGGACGGCCGGTTGACCTGCCCGCGGCGATCCAGTCCAAAATGGAGAGCGCTTTCGGCGCGGACCTGTCCGGCGTCAAGCTGTATGAGAGCCAGGCGGTCGCGGATGCGGGTGCGGACGCGCTGGCGCAGGGCAGCCACATCGCCTTTGCGCCCGGCCAGCTCGACCTGGTTTCCATGCGCGGGCAGGCGCTGCTCGGACATGAGCTGAGCCACGTTGTCAGCCAGGCGCGTGGCGAGGTGCGCGGCTCCGGCCTGCTGGAAAACCATGCGCTCGAAGCCCGCGCCGACCGCGAGGGCATGATGGCGGCCATGGGCCAGAGCATCTATCCTGGCGCCACAGCAAGCCCCGGTGCGTCAGCCGCAGTCGCTGCGGCAGGGGCCACAGGACCAGTGCAGGCGCGGCGCAGGCGCAAACGGCAGGATCCTGTCGTTTACGGCCCTGAAAACCGCCCCTCCGCGACCGACCGCCGGCTGGGCGCAAACGACATCGAGGGGGACTCTCTGGGTGGCAACGCGCTGGATGCCGGTCTCGCGGCGACTGACCAATTCAACGAATTCAGCTCGACCGTGGAAACCCTTGCCTCCCAGCGGGATAACGGCAGCTATGTGCTTGGCAGGTTCGGTGCAAAAGCGGGTGCTGTCAATGACAGCGATTTTATGGGGCATGCCGCAGCGATCGGCAGTATAATCGGCACGACGAAAAACACGGTCGATACGGCCAAGGATATCAAGGATACCATCACCGACCAGAATGCAGGGACAGCAGAAAAAGCAGCGTCGCTTACCAGCAGCGTCGCCTCCTGGGGTTCGGACGCGCTCGGCACAGCCAAAAACCTGACCGGTCAGATCATCCAGAACGAGGCGGTAAAAGAGGCCGTCGGCAGCCAGCTCGAAGCGCACGGCAGCTACTTCCAGATGATCGCCGGCACGGCGAATGCGGCAAAGGCCACAATCCACGGCCACGAGGCCACCGGCGACCGCCTGGCCGCCGAGCGGGCGGGCCGCATACTCGCCTCGGATTCCTCGCAGCGCGCCGCTTCCGGCGACGCGGAAAAGATCAAAAACGATAAGCTGCTGCGCAGCATGGCGACCAACGCCCGCAACGCCGCCAAGGTCCGCAAGGCGGAAAGCGTGCAGGAGGGCGTGAACGCCGGCATGGACATCGTCAACGGCGGGCTCGGCCTGATTCCCGGCGTCGGCAATCTTGCTGCGATGGGTGGCTCTGCCGTGAAGACGGTTGTCAACACTGGGATGGAGGCCCATGTGGATCAAAAGCGTAAGGAAGCACGCGAAAAGAACCTGGATAACCTGTCGCTGCGCGCATCGCTGGAGAAAAAGCTCGGCATGCGCGACGACCTGCCGGAAAAGAAAAAGAACGAGATCCGCCACCGCGCCAAGCATATCGCCAACCAGATCACCTCGGGAGAGCGCGGTGCGACGACCAACAAGGTTGCAGGCATGCACAAAACGCAAAATGATGTGACGGCCCTTAACCAGCTATCCTCCCAAGATAACGAGGAAGGTCAGCGCGCCCGCAAAATCGTTAACGTCATGGGGATCGGCACCAATTCCAAGGGCGAGATGCTCGATACCGATGCGGCTTCCGCACAGGTCAACGCGGACTTTGCGCGGGGCGGCTCCGTGGAGGAGCAGATCGGCGCGGCCGACGCACACCAGTTTGAAAAGGAACATACCGTTCAGGCTGAACTCAAGCGGCAACAGGCATCCGCCGAGGCAAAAAAGCAGAAAAAGGCGGCTAAACTGGCAAAAAAGGAGCAGAAAAAAGCCGCACTCGAACACTTTAACAGTCTGTCTGAGGAGAACCGGCAGAACATCCGCGCGGCCAACAAGCGCCGCAAGGAGGAGAAAAAGAATCTGATTAAGGACAAGGGCATCAAGTGGTATGAGTTTCAAAAGAAAAAAGAAGCCCGGCTGGAATACGACATCGCGCACCGCGTAGGCGATGAATACGGCGGACACGACACCTCCGAAAAGGAAGCCCAGCTCAATGAGCTGCGCGAGCAGCGCGCAGCCAGGCAGGCCGGCAAGGAAAATAAAAAACAGTTAAAAGCCGCCCGCAAGGAAGCCCGCAAGGAGGATAAGGCTTACCAGAACCAGCGCGACGAACAGCGCAAGCTGGCCGGTATCAAGTGGTACGAGTTCAAAAAGAAAAAGGAATTCAACAATGAATACGACTACGCCATGGGTACCAAGGAGCGTCCGGACGCCAATGCGCCCGAGGGCAGTGCAACCGCGAATGCCAATAAGCCCTGGTACAAGCGTGCAGGCGATCACATAAAGAACAAATGGTATTCCATGCGCCGTAAGCATCAGCGCGCCCGCGACAGCTTTGTCAATGAAGAGGAGGACTTCAAGCAGCTCAGCGGCTGGCGCAAGGCAAAGCTGATTGTGCAAAACCCGCTAGCCTTTCTGAAATCCAAAACTCAAAAGGGCCGCGCGGCAACCGCCAAACGCAACGCCGAGGCCGCGGCGGACAGTCAGATGCTGGAGCAGCTCATGAATAACCCTGATTCTGTCGGTGAGGACGGCTCGGTTTCGCTGCCGCACAATTCCAATGTATCTGCGGACGCGCTGCAAGCCGCCAAGGCCAACCTGAAGCCAGTGGACGCCTCCCAGCTCTCCACCAGCAACAAGCGCCGCCGCATCACCAGCGGAACGCACGCGATCGATGAGATCCGGCAGGCGCGGGAGCAGGCTGAAAGCAGCGCCGCCCCTGAACAGGCGCCGCCGGAGGCGGCTCCCTCCGACGCATCCGAGCAGTATGACCCGCATATGATGTCTGTTTCCGCTAAGGTGAAGCGGTACAACACACCGGACGGCGTGAAAGCGCCGGTCCGCGAGGAGGAACTTGCGCCCTGGTACCGCAAAAAGGCCAAAAAATAAGCAGGCGGGGCGCTTATCCCGTGATACCGCGCCCTCCTGCGTGCAAACCATGCTATAATAGCACCACCCTCATACCGAAAGGACCTGACTTATGGAACGATCCAAACAGATCATGGATGCGCTCGAAGCGCTGCTGCGCGAGCAGGGCTTTGATGTCCAGCCGGACGGCCGTCTGGACGAACATCCCGGCGTCAACATGCTGATCCCATTGCAGGAGGACGGCACCGAACTGGTATTTGCCGAGCTGCACTTCATCACAGGCCCGCAGGGCTTTGATGTGATTCAGCTCTACACCACGCTGGTGGGCGAGCTGCAGCCGCAGGCCGCGGCCGAGACCGCCAAAGCCATCGCCGTGTGGAATCAGGATCTTCTGCTCGGCGCTTTCGCTTTGCGGGATGACAGACAGCTCTACCACCGCTACTGCCTGACCGTGCCGCGTTCGCTCGCCCCCGGGCAGGCGGCGGCGCTGGCGCTGGACGCGTTTTCGTTCATCCTTGGCCAGATCGCCGAGTACCACGGGGACGCGCTGCTGCTCGCCTCCGGCACCACCTTTGAAGCGCTATGCGCGATGGACTGACCGCGCGCACGCAGGCATGAAAAAGGGAACGGCCCTGCCGGACCGTTCCCCCTCTATCTTTCCCATTCAGAACATACCGGCCGCGCCGCCGTTTTTCCAGTTGCGCAGGAACAGCCAGTCCATGAATTTCCGGCGCGTCGCCGCCGCGTCCGAGGAGCCGATCGGCACCAGGTCGCCGTTATCCATCACAAAATCTCGTTTTTCCATGCGCAAGATGTGTCGCTGGTTGACCAGAAAGCTCCTGTGGCAGCGCAGAAAGCTTTCGCTTGCGATCTCCTCCTCCAGCGCGTTCATGCCGCGCGGGGTCTGGACTACGCGCCCGGCGGTGTGGATAAACGAAGTGTGCCGCCTGATCTCTATGTATAAAATATCCCGCAGCAAAATTTCTATTTCGTCCCATTCCGAGCGCACGTTGATCGTACGGAAATATTCCCGCTTTTCCTGTAGGCACCAGTCCAGCGCCGCGTCCAGATCCCGCTGGGCCACCGGCTTGACCAGATAGTCCGAAGCCTGCAGCTCATAGCTGGCGATACCGTGCTCCACGCTGGTGGTGACGAACAGCAGGGCGCATTCGCTGTCCTGCGCGCGCAGACGGCGGGCGGCCTCCATCCCGTCCGGACCATCCATATAAATATCCATCAGGATGATGTCCCACCGGCCCGGCCGGAACAGGTCGAGGAATGCCGCGCCGCTTTCCAACAGCTCGATCTCCCACGCTACGCCCTTGCGGCGGCCGTAGTTTTTCAGCAGACGCGCCATCTGCAGGCGCTCTTCTTCCAGGTCGTCGCATATGGCGACCGATATCCGCATGTTATCCCTCCTCCGCGCCGCGCGCCCGCCGGTAAACGGCCAGCGCCTCCTGCACCTGCCGGAGCCTGCCGCGCGCGACCGATATCACCCTGTCGTTGCACATGATAAGCTCCCCGCCGGACACCCGTCGGACCGCCCCCAGATGCACCACAAAGCTTTTCTGCACCCGCAGGAAGGGCGGCTGTGGCAGCGACTCCTCCAGCGCGGACAGCGCGCAGTTCACCTGTAGCGCTCCGCCGGCACGGTAGAGGACGCTGCTGCGTCCGGCCGCCTCGGCATAGAACAACTGATACAGCGGGATATGCACGCGCCTGTGCTGCGCGGGAAGGTCGAGCCAGCCCAGCCCTTTCTGCCAAAAGCTGAAGCAGCGTTCCATCGCGGCGTCCAGTCCGCTGTAGGTAACCGGCTTAGGCACAAGCGCGTTCGGATGGCACTGGTATACGTCGATCGCCGTGCGGTCGTCCTCAGCCAGCAACACCAAGCCGCAGTCCGGATACGCCGCGCGCACCGCCTGCAGGCAGGCAATATCCTGCCGGGCAAGCCCTGCGCTGTCCACCAGGAGCAGCGCGCACCCGTCCGCATCCAAGGCGGCGGGCGCCCCGCTTTCCATCGCGAGCTGCAGCTCGACGCAGATTTCCTCCGCCCAGGCGCGCAGGAACGCGCTGACCCTTTGGGCGGTCTTCTCTTCATTCGTATAAACGGCAAATCGTACCATTTTCCCCATGCCGCATTCAACCCCGCTGTTTTTGGTTTTCCCCCTGTTGGGTTTATCTTACCACAGTTTGCACGCGAAGTGGCGATTTCTGTCGTGAACAGGAATTTTTTCTTGTTCCGCGCCCGCACGGCATGCCCAAGGAGAAACGCACATGAATTTTTTAGCGATCGACGACGACCCCCTGTGTCTGGACGACCTCCGTCTCACTTTGGCGGAAGCCGCCCCCGACTGCTGCTGCGCCTGCTTTTCTTCCCCTGCACAGGCGCTGGCGTATGCCCAAACCCATCCGATCGACGCCGCTTTTCTGGATATTGAGATGGGCGATGTGAGCGGGCTGGCGCTGGCCAAGCAGCTCAAGGACCTGCAGCCTGACCTGCACGTCATTTTCGTGACCGGCTATGAAAAATATGCGGTATCCGCCTTTGCCCTGCACGCCAGCGGCTATCTGCTCAAGCCGGTGGATACAGACGAGCTGAAGCGGGAACTGACCTTTTTATACGGCGATATCCCCGCCCCGCATGCCATACGGGTGCAGACCTTCGGCGGGTTTGAGGTATGGGTGAACGGCGCCCCCCTCGCATTCAGCCGCGCCAAGGCCAAGGAACTGTTCGCCTGCCTGATCGACCGCCGCGGCGCGGGGCTGACCACACGGGAGGCGTGCAGCCTGCTGTGGGAGGACGGCGTTTACAATATCGCGCGCAAAAACTATTTCCAGACCATTGTACACGACCTGCGCAGCACGCTCAGGCAGGCCGGCATCGAGCATATCCTGGTCAAAAGCCACAACAGCATCTCTGTCCGCGCCGACGAGTTCGACTGCGACAGCTACCGCTTTCTCGATGGGGAGCCGCAGGCGGTCAACAGCTACCGCCACAACTATCTGCCGAGCTATAGCTGGGCGGAATTTTCCGTAGGCAAAATGGAAGGCCTGTGATTGGCCCGTTGTCCTTTTGTTGTCCTTATCGGAGTATACTGTAAACTGACAAAGGAGGTAAACGCCATGGATATCCCCGCCGCGGTCCGCGGCTCGCCCGTTCCGTTGTGCATGCATGCCAACTCGCCTGTCCGGCAGCGCGGTGGGCGGCCATCCCCGCGGAAAGCAGCCCGCACCATCACGCTGCGCAGCTGCGGTGAAGCGCAGGTGCTTCCTGTCGAACAGATCGTGTACGCGGAGGTGTTCGACCACGAGCTGCATATCCATACCGCAGACGGCAGCACCTATTGCGGCAGGGGACATCTTTCCGCGCTGGAGCAGCGGCTTTCCAGCTGCGATTTTCTGCGCTGCCACCGGAGCTATCTGGTACACCTGCCCTATGTCGCCGGACTGCGCCGGTACCGGATCACCCTGTCCGGCGGCGCAGCGCTCCCCGTAAGCAAGCAAAATTACCTGCTGATCCAACGGGCGCTTGCCGCCTACCGGCTGCGGGCAGGCCGCCCCCATCCCTGACAGATACCATTTGGAAAAGGAGTTATATCATTATGAACATCAGCAAAAGCACCGAAAACGGCCAGACCGTCCTCAAGCTGAATGGGCGCCTGGACACCACCACCGCTCCGGATTTCCAGGATACCCTGCTCGGTGAGATCAAGACCGGCAAGAGCATCCTGCTGGACTTTTCCGAGCTGGCCTACGTCAGCAGCGCTGGACTGCGCTCCCTGCTCACCGGACAGAAGGCGGTCGCCGCGGGCGGCCAGACGATGACCCTGCGCCATGTTTCGGACGAGATCATGGAGGTGTTCGATATGACCGGCTTTTCCGATATCCTGACAATTGAATCCGCCTGACAGCACGCATGCTGTCGGGCTTACTGGCGGCTGTCTGCATCTACGGACAGCCGTTCCGCTATCCGAGTATCGAAAGATTGGAGATTTGGCATCTATGGACATCCACCACAACCGCATCCCATTGACCCGACCGCAGCATCAGATCTGGCTTGCAAGCGAAAGCTGTCCGGACAAGGCGCTGTATACCGAATCCGTACTGCTGACCTTTGACAACGCCCCCGCCCCCGCGCAGCTTGACCGCGCGCTCAACCGCCTGGTGCAGACGACCGAAACCCTCCGCCTCCGCGTGACGCGCGGCAAGGACGGGCCGCTACAGTACGACGCGGGCTACACGCCTTTCGCCTGCCGCGTGATCCCACTTTCCGGCGAGGAGGAGCTTACCGCCGTATTCAATGAGCAGTCGCGCTACTGCTTTGACCTGTACGACAGCGCGCTGTTCAACGCGGTCATCTACACCCTGCCCGGCAAAACCGCGCTGCTGCTGCGCGTACACCATATTGTGGCGGACAGTTACGCCATGGCGGCTGTGTACAGCCGCCTGCTGGCGATTTGCGCTGGCGAGGATCCCCAGCCGTTCGTCTCCTTCCTGTCCCGCGCGGCGGCGGCCGGCGCGGATGTGGAAGAGGAGCGCTTGGCAGACCGCGGCTTCTGGCAGGATTACCTCAGCGGGGCCGAGACCGGCCGACTGCCCCATCCCATGCCCGACCAGTCCGGCCACCGGCTCGTGTGGTCGTCGCACACGGTCGGGAAGGAACGCTCCGACCGGTTGCGCGCCTTTGCCGCGCAGCAGAACGTTACGCCATACTGCATATTTTTCGCCGCGTATGCGGTCTATCTGTCGCGCATGCTGGGTACGGAGGATGTCGTCATCATCACCCCCCGCCTCAACCGCGGCACGGATGAAGACCGTAATGCCGCGGGCATGTACACGCTCGCGGTTCCAGTGCGCCTGCATATCGCGCCGGACGCCAGCTTTGCCGCGCTGTGTCAGGAGGTGCAGGCGCAGAACCGGCTGGCGGCGGCACACAAGGGCTACGGCCTGTCCGAAATCATGGGCGACCTGTCCCGCACGGGCATGGCGGGCGCGCTGTCGCACTTTACTCTATCCTACCAAAACTTTACCCTGCCGCTGCACGGGCTTCCCGTGCGGTGCGCGATGCACTTCGGCGGCGCTATGACCAACCTGCTCACCCTGCACGTCCTTGACTGGAGCGGCATGGGCGATTACCAATTCCGGCTCGACTACCGCGCCTCTTATTACACACCGCATGAGATCACACAGATCGCGCAAATGCTGCGCGCCATTCTCGATCAAGGCATGGGGGACTGCACCCTGCCCTGCCGCTCCATCGAGCTGCTGACCGACGAGGACAAATTCTGCCAGCGCGCGCTGCTCTCCGGTCCAGTGCTGCCGGTTGACCCGAACGATACCATCATCACCCGCTTCCGCGCGCAGGCGGCGCTTCATCCGGACCGGCGCGCCCTGTCCGGCAAAGGCCCCAGCTACACCTTCCGCGAGCTGGACGAGGCCTCTGACCGTGTCGCGCGCAACCTGATCGCCGCCGGTGTGCAGCCGCAGTCCTATGTGGCGTTCCTGCTGCCGCGCACCACTGCGCTGCCCGTGATGCTGCTGGGTATTCTCAAGGCGGGCGCGGCCTATGTGCCGATCGACTGCTCCTATCCCGAAGAACGCATCCGCTTTATCCTGTCGGACAGTAAGGCCGGCCTGCTGGTCACGGAGGCGGACATCACGGGCGCCGGCTGTCCGGTTATTGCGCCCAGCCCGCTGTTTGACCCGCCGCAGCAGCCGGACGCACCGCTGCCCGCGGTCGGCCAAGACTGGCTGTGCTATATCATCTATACCTCGGGTACGACCGGCAAGCCCAAGGGCGTCATGATCGAGCACCGCGGCATCGTCAACTTCATGCAGCCGGACAACAATGAATTCAACCGCGATATCTGCGCGAACGGCAAAGGCATCGTGGCGGTCGGCTCGGTCTGCTTTGATATTTCCATGTTCGAGCTGTTCTCCACCCTGCTCAACGGCATACCCGTCGTATTCGCGGACGAGGAGGGGATGAACAATCCGGATGCGCTCGCGCAGTACATAACGGAGAACGGCGCCAACATCCTGCACTGCACGCCCTCCCGCCTGCTCGCCTATCTGGAGGAGCCCTCGTTCCGCGAGGCCATGCGCAGCGTGGATATCGTGCTCGCGGCCGGCGAGGCCTTTACCCAGCCCCTGCTGGACGCGCTGCACAGGGCCACCCCCGCGCGCCTGTATAACGGCTACGGCCCGACCGAAATCACCATCGGCGCGACGGTCGGCCGCATTCGGGAGCGTATCACCATCGGCTCGACCATCGCCGGGGCGCGCATCTACCTGCTGGATAAGGACCGCCGCATCGTACCGCTCGGCGCAACCGGCGAGATCGCCGTGGCGGGCTACGGCGTGGCGCGCGGCTATCTCGGCCGTCCCGACCTGACCGCGGAACGCTTCATCGAGCTGCGCGACGGTCCGATCAACGATCGGGTATACCTCACCGGCGACTATGGCTATGCCCTGCCCAACGGCAGCCTCGCCTACTGCGGCCGCAACGACGAACAGGTCAAGCTGCGCGGGCTGCGCATCGAGCTGAAGGAGGTCGAGCGCTGCATCGAGTCCTTCCCCTGCATCCGCCAGTGCGCCGCGCTCGTCCGCACGATCGACGGGCGGGAGCACCTCTGCTGCTTCTACTCCGCCGCCGAACCCTGCGATGTGGACGAGCTGAAGCAATACGCCGGCGGCTTCCTGACACGCTACATGGTACCCGACCTGTTCGTGTATCTGCCCGATCTGCCGCATACCTCAAACGGCAAGATCGACAAGCGTGCGCTGGCCAATCAGGCGATCCATGTGGAGCGCACCTACATCCCGCCGCGCAACGCGCGTGAGCGGACCATGTGCCGCATCTTTTCGCAGGTGCTGAACCTGCCCGAAGAAGAGATCGGCGCGACCGACAGCTTCTTCGATTTGGGCGGCACCTCGCTGCAGGCGGCACAGATCGTGCTGCTGGCCAAGCATGAGGGCTTCGAGCTGGAATACGGCCGGGTGTTTGACCATCCCACCGTGCGCGATCTGGTACAGTGCTGCGATCTAGACGGCGGCGACCTGCCCGAGCCTGTCCTTTCGGAAGCGGGCAGCCTGCCCTGCACCCAGCAGGAAGCAGCTCTCCTGCGCGACGCGCTTTGCCGCAACCGCAATTACCGCAAAGGCCTGCACCCGCTCGGCACCGTGCTGCTCACCGGCGCGACCGGCTTTCTCGGCATCCATGTGCTGTACGAGCTGCTCACTACAGGCTATAACAAGATCTACTGTATGGTGCGCCCCAAAAACAACCTGACGCCGGAAAAGCGTCTCAAGGGCTCGCTTTTCTACTATTTCGAAAACAACTTTGCCGAAGCCTTTGGCCACCGTCTGTTCGCGGTGGACGGCGACCTGATGCGCGAGAATATCGCCAGCCTGCCGGACGGCGTCAAGATCGACACGGTCATCCACTGCGCGGCGGACGTCAGCCACTTCGGCGTCGGCAACCGCATCCGCCAGACCAATGTGGACGGCGTGCGCAACGTGATCGCGTTCTGCAAACAGCATGACGCCGCGCTCATCCACATCTCCACGCTCAGCGTGGGCGGCTTTATCGAGCGCGAAATGGCCGAGATCGGCGTATCCCTCAGCGAGCAACGCCTGTGGGTGCGGCAAGACCTGTCCAACGACTACCTGGAAAGCAAATTCACGGCCGAAAAGCTCATCCTGCTCGAAACCGCGAACGGCCTGCGCGCCAAGATCATGCGCGTGGGCAACCTGCAGGGGCGCATCACGGACGGCGAGTTCCAAATGAACCGCGCCACCAACGGCTTTACCAAGCTGCTGCAGTCCATCGTCCGCACCGGACTCTGCCCGCAGTCCATGGCGTGCAGCTGGATCAATTTCTCTCCGGTGGACGCGGTCGCCCGCGCAATCTGCCGTCTGGCGGGCAGCGCGGAGGAATACACCGTGTTCCATATCTTCGACAGCAATGACCTGCCGGTCAGCAAACTGCTCACGCACATTTCCGCGCTTGGCTATCCGGTTCGCGCGGTGGACGACAGGGAGTTCGACGAATTCATGCTGCACGCCGCCGAGGACCCTGCGTTCAACGGCGCGCTGGACGGCTTCCTGACCCGCGTGACCGGCGGTCGCCATCTGATCGAAACGCCCTGCGAAAGCGGCTTCTCCATCCGCGCGCTCGAGCAGGAGGGGTTCCTCTGGCCCGAGATCTCGGACGAATACCTATCCGCATATCTGACCGGACTAGATACACTGGGCGCGTTCCAGTAAAAATCCCCCCATGACAGGAGGAATCATCCATGCAAGTTGAATTTTCCGTGACGCTGCTGTGGTCGCTGGCGAACAATCTGTCCTTTTGGGCGGCGGCTCTGCTCACCAACAGCACGCTGACCCGCCGCCGGAACGCGGGACAGACCTTCCTCGGCTGGGTCCTGTTCGCGGCGCTGCACCTTGTCACATGCGTCGCCAGCTACTCCATCAATATTACGGACGACAACATCAATTTTTTGAGCATGCTGGTGCTCATGCCGGCAGCGGCGGTGGTGCTGTATGCCGACGAACGCGCGGCACGCGTGTTCACCTCGGTCATGGGTACACTGATCGCCAACGTGACCACGTTCTTCTTCTGCGGCACCACGCTTAGCTTTATCGACAATACCCCCAATCCGTACAATATGCGCACGGTCGGCATTTTCCTCTGCATCAAGGCGTTCTGGTTCACGGTGATGTTCTTTGCCTACCGCCGCTTTGTCAGCAAGATCGTGCAGCAGGTCATCTCGGTGCTGGGAAAGCAGCTGAAAAACTATGTACCCATTCCAGTCTACTGCTTTGTCGCGTTTGCGATCGTCAACCGGCTGACCAACACCCTCGGCATCCTGCCCGGCCTACCGGATACCCGTGTATATTTTATCATTTTTTATTTGATTATTTGCTCGGTATTCGTTATCCTGTATTATGAGATCTTTTCCACCGCGCTGTGGTCCTCCCGCGCGCTCAAGACCGAGGCGGAGCTGAACGTTGCCAGCAACATCCAGCGCGATATGCTGCCCAATATCTTCCCCGCCTTTCCGGACCGGAACGAGTTTGACGTTTACGCCACTATGGATCCTGCCAAGGAGGTCGGCGGCGACTTTTACGACTTTTTTATGATCGACCAGACCCATCTTGCCATCGTCATTGCGGATGTGTCGGGCAAGGGCGTGCCGGCCGCGCTGTTCATGGTGATCGCCAAGACCATCATCCGCAACCAGGCGCAGTCCAGCCTGTCGCCGGCGGAGATCTTCACCCGCGCCAACGAGCAGCTTTGCGAAAACAACGGCGAGGGGCTGTTCGTCACCGCCTATCTCGGCATCCTCGACCTGCGCACCGGCGTGCTGACCTATGCTAACGCGGGCCACAACCCGCCCTTGATCCAGCAGGAGGGCGGCCGCTTTGAATGGCTCAGGTTGCGCCCTGGCTTCGTACTCGCCGGCATGGAGGGCATGCGCTATAAGGAATTCCAGGTCACCCTGAAGCCGGGCGACTGCCTGTTCCTGTATACGGACGGTGTGACCGAGGCGACCAACGCCGCGCTTGAGCTGTACGGCGAAAAACGGCTGGAGGCCGCGCTCAACGCCGACGCCGCGAAAGGGCTCGTCCCCGACCAGCTGCTGCCTTACGCCAAATCCCAGGTGGATCTGTTCGTCTCCGGCGCGCCGCAGGCGGATGACATCACCATGCTGGGGCTGCGGTTCTGTGAGTACATGCCGTCCAATTCCAAGGAGGAGACACTATGAAAACGATTACCGTACCAGCACTAACCGAACAGCTCGATACGGTGCTGGAATTTGTACAGGGCGAGCTTGACCAGATCAATTGTTCGACCAAAATCTGCAACCAGATTGCGATCGCGGTAGAGGAAATTTTCGTCAACATCGCCCACTACGCCTACCGGCCCGACGTGGGCGACGCAACCATCCGCTGCCAGGTCAGCACACAGGGCCAGCCGCAGATCACAATTGAATTTCTGGATTCCGGCAAACCCTATGACCCGCTGAAAAACGACGAGCCGGACACCACCCTCCCCGCGGAGGAGCGCCGCATCGGCGGCCTGGGCATCTTCATGGTCAAACGGCTGATGGATACCGTCCAATATGAATACAGGGACGGAAAAAACATCCTGACCCTGCAAAAACTCGTATAGCACTACCGCGAAGCCTCCGCCGGTTTACCGTGCGGAGGCCTCGCCATGTGGGGATGGACCGCATATGCCGCTGCATTCCGCTATTCCCAGCCGAACGCATACGGCGCGCCTGTCCCCCGCGTATTCCTTTATCCTGCTTTTCCGGAGGTATCCCGTCTTGAAAAGAATCGTATTCGCCGTATTGACAACGCTGATTATCCTGACCGCCTTTTCCCCCGTGCTGCTCACCTATGTCTCCCCCATGGAGGACGCCTCCTATAATCTTTCGATCATCGGGGAGGACGGCCAGCCGTGGCAGGGCAACAAGGGCTGGACAGTGTACACCTGTACGGAGGGGGCGGTGAAGGAGCTGACGCCCACTGGCTACGGCGCCTATTATGGGCTGGACTATCCGGGGCAGACGTTCTATTTTTCCCGCCGGCTGACCGAGGAACTCGACAGCCCGACCCTGCGCATCGGCGCAGCAAACCGCACCTTCAGCGTGTTCCTGGACGACGAGCTGATCTACACCGACTGTCCGGAACTGGACAACCGCATCGGCTATCTTACGCTCCCCATGCTGGAGGCGGACCGCTTTGAACCGCTGGTTGTGTCCCTTCCCGCGGGCTATGCGGGAAAAACGCTCACCATCGCGCAGTCCACCTATGCCGTGGGCAGCGACGCCCCCGGCTCGGACGCCGATGTGTTCCCCGCAGATATCACACTCTATTGCGGCTACGCCTATGAAAGCGGGCTGATCGCCCAGACCGCCCGCCATATAATCCCCGCGGCCCTGCTCTTCTCAGCAGGGGTTTTCATGCTGATTATCTTCATTTGGAACGCCTCCTCCGGCCGACTGGACGCCAGCCTGCCGCTGCTTGCACAGCTTTCCTTTGCCCTGATGCTCCGCGAGATCGTGCAGGCGCCGTTCTTTTTCTACTATTTCGGCGTCCTGCCGATCGACCTGACCGCGCTTTGTCTGTATGTGTCGGCCTCCCTGCTGCTCGGCCTGCTCGTCTGCCCGCTTTCCGGCTGGCTGCGCTGGACGATGCTGACCGTCGCGCTGCTGCAGTTCGGCGTCGTCTGCTATAATACGGTCTGCGAATATCAGGGGACGGTGCATGCGCTGCTTTGCGCCAAAGCGACGGTATTCGCCCTTTTGCTGGCCTTTCTTCTGGCGCTACTGGCCTGGCGGCGCGGCTCGGCTTTCCACCGGCAGTTTTGCCTGCTCGTACTGACCGGCGGCGCAATCGCCGCCCTGTTCCTGCTGCTCGGCCCGCGTTTTTTTCCAGAACTACAGCGGGCCGACGGCGCGCAGGCCACCGCGCTTTCCCTGCTGCTCGTCCTGATGCCGCTGTGTTTTGTTGCAGCCCTGATCGCTCTGGCCGTCCAGACTGTCAAAGGCCTGGTGCGCCGCCGGTCGGAGACCTCCATCCTGCTCGCCAAGGAGCAGTTCGCCCGCGCCAGCTACGACACCCTGCGCGCACAGACCGAGCAGACCATGGAGCTGCGCCACGACATGCGCCACCATCTGACCGTGCTGCGCGCCTTGTTGCGAAAGCAGGATTATACGCAGGCGCAGGAATATGTGGACGGCCTCATTTCCCAGAGCAGATCGATTACACCGGTCGTCCGCTGCGGCAATCAAATGCTGGATATCATCCTCAACGGAACGCTGGCGGCGGCCTTGCGCGACAAGGTTCGGGTGGAGGTCGTTCACGCGGCGGCGCCCGCCTCGCTCCCTCTGTCCGACCCCGACCTTGCTTCGCTGGTGATGAACGTGATGGAGAACGCCGTGCATGCCGCGTGCAGCTCGCCGGTCGGCGAGCGCTTCATCCGGCTCGATATCCGCACCAAGGATAATTTCCTCGTTTTCTGCTGCTGCAACAGCGCGCCGCTGTCCGAACCCGCCGCGGGATCGAAAAAGAGCGGTCCGCTCTCTTCCCACGGCTATGGCCTGAAGATTATCGACCGCATTCTCAAGCAGGCTGGCGGTTTCTGCCGGATTGAGACCGGCCGCGGCCAATTCCAGCTCACCTTTGGTCTTCCCTTGCGCTGCCCTGAAAAAACGGCGGCGCATAAAATGCAGCAAGGCTAACGGATAAGGCCGGCAGCTTTTCGCGCGGATGCGTGAAAAACTGCCGGCCTTTCCACTTTCCTCCCCTATTTCGTCGAGGTTCCTGACCGTTCCAGCATGTCCAGTATATTCGTATCGATCCCACGGCAGCCCTTTTCCACGATCAGCGCTTTCACCTCTGTGATTGTCGGCAGGCTTGGCATCGCGCCCATGCGGGATACCGTGATCGCCGCCGTATGGCTGGCAAACGCCAGCGCCTGCCGCTCATCCAGCCCCGCAGTGAGCCCCGTGCAGAACGCGGCGACAAACGAATCCCCCGCCGCGGTCGTGTCGATGATCTTATCCATATGGACGGACGGGGTATAAACCGTGCCGTTTTGGTTGACGCAGACCGAGCCGTTCGCGCCCAGCGTAACGATCAGGTTTTTCACCCCGCGCTGCATAAAATAGCGTGCGGCCCTGTGCATATCCTCCCGATTGATGCCATTGCCAACAGCGATCTGCTGTCCGGACATCAGCGTCGCCTCATGCTCATTGGGGGATAGATAGGTCACATGGCCAAGCAGCGTATCCGACAGCGCCGCAGCGGGCGCTGGGTTGAGCATAACGGGTACGCCGGCCTCATAGGCCCATGCGGCCACGGACTCTACCACCTCCATGGGCAGTTCAAGCTGCAGCATCACAAGGTCATAGTCCGCAACGCGGGCTTTCAGCCAGGCGATCTCCTCCACAGTCAAGGTAAAGTTCGCCCCGGGGCAGACAGTGATCCGGTTTTTTGCGTCGTTTTCGCTCACTTCAAGCGTAATGTGCGCAACCCCCGTCGCCTCGGCCGGATCGGTCAGCACCCTGGAAACATCCACACCCGCAGCAGATGCCGTTTCGAGCAGCGTTTTGCCGAAGCCGTCCCGACCGACCTTGCCGACCATAGCGACCTCCGCCCCCAATCGGGCGCACTGGACCGCCTGATTGCTGCCCTTGCCGCCCGGGGCGGTGGTGAATTTCATGCCGATGATGGTTTCCCCCTCACGCGGCGCACGTTTCGTAGACGCCACCAGATCCATCATGATGCTGCCTACCACCAGAATATGAGGAATTTTTCCCATGTCTTTCTCCTTGTCTCCCGCTTTTCAGAATCGTCCGCCCAGCGTTTCCTTTGCGCCGCTGTATGCCGCCTTGGCATTCATTTCGTCCAGAATCGTCCGTGCCGCGAGCATCTCTTTCAGCGAGGCCCGCGGACGTGCGCTATTTGCATAGTCCGCAAGCGTAGTACGGGCGAAGATCGCGTAATAGGGATCGCTGTCCGTGTTCAACGCGATATGCGCCGGCACCGCACCGAAGGTACGCAGCTCCAAATCGTTGTCCGCAAGGATGTAGTAACCATTTTCAGTCACGATCGTCCAGCGGTTTTCACGCTTGGCACCGTCCGACATGGGATAGGCATAGCCGCTCTCGATCAGCAGGGACGCGCCCGTATCCAGCCGCAGCATGGAGGAGGCATAGGTCTCGATAGCATATTCCGAGGTGTATTGGTAGACCGAGGACAACATCTCCGCGCCTTGGCTGCCAGTCAGGTAGAGCGCCATGTCGATGAAATGCACGCCGAGATTGGTCATACAGCCGCCTCCCGCAGTCTCCTGTGACAGCATCCAGCGCGAGGTCGCAAGGTAGCGCGACGGTGGTCCCGCCACGAATTTGTAGGACATATGCACAATTTTACCGGAAAGATACCGGTTTTTCAAGTCGTTTACCGTGTCGCTGTACCGCCAGACGAATGGAATCGCGCAGAACGCATTTTTGCGCTCGGCGGCATTGTACAGTGTCTCCACCTCGCGGCGGTCAAGCCCTACGGGCTTCTCCATTGTAAACGGGATTCCCGCCTCGATCAGCTCGGAGGCGACCGCATGCATCCGGTAGTGCGGGGCAAAGGCAAAGACGAAGTCCGGCTTCACTTCATGTAGCATCTGCCGGTGATCGGTGTAGGCTGGACAACCGTAGGGCGCGGCAATGCGGGCGGCAATGCCCGCGTCACCATCGCTCACACCCACGACCCAGTTCTCCGGCAAGCCGGGCAGATAGAGCGGTACATGCCAGTGGCTCACGCCCAATAGGGCGATCTTCATGGTTTGATTAATCATAGCACATTCCCTCCAATGCTGTTGGGCATTTTGGAATAAATTTTCACAGCTCGATGCCGCGCAGGTATTCCAGCGACCGCTTCATACCGATGGATGCGTCCGGAATATCATCCGGATGCCACCGGCGCTCATATTCGAGGGACAGCCAGCCGTCATAACCGCGCGCTTTGACCGCGCGCAGGATCTCCGGCCACGGTATAACCCCCTCGCCCACGATGCGCGTATACACATTGCGTTCGGATTCGTCCGGCCGCGCTACATTGGAAGAGGAAAACGCCACACCTTCTTTGAATACCAGATCCTTCACATGCATGTATGCCACATACTGCTGCTGTAGGGGAAGCGCTTCTTCATATCCTTCGTTTCCGGTAAAGGTCAGGTTTGCCTGATCGTACAGGATACGGACTGCCGGATGGTCAATTTCCCTGATAAGCGACGCGCTTTCTTTCGCCGAAACCGCCATTGTATTAAAATGGTTCTCAATCACCAGCGTCACGCCTTTTTCTGCTGCTGCATCGCCCAGCTCGCACATGGATTCGATCAGTCTGGCGCGGCGCTCCGCTAATTTCTCCGTATCCCCAGCGGCCAGATTACCGCCGTAAATGCGGATGTACTTTGTACCCAACTGATCGCAATAACCCATCACCTTTTTGATAGCGGCGATTTCGCGCTGGCGGACCGGTTCGTCCAGCGAATTGAAATAGGAGTTATATGGCGTCAGGCAGATGATCTGGATGTTGTTCTGCTCTGCACACCGCCTGACCTCGGCCAAAGTATTTTCATTGCAGTCACATGGTAGCCCAGAGCGGTAATCATTCTGTACAACAATCTCGACACCGTCTGCGCCGATGCGATGCAGCAGTTCGATCGCCTCGCAAACAGTGTATTCCGGTGTACCCATGGTATGTCCGGCAATTTTGAACATAGCGGCTCCATCCTTTAATCCATCGCCGGCAGCCCGGCGGCACGCAGGATGCGGTCGAGCAATTCGTGGGTCTTGTAGGCGTCCGCCGCATCGGTAAGCGGGGTTTTGCCGTCGCGCACACAATCGAGGAAATGACGGATTGCATTCGTAAAGCCCAGTTTATCCTCGGACTTGGCCCAGCCCATAGCGAGCGGGGTCATTGCAGTCTTATGCTGTTCCTCCGCATCCGTCACTGTCACACTGTCCGGCATTTTAATAAACGCCGAGCGGTTATTCCCATGCAGTTCAATGGTTTCCTCCCACTGGCCCGAGCAGCGGGCCGCGATCAGCATACCCGAAGCGCCGTTCTCGAATTCCAGTTGAGCGGTCGTAAACGTCTCATAATACGGATCCGTGAACTTGGTCAGCGCATTGACGTCCTTGACCTCACCGCCGTAGTAGCGCATCAGATCGACCATGTGGATCGCGTTTTCCAATGTGGCGCGGTACTCGGTCGCCGGACGGTTTTTCTGTGCGATGATCACCTCCGGAGACCCTTCCCCATAAACCGCCTTGGCTTTTTGGCAGACCGGCGCGTAACGGCGGTTAAAGCCGATCATTAGTTTATTGCCCGTTTTAGCCGCCGCCTCTGCAATGCGTGCCGCATCCTTTAATGTGGTTGCCATGGGTTTTTCACTGTATACATCGATGCCCTGCTCGAGCAGGAAAGAGATCTGCTCCGCATGGCACTGTTTGGGCGTCAACACGAAGGCGCAGTCCAGGCCGAGCGACACGAACGCTTCCAGAGTAGCGACCGCCTGCTGCGCACCGCAGAGACGTTGCGCATGCTGCGCGTTTTCCAGCTTGCCTGCCATCAGCCCGACAAACTCCACATCGTCAAACCGCGGCAGTACGGGAAGAAAGTTGTTCTTTGAAACATAGCCGACGCCGATTACACCAACTCGCAGCTTTTTCTCAGCCATTGATATCCTCCTCCTTATAGTACTCTTCCAGCACGCGCTCGAGCAACGCGTATTCTCCGTCCGTCAGTTTGCGCAGCGGCCCGCGGCAGGTGTCATTTTCAATGATGCCGCGCAGCTTGAGCAGCGCTTTAAGCGCCGGAATGCCCGGGACTGCCGCCAGTTCGCGGTCGGTCCTGACAATCTGCTGCTGCGTCCTGCGCGCGCCTTCCATATCGCCCTCACGGTACTGGCGGTACAGGCGATTGAACCGTTCGTGGAAGATCGCCCCCGGGCCGGTCACCGTGCCAACACCGCCTGTCATCAGGCACGGGAGGAACAGGCTGTCGCAGCCGATCAGCAGGTCTGGGATGCGCTCGCTGCACAGCAGATAATCCTCAATGCGCATCAGGTCAGGGCAACTGTATTTGATGCCCGCAACATTTTCGTATTTTTCCATCAGCCTGCCCAGCAGTTCGGGTTTGACGTCGCTCGTTGTGCAGCCGGGAATGTTATAGATATAAACCGGATAATCCGGCGGTACGCTCTCGACCACCGCGCTGTAATAGCCAAGCAGGGATGCCTCGTCCATAGGAAAGAATGCCGGCGACATCACGCCCACGCCATCCGCGCCGATTCTGACCGCGTGCCGCACATGAGAGATAGTCTCCGCAGTCGTCATGCTACCGCACTGGATGAATACCGGAATGCGCTTTGCCACGGTTTCCACCATAATTTCCGCTGCCGTTTCGCGCTCCTCCCCGCTGAGCAGAAGGCTCTCCCCGTTGGTGCCGTTCGGATACAGGCAGTCCACCCCCGCCTGCACCAGATATTCCGTAAAGCCCGCCAGTGAGCGCTCATCCATTGATCCATCTTCGTGCATCGGCGTAATAGTCGGAATAACCACGCCGGATAATCTTTTTTCGTACATCATACTCTCCTTTTCCGTTATCTGCACCGCTTCAGCCCATAGCTCCGCTACGTCCCGCCGCCTGCTTCCAGGCCTTTCCCAGTGCGCTGGCCGCCTTTTGTCAAGTCCTGCTATTTTTCCAGCACCTCCATGACCTGCCGGCATGCCTTATGCCAGTTTTCGGGGATATCGGCTTCAATGGTCAGCGTGCCGTCATAGCCCGCCCGCTCCAGGCTGTCAAGAAACACACGGTAATCATAACCGTCCCTCACAGAAGGATAGTTTCTTTCCGGATAGGAAAGCGGATAATCCATGTGGATATGATGAATATACGGCAAATAGGTTTGCAAATCCTGAAACGGCTCTCCGGCCGCTACCATATGCCGAAGATCCGCCATGGTAAAAAGGTTGTTTATTTTTACTTTTTCTATCAGCTGCACCGCTTGTACAACTGTATTGATATAGTTTGAATATTTCGGTCCCAGCGGCTCCAGAATCAGTTCCTGATGATTTTCCTCCGCTTTACGCGCCATCAGGCGCAGCGCTTCTATGAACGCCTCTTCTTTCGGGCGTTCTGACGCCGTCCGTATCCAGCGCGCCTTGCCGTTCCCCAGGATAAGGGTACGGATACCAAGCCTCGCCGTTTTTCCACAAGCCTCTTCCAGATATGGCTCCAGCGATTCGGGTTTAAATCCCTCCTCGAAAAACAGCGGCTCTGCCACCGGCAGCAGGCGGGAACCAATCTGTATCGGCACGCCGGTTTTTATGCTCTTTTGCAATTCATCCAGTGCTTCCCCGCTTAGATCCGCGATCTCGGGGACATCCAATTCTGCGAAATCATATCCCGCCTCTGCAATCGGCAGATAGTCTTTTATTTTGCCAAACCCACCTATTTTCATAGCAGCACCTATCCTTTCCGCATCCTGGAAACTCCAAGCCGGACGTTCCGGCCATTTCCCAGGCATAAAAATCATTTTTATTCAAACGGCCCTCATTCCTTCTCTTTTCTCAGCTTTTAAGATGAGTACAGAGCCGAAACGAGGGCCGCTATTCAGTTAACCGCTACCACATTCCATCCAGCGGCACGAATTAGTATTTTTCGCGGGTCGCAACGAGCAGCTCGTACAGTGCTTTCTGGCCATCGCTCGCCTTGGATAAAAACGCATCGACAACAGGCTGCGTCTTTGCCTGGAACGCTTCCTTGTCTGCTTCCAGGATCTCAACGCCATTTTCCTCCATGACCTTCAGGCCTTCCTCGGTGGCTGCCGGCCAGATCTCGTTATTCCACTGATCGGCAAACTTCTCGCCGGCTTCGAGGAGCGCTTCCTGATTTTCTGCCGAAAGGTTGTCGAACCATACCTTGCTGACGAAAACCGGATCCGGAATGGTAAAGTGCTCGGTCAGCGTGAAGTACTTGCACAGCTCATACCAGCTATTGGCGGCGATGACGGAGGGTGTGTGATCCAGACCGTCGATGGTACCCTGCTGCAGGGCGGTGTAGATCTCGCTGGAAGCCATGGGGGTGCCAATCGCGCCCATCGCGTTTACGGTATCCGCCAGAACAGCATCCTCCATGCAGCGCAGCTTCAGGCCTTTGAGGTCGTCAACCGTGTTCACGGCATGTTTCTGGTTCAGCACGCTGCGGCTGCCGATGTCCGTCCATGCGATGATCTTGAAGCCGTTTTCCTCCGCATTGGCCTCCAGCACCGCTTTTACCTCGTCATCCATAACGGTGTTCACGGCCTGGCTTCCGTCCTCCCACAGATACGGCAGGGAGAACACCGACCACATATCGTTGAAAGCGGACAGATCGGTGGCGGCGCATTCGGTCATCTCTATGGTGCCTGCCTTCAGCCCCTCAAAAGTCGCGGCCTTGTCGCCCAACTGGGAGGAGGGATAGAACTCCATTTTCAGCCGGCCCTCCGAGCACTCCTCGATCAGCTCAGCCAACACATTGGCACCATCCGCCTGCGTGCCGGTAGCGGGAAAGGTGACGGAATATTTTACCGTAATTGCACTGCTGGAACCATCGGAGGCAGGGGTTTGGCCGGAGCCGCCGCAGGCGGTGAGCATTGTCGTCATTGCCAGAACGCAGGCCAGGGCCAGAGTGAACTTCTTTTTCATGGTAAATCTCCTTTTCAATCAATAGTATAGTATGGTTGGTTTGGTAAGCATACAGATATTTCCCGGCGTTTACGTCCGCCAGAGAGCAGGATTAAATCGCCATGCCGAGGAAGGAGGGGAGCCCAAGAACCAGAAACGGGATATATGTAATCAGAAGCAGGCAGAGCACTTCGGCTATCATATAGGGAATGGTACCCTTAATTGCTTTTTCAACCGGAATACCGGCAATCTTGGAGGTGATGAACAGGCAATAACCCAAGGGCGGCGTGATGTTGCCGATGGTCAGGTTAAAGGCCATGATAATGCCGAAGTGAATCAGGCTGATGCCCATGGACGCCGCTACCGGCGCCAGGATGGGAGCCAGGATGATAACCGAAGCGCCGCCATCCATAAACATGCCCATGATGAGCAGCAGGATGTTGACCAGAAGCAGGAACATGTACTTGTTATCGATAATTGAGAGGATCAGGTCGTTCACAATCACAGGCATCTGCAGCGCGGTAAGGCCGTAGCTGAAAACCTTGGCGCAGGCGATGATCAGCAGCAGCGGGGCCGCGCTGTTGACACCCTGCAACAGGATCGGTCCAATCTCACGAATCTTGAGCGTTTTGGTGATGAACAGGCTAACCAGAAGCGCGTATACAACCGAAATCGCGCCGGCCTCGGTAGGGGTCATGATACCGCCCATAATGCCTCCAACAACGATCAGCGGCATACCCAGCGGCAACAGTCCGTCAATGATAGTCCGCTTGATCTCGCCCGCGGACAGGTGTTCCGTGCGCTTCGGGAAATGGACCACACGGTCGCGCAGCAGCACCACAAGCATCAGGATCAGGCCGCACAGGATGCCTGGCACGACGCCGCCCATAAACATCGAGCCGACCGAGACGCCGACCGCGGTCGCGTAGACCACCATGATAATGCTCGGCGGGATGATCGGTCCGCAGGTGGAGGCACTGGCAATTACGCCCGCGGCCTCCTGGGCCGAGTACCCCTCCTTGACCATGGCAGGGATCAGGATACCTCCCATGCAGGACGAGCATGCCTGCGCGGAGCCGGTAATGCCGCCGAAAAACATGCTGGATACGATGCCTGCGTGGGCAAGGCTGCCGGGCAGCCGGCCGATCAGCAGCATGGCAAAGCGGATGAGCTTTTCCGTGATGCCGCCTCGGTTCATGATCTCGCCAGCAAGCATAAAGAACGGGATTGCCAGCAGAGGCAGACTGCCAATGCCATTAAATATGGAGTTTGAAACGGCAAGGGTTGCGATGGGGGTATTGGTCGTCACGCCAAGCGCAACCAGGCTGAGCGTGCCGGTAAACAGCAGGGAAACATACACCGGAATGCCTGCCAGAATAAAGACAAAAGTCAGGATGACCAGCAGGGCGATAATTAAGCCTACACTCACAGGGGTTCGCCTCCTTTATTCTTGTTCAGTCGCGGGGTCATCGACGGTGCGGCTCTTGATCGTGCGCAGATACTCGTAGATCATCAGAGCAAAGCCTATCGGGATCGATACATAATAGTACATTCTGGGAATGCGCAGCGTGGTACTCAGCATGGTACCGGCGGCGGTATACTGTGCGGTCCAGATGAGCAAGAGCACCAGGAAAACAATGGTAATCGCCAGGAAGACCGACCGCAGCGCAATGCGCACCGCCTTGCTTTTTGGTTTGTTGACCAGCATTGTGAATTCGGTATGTCCGTTGGTGCGAACCGCTCGGGCGCTGCCGAACATGCCCATGGCCACCAGCAGGGCCTGATTGACCTCATCCGCCCACAGGAAGCCGGTTTGGAAAATATAACGCGCAATAACAGTGGCCGTTGCAATGCAGACGATAGCGGTCAGCGTTGCACCGCAGACGATGTTCTCAAGCCATCGGATAATCGTATCGATGCTGTTAAATAACTTTTTCATACTTTCTCTCCTATAGGCACTGTTTTGTTATGCCCACCACATTCCGGATGTTTCCGCAAAGATCGCGCAGCTTTTCACCATGTCCACCGCGTGCTGCAAACCTTCCAGCCGGTTGATCAGGCTGTCCTCATGCTCAATGCTGATCGTTCCGTCATATCCGGTCTTCCGCAGCTCGGAAAAAATATCTTTCCAGTACTTCGCGTCATTCCCGTAGCCTATCGTTCGGAAGATCCAGGAGCGGTGCGTCTCGTCGCTATAATGCTTTGTGTCCAGAACGCCGTTGCGCGCGGTGTTGTACCGGTCGATGCACACATCCTTCGCGTGTACATGGTAGATCATTCCCGCAAAGGCCCGAATCACGGCCACCGGCTCCATCCCCTGCCAGAGCAGGTGGCTGGGGTCGAAGTTGACGCCGATCTCCGGCCCGACCGCTTCCCGCAGACGTTTCAGCGTATCCACGTTGTAGACACTGAAGCCGGGATGCAGCTCCAGCGCGATTTTGCTTACGCCGCAGTCCTTTGCACTCTGAGCGAAGCTTTTCCAATACGGGATCAGGACCTTGTCCCACTGATATTTGAGAATATCCAGATTATCGTCCGGCCACGCACAGGTCACCCAGTTGGGATATCGGGACGCTTCGCAGTCCCCGGGGCAGCCGGAAAAGCAGGTGATGGTATCGACCCCCAGCTTTTCTGCCAGGCGGACGGTGTTGCACATATCCTCATGATACTCTTCCGCCTTCGCCGGATCGGGATGCACCGGATTGCCGTGACAGGAAAGCGCGCTGATCGTCAGACCGGAGGCTTGGAGGGTCTGCTGAAATTCCTCCAGCGCCTCGGGAGAGGCAAGCAGGCGTTCCGGCGCGACATGCGCCTTGCCGGCGAATCCGCCACAGCCGGGTTCTATCTGCTCAATCCCCATTTCCCGAAATATTTTTAACGCATCTTCCAGCGGCCTGTCCTGCAGTACATTTGCCACAACGCCTATTTTCAATCCATATTCCTCCTTCCCTTGTTCATCATATGCTTATCAGACAACAACCCACTTGCCGCTGTGGGCGCTCTCATACAATGCGTCGCAGATCTTCATCATATGAAGACCGTCCTCAAAGGTCGCAAAGGGGTTTTCCGGTGCTTCGCCGCGAATAGCCCCATAAATCGCTGTGAAATTCTGCTTGAAAGCATCGGGGAAGCCCTCCGCGTGGCCGCCCGGATATCCGATGACAGCGGCCGTCGCACGGTCTACCAGGGAGGGGTCCTTGGTCAACAGCCCGTTGGGACCGTCCCGATGGCCGATCAGCAGATCGTTGACCCGCTCGTTATCCCATTCCAGCGACTGCCTGGTGCCGGCCACCTGTAGCACGGTCTGATTCTTCTTGCCAGAGAATACTGCAGAAAACGTGGCGGTGCCGACAGCCCCGCCGTCGAACCGGAGCAGGACGCAGGAGAAATCCTCCGTATCAATGTCCACATCTTTTGGACCCTGCTCCGTCATTTGCGTGCGCTGTGGATAAACGGTTTTAAATTCCGCGAAAACCTCGGTCACCTGCTGGCCGGTGACGTATTCGGCCAGATCAATCCAGTGGGAGCCTAGGTCTGCGGTGGCCCGTGTCTTGCCGCACTGGTCGGACAGCAGCTTCCAGCTGAAATCCGTCTTGTACTGCAGCCAGTCCTGCAGATAGCCGCCCTGGATATGATAAATTTCACCGAGCTCTCCGTCCAGCGCCATGCGCCGCATCCGGTAGGGGATGGGGTAATAGCGGTTGTGGAAGTTCAATGCGCCGATCACGCCGCTCTTGCGGACCGCATCGACCATTTTCTGCGCCTCTTCCGCGTTTCGCGCCATGGGCTTCTCGCAGACGACATGAATACCCCGCTCTATGGCTGCCATGGCAATCGCCATGTGGGTGCTGTTGGGCGTGCAGATGTGAATGCAGTCAGGCTTGCAGGCATCCATCATTTCCACATAATCCGCGTAGCCCGCGGGAACGCCCAGCCGTTCGGCCTTTTCCTTTGCGCCAAACGAATCCGCAATGGCCACAACGTCCACATGGGGGATTCGCCTGAGCGCTTCCACATGGGCAAACCCGATAAAGCCCATGCCGACTACCGCTGCTTTTAAGCGTTTCATATGCTTCCTCCCTGTTTATCGTACTTATACTGCGATTGCAACCGCGCCCATCAGAGCGGCTTCATAGCCAAGGGCGGTCGGCAGGATCGGCACGTCTTTCATCTGTGCAAAGGTATACCGTTCCATAGACCGGCGAATGCCCGGCATGAGCAGGTCCAGCGAAGCCGATACCCCGCCGCCGATAATGACCGCTTCCGGATCAAGAATATTCGTGTAATAGGAAATGCCCTTGCCGAGATACTCGCCGACCTGCTGGAAAATCGCTGCGGCGGTCTCATTACCGTTTTTCGCCAGCTTCGCACAGGAAGCGCCCGAAGGGCTCTCTCCCAGCCGGTCGAAAGCCGCCCGGAAAGCCGCGTCCTGCCGCGTCCGCTCCTCGATCAGCCGGTTCAGGGCCGTTCCGGAACCATGCGCTTCCAGACAGCCCTGCTCTCCGCAGGGGCAGCCGCAGGGCTTTTGGTATTCCACCTTGAGATGGCCGAACTCACCGGCATAGCCATGTGCGCCGCGAATCAGCCGTCCATCGCTGACGACCGCACCGCCTACGCCAGTGGAAACGGTCATCCACCCGAAGCTGGAAAACCGCTTCCCCAGCCCGAAGCGCACCTCTCCCACGGCGCAGGCGTTTACGTCATTTTCGCACACAACCCTGGCAATCCGGAGCTTTTTGGAAAGATACGCCCTCACGGGTATCTGGCTCCAGCCCGCGTAAACCGCCCGAAGCAGAACCCCTTCCCCGCGCTCCACAATGCCGGGAAGGTTGACCCCGATGCCGGCAATCTGTTCCATACGCAGGCCGCGTTTTTCTGCAAACCGGCAGAGGATTTCGCAGCATACATCCAGATGCCGCAGGCAGTCTCCGGTTTCGGTGGGAAACTGCTGTTTTTCATAAATTTTTCCGGCGTCGTCCGCAAGGGCGACAATGGTTTTGGTACCGCCGATATCAAAAGCCCCAATGTACATAGGCTTATCCCTGTGCGTTCTGGATGGCACGCTTCATATCCTGCGAGATGGCGTGCTCCAAAATCAGGTGGATGTCCTCCACCACGCCGTAGTTCTTTGAGGGGAGCACAATGGAAAGGTCGGACAGCCCGATCAGACTGCCGTTGTAATCGCCTACAATGCAAATCGTTTTAGCGCCGGCCGCCTTTGCATACTTTTGCGCCTCCACCAGATTGCCGGAGCTGCCGGAGACGGACAGAGAAATCACTAGGTCGCCTTCTTCCAGAAAATTTTTCAACTGCTCTACCATGGTCTGGTCATAGGCGTTGTCGTTGCCATAGGCGGTGAAAATAGAGGAGTGGTCAGAGGGGGCAAAGATCTTCAGCCGCTTGGAGTCCCCAATGTTGATGCCCTTGCCAAAGTCACAGACCCAGTGAGAGGCCGCGGCCGCGCTGCCGCCGTTGCCCAGCACGAACACACGTCTGCCGTTCTCGCGCGCCTCCTCCAGACAGGCCTCCAGCTTTTCAATGTCAGACCGGTCGATCGCTCCCAGCGTGCGCTGGAGCTCATCGCTGTAATTATCAAAAAACATGTTGCTTTACCCCCGCTTATTCGGCATGTTCGCCGTCATATGCGCTCTTGTCGTCATCCAGAACGTCATAGCCCGCCCGCATGTACAGGTCGAGCTGCGGCGGCGTCGCGATACCGAGCGTTACGAAAGGCTCTGTGTTTCCTGCGGGGTTGCGGGTGCCGTGCAGTACGCCGGGAGGCGCGAACACAATATCGCCGGCCTTGCAGGGGATCCACTTGTCATAGAGATAGCACTCGCCCTCGCCGGAATGAATAATCAAAATTTCTTCCGAAATAGGGTGCTTATGCGGTGCGAACTCTTTGCCGGGCTCATGGAAGCCGACCGCGATATTGGTGTTTTTGCATCCCATCTTGGGGTTCAGCGCGAAGTGAACCACATGGCCGTTGGGCATGGTCCAGGTTTCGCCGCCGCTGATGCTGAACTTGCCGCCATACTTCTGAACATATTCTTTCTTTGTCATCTCCGATATCTCCTTTATGAAAACTGAATCACTGCTTTGATGGCCGCGCCGCTTCTGGCGTCGGCAAAGGCCTGAAGGGCATCCTTATACTCGTAAACCGAAATGAGCTTCCGCAGATCGTCTTTCATCTGGACCACCTTTTCCACCACAGCCGAGGTTCCATCCGTTTTCAGCTGCGGCGCGGGACCCTTGGAGCCGATAATGGTCAATTCTTTTCGCATAATAGGCAGCGGCTCAAATCCATCAATGCCGCCGAAATACACACTGGGAACAACAATCTTACCACCGGTGCGGGCAGCGGCCATGGCGTCTTTCAGAACAGGAGGCGCTCCAGTCGCTTCGATGACGATATCGACGCCATCCTTCGCGGTCATCTCTTTAACCTGCTCCATCCAGGCGGGTTCGGATGTGTCTATCACATCCAGCAGGCCGGTCTTGCGCACCTGCTCCAGGCGCAGCTTGCTGCGGTCCGCGCCGATCACCGTACCCGCGCCCATGGTCTTGAGGATCATGGCGGCCACCAGGCCGATGGCGCCCAGACCGATCACCAACACGCTGTCGCCGGGCTGGATATTTGCTTTCATTGCCACATGGTAAGCACAGTTGGCCGGCTCCAGAATGGAAGCGGTGATATCGTCCAGTTCGTCAGGGATGGGGCTGAGGAAGCTGTACGCATCCGTGTTGGTCACCAGCGTTTGCTCCGTGAAGCCGCCGGGCAGAAGGGCGTCATTCAGGCTCTTACAGTAGTTCTGCATGCCGTTGCGGCAGAACCAGCACCGGCCGCAGCCCTTGACCAGCTCGCTGGCGACGCGCATCCCTTTTTTCAGGCCGTTGGCGCCGTTGCCCACCTCCGTGATAACGCCGGAAAACTCATGTCCAAAATAGTGCTCGCCGGAGAGGTCCCGCCTGCCGTTATACAGTGCCAAGTCGCTTCCACAGATGCCGCAGGCCTTTATGTCTACCCGAACGGTGCTGTCCGTGATTGCCGGGCGTTCATCGGTTTCCCGCATTTCCAACCGGCTGGGAGCCAGTAATCTGATTGTTCGCATTGCTATCGTACCTTTCTTCATCGATTAAACGCAGCCCGAGCCGTTTCGATGCCAATCTGCATCTGTCGGTCCGCTTCTTCCACGGTGTCGAACCATAGCTTCCATGGGTACAGGCCGAACACCTCGAACGAGCAGTACTTGTCAAAGCCCGCTTCCTGCAGAGCGCCCGCGACAGCCTTGAAATCAAAGTGTCCGGTGCCGGGCGCGTGGCGGTTGGAGTCTGCCAAGTGCAAATTCTGCAGCGCATATCCGTATTTCCGCACAGACTCGACAGGGTCGGCTTCCTCAATGTTCAGATGATAGGTGTCCGCCATGGTGCGCACATGAGGATGATCGACCTGCTGCACAAATTCGGTCGCCTGCTGCATCGTGTTCAGGAAGTTGGTCTCGTAGCGGTTGATCGCCTCGACCGCAAGGTAAACCTCCTTGCTTGCGGCGTATTCGCCCGCCTGGCGGATCACCTCCGCCATACATTTGACGGCTTCCTCGCGGTCGGTATCATCGTCCAGATGGCGGGTAGCGCCGCCGCTGCCGATGATGACGGTCGCGGCCTCCATATCAGCGGCGACATCAACCACCTTGCACAGATAATCCGCGCATTTGGCGTTGAGCGTCCGGTCCGCTGTGGCCAGCTTGACGCTTCCATCAAAAATGTAGTGGAGGGCGCTGCATGCAAGGCCCGCGTCACGGATCCAGCCCTTAACCTCGCGGCGGCGTTCCGGTGTGCTCTCTACGGGCAGATGCAGCGCTGCGGTCAGCTCCACTGCATCAAACCCAATCTTTGCGGCTCTGTTGATGGTATCATGCAGGTCATGCATGCCATAGACCGCCGTACACATGCTAAACTTCATAAATAGGCTCCTTTGGGATCTCATCAGTATCGTCTGTATGGGTCTGTGCTTCGATAGAAAAAAACTATTAAAAATTGTTGATCGTTTGAATCGAAATACATGCGAAGAATGGATTGGATTTTTTCACAGTACATTCGTGATTTCTAACAAAAGCTTTTGTTTATCTTCACCAATAGTGTAGCATGGTGATAGCGGACAAGTAAAATACTAACAAATTATTTTTTAATAGTTTGCGCTTATAACAGAGGAAAGCGCGCAATTCCCCATCGTTCGCTTTGTTGATTTTCAACATTTTATTAGTGTCTCATCCATTGACATTGCAGCACAGTGCATGTATAATAAGAAAAAACTAACAAAAAGCCCTGCGTAAGTTTTACTTTTATGATAGGGAGGATGCTCTATGACGCTGAACCAACTGCTGTATTTTCAGAAAATTGCCGCAATGGGCAATATGGGAAAAGCCGCAAAAGCGCTTCACATTTCCCAGCCCAGTTTGAGCGTCTCCATCTCCAACCTGGAAAAAGAGCTGAATCTCTCCCTGTTTCATCGAAACGGACACAATTTAGAGCTTTCCGCCGAAGGAGAGCAGCTTCTGGCGCATGCGGAAGCCATTTTAGCGGATTTACAGGCCGCGCAGCTACATATGCAGTCGCTCTCCGCCAATCGGGATATCCTGATCCGCATCGGCTGCATTTCACCGGTTTTATGGGAACACCTGCCGCGGATGGTCCGCGCGTTCCTGTCCAGGCCGGAAAACAGAAAAATGAAAGTCGAATTCATCACGGACAACACAGTTCCTCTGATTGCAAAGCTGCGGGATGGGTATTGCGATTTTCTCATTTGCTCGGCTTCCGACGAGGACGGTCTGTGTCAGACCGAGTTGATTGCGGAGCCCTTTGTGCTGCTCTGTCCGCCTGACGCCTATGTGCCGCAAAGCTGGGAAGACCTGTTTGCCTGCAGTGTGATCGGCTTTCAGAAACAGACCGCTGCGTATTATGAAATTTACGATATGCTCAAGCCCTATGGAATCGAGCCGGTTTATGGCCATATCGCCCCCGATGAGGCAAGCATCGCCAGTCTGGTCGCCCACGGCTTCGGTTATGGCATTTGTCCCCACGTGTCCCTTCTAAAGAATTACAACGTGCAAATCGCGCCCTTACCCCTCCCTAATAAGGGAATGGTGCGCCGGATTTACGTCACCCAACTGGCCAGCCGCCCACCGGTGGGCGCGGCCCAACGCTTCCTGAAATATCTGATGGCGTCGGCCGGACCAGACAAACAGGAAGCTCCGTTTACCGGAGCCCTGCTGTGAAAAAAGCGCCGTCCCATCGGTCATAACCGATGGGACGGCGCTTTTTAGGGGGATGTGCTGATATTTTTCTGTATGCTGGGCCGCGGCACACGTCCCGTTTACTGATTGACGGATTCCACGATGGCATCCGCAAGGGCACCCAGCTCCGCCGCTTTATCCGGCAGCAGCGCGGAGGCCATGGACAGCCGCTCGTTGAGCACGGTCATATTCTTGAGTTCCTCATCGATGAATTTCTGCATCAGGTCGCCCGACTTGACCGCCCACGAACCGTTTTCGATGATCGCAAAGGTGCGGTTCTGCAGGTTAAGCGCCTTCATATCCATCAGGTAGTTGTGCATGACCGGATAGATACCAAGATTATAGGTCACAGAGGCCAGCACGATATGGCTCAGCCGGAAGGTTTCGGAAATCAGCTGTGAAACATGGGTGTTGGATACATCGTACAGCCAGACGTTGCTCACGCCCTTTTCACACAGCTTGCCTGCCAGCGCCTGCGCCGCGGCTTCCGTATTGCCGTACATCGAGGCGTAAGCGATCATGACGCCCTTTTCCTCCGGCTCGTAGCGGCTCCAGTGGTCGTACTTGTCGATAAAGTACATCAGGTCCTTGCGCCAGACCGGACCGTGCAGCGGGCAGATGAATTTGATCTGATCCAGGATGCCCGCCGCCTTTTTGAGCAGCATCTGGACATGCGGGCCGTATTTTCCCACGATGTTGGTCAGGTAGCGGCGGGCGTCGTCGATCCAGTCGCGGTCGAAGTTGACCTCGTCCGCGAACAGCTTGCCGTCCAGTGCGCCGAACGAGCCGAACGCATCCGCCGAGAACAGCACGCCGTTTGTGGTGTCAAAGGTGACCATGGCCTCGGGCCAATGCACCATGGGCGCCGCGACAAAGGTCACAACATGCCTGCCGAAGCTCTGGGTGTCACCTTCCTTGACCTCGATCAGCTCATGGCCGTCGATGTCAAAGCCGAACTGGCGCATGAACATGAACGCCTTTTCGGTCGAGATCACCTTGACCGACGGATAGCGGAGCAGGATCTCCTCGACAGAAGCGCCGTGGTCTGGTTCCATGTGGTTGACGACCAGGTAATCCAGTGTCCGCCCGTCCAGCAGATGCTCCACGTTTTCAAGGAGCTGGCGGCAGGCCGACCAGTCTACCGTGTCGAACAGCACGGTCTTCTCATCCAGCAGCAGGTAGGCGTTGTAGGACACGCCGCGCGGGATGGGAAAGATGTTTTCAAACAGGGCGAGACGATGATCGTTCGCACCGACCCAGTAGAGATCGTCCGTTACATTGCGCACGCAGTACATATATTCTCCTCCTTATTCTTCCAGTCAGGCTTCAATGAACATATCCTTGCCTTCGCCGCACTCCGGACACACCCATTCCTCGGGCAGCTTTTCGAACAGCGTACCGGGGGCGACCTCCGCGTCCTCGTCGCCCAGTTCGGGGACGTATTCGTAGCCGCAGCCGCCGCAGACATAGCGCTTGCCAATCGGCTCGGGCTTGGGTACAGGCGGGCGTTTCATTTTGACCATGGGCGGGGCGGGTTGCTTTTCGCCGGTATCGAGCGCAGCGGTCAGCAGCGGCAGGATCTCGTTGACATCGCCCACGATACCGTAGTCGCAGTTTTTGAAGATCGGCGCATTGCCGTTCTTGTTGATTGCTACAATGGTCGAGGCATCCTTGATACCCTTAAGGTGCTGGATCGCGCCCGAGATACCGCAGGCAATATACAGGTTGCCCTTGAATTTCTGGCCGGACATGCCGACATAGCGGTCCAGCGGTACATATTTGAGCGTCTCCGCCACTGGGCGTGAGGAGCCGACCGCCGCGCCCGCGGCGCGCGCCAGATCCTCGACCAGCTTCATGTTCTCCCTGCTGCCAATGCCCTGTCCGGCGGAGACCACACGCTCCGCCTGCGTGATCGGAGTATCGATTGAAATGCCGACGGTGAAGTCGTGTCCGTCCTTCTGCAGCGCCGCCACTAGCGCCGCCACCTTCTCTTCCGGCGAGCCTTCCTTGAGTATGTTGTGCTTGCGCACGCCCGTGACCGGCGCGGGCTTCTTGGGCCGGCTGGAGGTGCCGCCCTCGCTCTTGGGCGGCCTGCCCAGGATGTTGGACGCGATCACGACGCGCTGGATCTCGTTGGTGCCTTCATAGATGGTGGTGATCTTGGCGTCGCGGTACATGCGTTCCACATCCATGCCCTTGAGGAAGCCCGTGCCGCCGAAGATCTGCAGCGCGTCGTTGGTGACCTCGAGCGAGATGTCGGACGCATACATCTTGGCCATCGCTGCCTCCATCGCATACGGCTCGTGCGCTTCCTTCAGTTCAGCCGCGGAGTAGACCAGCATCCGCGCGCAGCGCAGCTTGGTCGCCATATCCGCGATCTTGAACGAGATCGCCTGCTGGAAGCCGATCGGCTTGTCGAACTGCACGCGCTCCTTGGCGTAATCCACCGCCGCTTCATACGCGCCCTGCGCGATGCCAAGCGCCTGCGATGCGATGCCGATGCGCCCACCATCCAGCGTCGCCATCGCAATCTTGAAGCCCTGCCCCTCCTTGCCGAGCAGGTTCTCCTTGGGTACTTTCACATCGTTGAAGATCAGCTCTGCGGTGGACGAGGAGCGGATGCCCATTTTGTCATAATGGTCGCCAAAGCTAAAGCCTTCCCACCCCTTTTCGACGATAAAGGCCGAAATGCCGCGGGTACCGATATCCGGCGTGGTGACCGCGAACACCACATAGGTATCCGCCTTGGGCGCGTTAGTGATGAAGATCTTGCCGCCGTTGAGCAGATAATGGTCGCCCTTATCGATCGCGGTCGTCTCGGTGCCGCCCGCGTCAGAACCGGCATTCGGTTCGGTCAGGCCGAACGCGGCGATCTTTTCGCCCTTTGCCAGCGGAACCAGATATTTCTGCTTCTGCTCCTCGGTGCCGAATGCGAAGATCGGCCACGAGCCGAGCGACACATGGGCGGACAGGATAACGCCCGTGCCGCCGTCCACGCGCGACAGTTCCTCAACCGCGATTGCGTAGCTCAGCACATCCTGTCCGGCGCCGCCGTATTCCTTGGGATAAGGCAACCCCATATATCCGAGCTTGCCCATTTTCCGGACGGCTTCTGCCGGAAATTCATTCTCCTTGTCCATGAGGAAGGCCTGCGGCTTGACCTCTTTTTCCGCGAAAGCGCGGATCTCAGCGCGCAGCTTTTCATGCGCGTCAGTGGTATGGAACAACATGGGGAAACCTCCTTATTTGATCCTTCTTGTGTTGCAAATGTTTTGTTATGCATATAGTATACCATTTTCATATTTTTTCTTGCAATGCCACTTTTGTACGAATCAAATGCCTTCTTTTTGCGTTTCTATCCAATCATATGCGCAATATATCCAAACAAAATATACTTTTTATGTGTGTTTTAGCATTTGTGGCTCCCGCCCGCAATCCCATTCGTTTTACGGGCAAAAACTTGCTCCCCACTGCCGTTCCAGAAGCTGGGAGCCTTATCGACCGTTTGCCCTCTTACATTTCCGGTTTTTTTCTCCGGTCGTGTTTTTCGTAATATTCTTTTTTTCGACATACCTTTTCCGCTCCGCGCCTTTTATCAGCAGCGGCATGGATGAGACGTCCCGCTCGCACTGGATTCCCACCGAGAAATGGTAAGCGTCTTTCGACTGGTCCTGCGCCAGCGCCTGGTGCCGGAAAAAGCCGGTCGGCTCAGGCGAGCCGCCACTGTGCGCTTTCCTGCTGCAGCTCCACCATGCGCCGGTACAGGCCTCCCTCGGCCATCAGCTGCGCGGGCGAGCCCTGCTGCGCCACGCGGCCGTTTTCCAGCACCACGATATGGTCGGCTCCGGCCACGGTGCGCATCCGGTGGGCGATGACCAGCACGGTCTTGCCGGCCAGCAGGCGGGAGAGCGCCCCCTGCACCCTGGTTTCGTTTTCCACGTCCAGGCTGGCGGTCGCCTCGTCCAGCAGCACGATGGGCGCGTCCTTGAGCAGCGCCCGGGCGATCGAGATGCGCTGCCGCTCGCCGCCCGAGAGACGGGCGCCGTTCTCCCCGATGGGGGTATGGTATCCGTTCGGCATTTTGCGGACGAATTCATCGCAGTTGGCGGCTCTGGCTGCGGCCAGCACCTCCTTATCGGTCGCACCGCGCCGGCCGAGACGGATATTTTCCAGCACCGTATCGTCGAACAGCACCACGTCCTGAAACACCATCGAGTAATCCGTTAGCAGCACCTCCGGCTCCACGGTGGCGATATCCACGCCGCCCACCTTGACTGCGCCCTCGGCAGCGTCCCACAAACGGGCAGCCAGCCGTGCGCAGGTGCTCTTGCCCGAGCCGGAGGGACCCACCAGCGCGGTCACCTCGCCCTCTTTTGCTGTAAAGCACACGTCGTGCAGCACCTTTTTCTCGTCGTAGGCAAACTCCACATGCTCGAATACAATGTCGTGTCCGTTGGGCTGAAACGCCGCCGCACCTTCTGCCACGGGCATGTCCTGAATCTCCATCATGCGGTCGGCGGAGACCTGGGAAACGAACATCTCCGCGATCAGCGCCAAGCTCTGGTCGAACGGCGCATAGATGCGGGTGATGACCAGCAGGAACAGGAACAGCAGCATAAAGTCGATGCGGCCGGAGAGAATCAGCTCCGCGCCCACGAGGATGGTCGTCGCCACACCAAGGCGCATAATCACGCTGGCCGCGTTCACCAAAAGGCCGGTGGATAATTCGCCGCGGATCGTGACCCGCTCATGTTCGTCGATCTTCTGCCCCAATTCTGCGAGGTAACGCGCCTGCTGGTTGGCGGCGCGGATCTCGCGGATGTTCTCCAGCGCCTCCTGCATCCCATCCGCCACGCGGACGGCGGCTTTTTTCGTCCGCTCGGCGCTGCGTCCCGCGAGCCTGCGGCTGCCGAACAGCAGGCCAAACGCCGCCGGCACCCCCCACAGGCAGGCGGCCGCCAGCCGCCAGTCATATACAAACAGGCATACGGCCGCGACCCCTGTGGAGATGTACGCGCCGTACAGATACCCCAGCACATGCGACCAGACGTGCTCCATGCGGTTCACGTCCCCCATAAGGGTCTCGGTCAGGTCGGCCAGATCCCGCTTGCCGAAATAGCCCAACGGAAGCTTGCGCAGGCGCTCCGCCAGACTGAGGCGGGTGGCCTTGACCTCGTTGTACACCAGGCCGTAGGTGGCGCGATACTGCTGCAAATGGGTCGCAAAGGACAGTAGGAGGAACAGCAGCACCCCCGTGATGAAAAGCGCCGCGTTGGGCAGCGGCTCCCCCTCGGTCAGCGCCCCCATAAAGCCGTCCATCAGCAGGTACAAGATGCTGATGCCTCCCAGAACGATCAGGTTGACGATGACCGTCCAGAAGGTGCCTTTTTTGACAGTTTGCACACCTTGAGCGGTCAGGGCGTATTTGCGCTGAAACTTTTTGCCAAACATGTTACTCTGCCTCCCTTTCGCTGGTGATCTTCCACTGGACCGCCGTGTTATAGTCCGCCCACATTCTGGCGTACAGCCCCGTGGCGGCGACCAGCTCCTCATGCGTGCCTTGCTCCGCGATGCGCCCTTCCTCCAGCACAATGATCTTATCCGCCCCCACGACGGTGGACAGGCGATGGGCGATCATGATGACGGTCCGGTCCCTGGTCAGCGCGGTGAGGGCCTTCTGGATCCGCACCTCGTTTTCGGGATCGGCAAAGGCGGTGGCCTCATCCAGCACCACGATGGGCGCATCCTTCAGGATCGCCCTTGCCAGCGCAATGCGCTGGGCCTCGCCGCCCGAAAGATAGGTCCCGTCCGAACCGATTCGGGTATCCAGCCCGTTCGGCAGCTTTTGCAGAATATCTCCGCATTGCGCTGCCGCAAGCGCGGCTTCCACCTGTTCCCGCGCGGCTTCCGGACGGGCGGCGCGGACATTTTCCAGAATGGAGGTCTTAAACAGGCGGCTGTTCTGGAAAACGAACGCGACCTGCTCCATCAACGTGTGCGGGTCAATCTGCCGCACGTCCACACCGCCGACCTCCACCACGCCCGACGACGCATCCCAGAAGCGGGGGATCAGGCTGGCGGCTGTGGTCTTGCCCCCGCCCGAAGGACCAACCAGCGCGACCGTCTGCCCTGGCTCCACTGTGAAGGAAACATGGGACAGCGCGGGCGTTTCCGCACCATCATAGGTAAAGCTGACGTCCCGAAACGCCACCCGACTGCCGCAGGGCGTCCGCGGATGCTGTGGCGACTGCAGGCTGGGGGCGCACATGACCTTATCGATACGGCTCAGCGCAGCGCTCGCCAGCATCATCCCCGAGGCGGCAAACATGATCTTGGCCAGCGCGGTGGAGATGATAGCCGAAAACACCGCGTAAAAGGCAAAATTGGTGATAAAACCGGCCAGACTGCCTGCGGCCAGCGCGCTGGGCGCGAGGAACAGCGCCGCGGGTACCAAAAACACGAACGCGCCCTCGGTGAAGGTCAGGTTTACGGACTGGGGTACTCGGCACACATCCGCCTGGTAGTACTCGGCCTTGGTGCTGTAATCCTCGATCGCCTGCTGGAAAGCCTTGAACGAATAGACCGTCTGCTGGAATATCTTGACCACCGGAATGCCGCGCACATACTCAGTACCCGCCTTGCTGATACGGTCCAGCGCGGCCTGATACTCCGCCATAATTTTGGCGTTTTTGCCGCCCATCATGGAAAACATGGCGATCACTGAGATCACCGCGGCCAGCAGGCAGGCGGCTCCCATCCGCCAATCAAAGGCGACCATCAGCGCCAGCATGCTCACAAACAGGGCGATCGTTCCGATGATATCCGCCAGGTTGTGCGCCAGCAGCGTTTCGGTATCGGCCGCCGCCGCATCCAGCCGGCCGCGGATCAGACCGGACGCATTGGCGTCGAAAAAGCCCAGCGGCGCTTTCATCATATGGGCCATGCCCCGCTTGCGGATGTTGGCCGCGGTGCGAAACGCCGCCAGGTGGGTACACATCAGCCCCGCAAAATACAGGACGATGCCGCCCACCGCAAAGGCAAACGCCAGCCAGCCCCAGCGGGTAACGTTTTGCGCCCGCGTCCAGTCCGGTGCGGCGGCGATCAGATCGCGGGCGGCCAGCCAGATGCAGATGTACGGCGCCATGCTCAGTAGCATGGATACAGCCGACAGTGCCAGCCCCAGAAAGGTCAGCCCCTTTCGGCTGCCCGCATAGTCTAGCAGGATGGCCAGATCGCTCTTCTTTTTGTTTTTCATCTAAATAACCTCCTTTTGGTTAGCTTTTGCTAACTTTATGTCAAAACAACAGGGAATACGATGCCGCATTCCCTACTGTGTTCAACCAAACGAAAGCTCAAACAGACGCTCCCATCCGCCGGTGTAAAACGCCCGCAGCTGCTGCACATCCCGCAGCGCCTGGTCGTGCGGCATATCGTGGACCACTACCTCAAAAATGCTGTTGAACATGCCGCTGGCAATGATATGGCACAGGGAGCGATCCAACGGCGGAACCTCCTGCCCCGCGCGGCGCAGAACCTCGATATACTCGAGGGTTGCCTCGACCTCCACCTCCACCATGTTATGGACAAAGTTCTCATAGCTGGTGCCTTCCGCCCCGCACAGCAGCAGCTTTACCGGCTCCCGATGCTGGCAGATGTAGTCCACCATCCAGGTGAGATAGGCGCCGGATTCCTTCCCCACATGCGCCGGCTGCTCGGTCTCAGGCAACTCGGCAAAGGAAAGCTGCGCCTCCATGAACCGGCCCATCAGGGCGGCAGCGTGCGGCTCCACGATCGAAGCGAACAGTGCCTCCTTGCTGGAAAAGTAACCGTAAAAGGCGCCGGTGGTCACGCCGGCGTTCTTGACAATCTGCCGCAGCGAAGCGCCCTGAAACCCCTTGTCCAGAAATTCAGCCAGCGCGGCCTGTTCGATGTTCTCCAATGTGGTGGTGGCTCCCTCTTCCATTTCGCTGCACCTCACAATAACACTGTTATATAACATCGTTATTGTACTACGCGGCTTTGCATTTGTCAACCGGAAAACCATATTTTTGGCGCACCGGCCAAAAAGTCGACGGGAAGCGATATGCGACTCAACTGGTGCTTGCATTCCGGACAAATTTATAGTATCCTTTGGTTAGTTGACGCTAACCAATTATAAAGAGGAGGACATCCATATGTGGAAATACACGGTACAGGTCAGTGGGATGATGTGCGGGATGTGCGAGGCCCATGTCAACGATGCGGTCCGCAAAGCCTGCCCCGTAAAAAAAGTGCGTTCCTCTCACAGCAAGGGAGAAACGGAAATCCTCACCCCGGAAGAACTGGACGAGCAAGCCCTGCGGAACGCTATCTGCTCTACGGGTTATGAGGCGGGCGAAATCCGCAAAGAGCCCTACAAAAAACGGGGCCTGTTCGGCTAAACGCAATATATGAGGATTATGCCAGGCCGTGGAATATCCCCTATACCAATTAAAATACGTACGTTCTCTTCCATCGTGTCTCACCTTTTTGGGTCAGGTCCCTTTCAAGCGCCTTGCGGAAAAACCACAAAAACAAGCGGACAGACGACTACACAGCCCATCCAGGCGTTAGAATCAACCGCTATCGGTATGTTTTACTCGAAAATCACTTAAAAACCATCTGCACAAGCAGCATATAGCAGACGGTCCCGCCCGTGAGGGAGAGAAGCATCTGCTTTTTCCAAAGGTGCAATCCCACAACCACAGCCGCCGCAATCAGCTCCGGCAAACCGTGGTTCCCGCCAAAGACAGAGACATCTCTAAGGCAGTAAACCACCACAAGCTCTACCGATCCGGCAAAAACCAGCAGGCTCATGACCATCGGATATACAAAGCTGAACCCCGAAACGTTCATGTAGATGCCGTAGGCCAATCCCCAAAACCAAAATCCCGCAAAAATCGGGATGGTATATGGGAATACACATTTTAGCGCGTTTAAAACGATATTGCGTTCCCTCATGGCACCCCTCTTGAAATTATATAATAAACATACGGAAGCGCGCAGGAAAACCGCGATTATATTCAAAAAGGCGGCAAATGGTCGGATACCGAAAAAGCCGAAACGGTTGTGCCAGATAGCTTTGAAGAGTTTGGGCACATGCCGCTGCCGCAGAGCGAGAAAGCCCCCGAGATGACCACTCTGCTTGAAGACATTGCCGCCGGAAAGACAACTTCGCAGATCATCCGTGAAAATCCCAAGCTGGCGTTCCGGGTGAAGGAAATCGACATGCTACGGCAGACGCTGCTGTCCGAGAAATATGCCGAGCAGAACCGCATCGTGGAAACGCAATATCTTTATGGTGCGACCGGTACCGGCAAAACAAGCGGCATTTATCGGCGGCACGATCCGCGCGACATCTACCGCGTGACCAACTACCGGAACGGACGCGGCGTTTCTTTCGACGATTACCACGGACAGGACGTGATCGTATTTGAGGAATTTGCGTCGCAAATCCCCATCGAAGAAATGCTCAACCTGCTGGACATTTACCCGCTCATGCTGCCCGCCCGGTACAGCGACAAAGTCGCGTGCTACACCAAGGTATATATCACCTCGAACCTGCCGCTCGGCCGCCAATATCAAGCGGTGCAGCAGTATCACCCTGAAACATGGAAAGCCTTTCTGCGCCGCATCCGCACCTTCACCGAGTACCGCGAGAACGGCGCACCAATCACCCGACCCATCAGCGAATGGAGGTGGATGCTGGAAGATGGATAACCGAAAACGCAATCTGCTGGAACAGGAAACGCAGCGCAGGTATCTGCTGCTTCTGTTTCAAACTGGCCTCAAGGAGATCTGGACAGACCAGTACCGTCTGAAGGTATTGGTGCTCTATCTGCTCACCGTGCTTCTGTTCAGCATCATCCGCCCGTGGGATCTTGCGTACAGCGGACCAGATATTTTCGATGCAGTCAGCCGGATCGCGTTCAGCCTTTGCTTTCCGTTTCTCGTGTTCGGCGGTCTGGCTGTGCTCATTCTGTGGGCGGGTACGCCTTCCAAGGCGAAAAGCATCCAGAACAATTTGCAGCGTATCGGACTGGTCAACCACGCAGGTGAAACACCGTTGCTGGTTGCCGTCCGAACAGAGGAATCGGACGATATGCACAGCCGCATGACCGTTCTCGAGTTTCTGGCCTGCGGCGTTCCCAAGTCCGTATGGGAGGACAAGCGCGCCGATATTGAAACCGCGCTGAACATCCACATTGCAGACATCCGCGAAAGCGACGGCAAGCGTCGCATCCAGCTGTACACCGTTCCCGCCACGGACGAGCTGCCCAAGCTGCTGCCGTGGAAAGACGCCTATCTACGAGATGCGTTTCCCGCCTGCAAGTTAGTGCTCGGCGAAAGTCTGCTCGGGCCGGTGACGCTCGACCTCAACCTCATCCCGCATGTGCTGCTGGGCGGCGGCACGGGTTCGGGTAAGTCTGTGCTACTCAAGCTGATGCTGATGCAATGCCTCAAGCAGCCCAATATACAGGTTACGATCGCGGACTTCAAGGGCGGTGTGGACTTTGGCAGCCCATGGCGCAAGCATCCAAACTGCAAACTGATTCTCGACCGCGAGACGCTGCTTTGCTATCTGGATGACGTGACCGAAAAGCTGGAACAGCGCAAGGATATACTTGGCAAAGTCGAGCGCCGAGACATCTACGACTACAACCGGCATGAGCCGATTCCAATGGATCGGATCGTATTCGCAGTAGACGAGGTCGCCGAAATTCTGGACAAGACCGGCCTGACCAAAGAGGAAAAGGAACAGGTCGCCCGCATAGAAAACCGGCTGTCTACCATCGCCCGACAAGGGCGTGCGTTCGGCATTCACCTGTTCCTCTCCACCCAGCGACCGGATGCCAATATCCTTTCCGGCCAAATCAAGAACAACATCGGTTACCGCATCTGCGGACGCGCAGATCATGTGCTTTCCTCGATCATTCTGGACAACACGGATGCCAGCGACAAGATTCTGCACGACGCCCAAGGCCGTTTCCTCACAGGTGACGGCACAGTATTTCAAGCCTACTGGTTCGACGACACAAAGAAGATGTTTTGAATGGATAAACTGACCTATAACGCGCCGGAGCTGGCGCTGCTGCTCGGCATTAGCCGCAGCGCGGCCTATAACCTGATGCACCGCGCAGATTTCCCGTCCTTCCGCATCGGCAAACTACTGCTCGTCAAACAGGACAAACTCACCGAATGGCTGGACGCGCAGGGCAAAACCACCCACGGCTACCAGCCGCCGTACCTGTTCCCAGAAAGCGGCTGTTAAGCCTACACACAAACCCACATTGGCACACGATAAGGCGGGGCTGCCCTGCAATGGGCAGCCCCATTTTTGTACCGCAAGCAGCGCCCAATCCTCGCAGCCTGTGATATAATAGAAGCACCTAAATTGTATGTGCCGGAAAGGAGCATCCAGCAACTATGGCACGCAAAAGTAAAAAACGCGAAGCCGGCAGCGGCACGATATACAAGCGGAAAGACGGCCGCTGGCAGGGGCAATATGTGTCCGGCCGCGACCCTATAACGGGCAAGCTGCTCCGTCATTCCGTCTATGGCAAAACGCAGAAAGAGGTTGCCACCAAACTGCGCGAGGCAACCGCAAACATTGACCGCGGCACCTATCAGGAGCCGAGCCAGATCACCATTGCGGCCTACGCGCAGGAATACTTCTCGATCTGCGCAGTCAATCTGGCGCACAGCACGCAGGTGACCTATCAAAAGATTCTGGAAAACCATATTCTTCCCGCGCTCGGCAAGGTCAAGCTGACCGATCTGACCCATCGACAGGTACAGCAGTTTGTCACTTCATTGTCGGTCAAAAAGAAGCTGTCCGCCAAAACCGTCCGCAACATCCATGGCATCCTGCACAACATGCTGGAATCCGCCATCCGCGACGAGCTGTTACTCCGTAATGTATCCGAGCGCTGCTCACTGCCGCGCGTGACCCAGCATCAGGTACGCGCGATCACGACCGCTAAGCTCAACCAGTTCTTGCGGGCAATCGACGGCAAGCAGTTCCGCAACATTTTCTTTATCGACATTTTCTCCGGCCTGCGCCTGTCCGAGATTCTTGGCCTGCGCTGGGAGGAGGTTGATTTCGACCACGATTGCATTTATGTCCGCCAGCAGCTGCAGCAGAAGCAGGTCAAGGGCGATTTCGGCTACTTTCTCGCGCCGCCCAAGGAAGGCAAGCAGCGCAAGGTGATCCTCGCGCAGAACGCCATGCGGGTCTTGTGGCATCAACGGGCAAAGCAGAATGAGCAGCAGCTGGCAGCTGGCGCACTTTGGGACAACAGCTTCCATCTGGTGTTCACGAACGATTTTGGACAACCGCTTAATCGGCGCACCGTGTACAAGCACCTCAAACGCATCCTGCTGGACTGCGGCATGGGCAATTATACCTTCCATTCCCTGCGGCATTCATTTGCGACGATCTCGCTGGAAAATGGGGACGACATCAAGACAATGCAGACGAATCTGGGGCATTACGCCGCCTCGTTCACACTGAAGACCTATGCCCATGTAAGTGACCAGATGCAGCGGAACAGCGCGGCACGGATGGATGCGCTGATTGCTTCCCTGCCAAAAGCAAAATAATCCTGATGCACTCAGGATTACACTCAAAATTTTCATTCCTCTAAAAATATTCGTGTTTTCCGTTAAAAAACAGCAAAAACCGCACTTTATCTTTCGATAAAGTGCGGTAATCTGGCGGAGAGTCAGGGATTTGAACCCTGGAGACGCTCATCACGCCTACACGATTTCCAATCGTGCGCCTTCGACCACTCAGCCAACTCTCCATAGTCTGCTGCTCTCACAGAGGACGAGATATATTATATCCTATATCCTTGCTTTCGTCAAGCCTTTTTTCTCTTTTTTGCAATTGTCATGCGCAACAGCAGTACCCCCAACAGAAAAGCCTTATGCATCTTTTCACGGATGCACAAGGCTTTTTTAGAATCTCATAGCATTCGGCCGCACGACGCTGCACGAAAACGGATATACTGAACCGCCCAGGGTGGCTTGCAATCCGCGTCATTCCGCCACAACCTGCAGCCTTATTTCTGGAATTGGGAACGCACCTGCATATACTGCACAATTTCTTCCACCACGCCGTCGAAGCCCAGCACACCGCTGTTGAGCGACAGATCGTAATTGCGCGCGTCATACCAGTCGCTTCCCGTGTGGTGCTTGTAATACTTGGCGCGGTATTCGTCGATCTCTGCGATTTTTCTGGCCACCGCATCCTCCGGCATCGAATCTATTTTCATAGCCTCCTGCAGGCAGAACGCCGCGTCCGCGTGGACGAACACCCGAACCACGTCCGGCCGCCCCTTGAGGATATAGTCCGCGCAGCGCCCGATCAGCACGCACGGCCCCTGATCGGCCAGCTTGCAGATGATTTTCGCCTGATAGTCGAACAGCGCGTTGTCACGCAGATAGGCCTTGGAGGAGTCATTGATTACGCTTGTATCTCCTTTATAGCGGCTGCGCAGGCGGGTCAAAAAGTCGGGCTTGAGCCGTTCGTCTGAAAACAGCATGGCATTGATACCGCTGTCCTCGGAGGCCATCGTGATAATCTCCCGATTATAGTACGGGATATCCAGCTTGTTCGCCAGCATTTTGCCGACCGTTTTGCCGCCCGACCCATACTGGCGGGCGATCGTGATAATATACGGCTTCATTCGCGCTTCCCCCTTACTCTCCCAAATAGGCTTTCTTGATGGAATCATCGTTCAGCAGATCAGACGCCTTGCCGGATTTTACGATCCTTCCGGTTTCCAGCACATAGGCGCGGTCCGCGATCGAGAGCGCTTTTTTCGCGTTCTGCTCAACAAGCAGGACGGTCGTCCCCGCGGCAGACACCTCCTGAATGATTTTGAACACCTCGCCCACAAACAACGGCGACAGGCCCATGGATGGCTCGTCGAGCAGCAGGATGCGCGGCTTTGCCATCAGCGCGCGGCCCATGGCAAGCATTTGCTGCTCGCCGCCGGACAGCGTGCCTGCCGCCTGGTTTTTGCGCTCCTCCAAGCGCGGGAAGCGCTTGTAGACCTCCGCCAGAGATGCCTCAACCTCGCCTTTCGGTCGGGTATAGGCGCCCATTCGCAGGTTTTCACGCACGGTCAGACCCGCAAATACCCGCCGGCCCTCCGGCACATGGCTCATCCCCAGCCGGACGATCTCATGCCCGGGCTTTCTGGTGATGTTTTTGCCCTCAAACGTCACCGTGCCGCTTTTGGCGGGCAACAGTCCGGTGACGGTATGCAGCGTCGTAGTTTTACCCGCGCCGTTCGCGCCGATCAGCGCGACGACCTCACCCTCGTTTACCGTAAAGGAAACGTCGCGCAGCGCGTGGATCAGGCCGTAGTACACATTGATATCCTTTACTTCCAGCATTGCCATACTTCGTTTCCCTCCTTATTCGCCAAGGTAGGCCGTGACGACCTCCGGATTTTTCAGCACCTCGCCCGGCGTCCCCTCGGCCAGCAAACGGCCGAAGTTGAGTACATACAGGTATTCACAGATGCCGGAAACCAGCTTCATGTCGTGCTCGATCAGCAGCACGGTCACGCCGAAGCGCTTACGGACGACCTCGATCGTCTCCATCAGCTCGGCGGTCTCGTTCGGGTTCATGCCCGCCGCCGGCTCATCAAGCAGCAGCAGCTTGGGATTGGTCGCCAGCGCGCGGGCGATCTCCAGCTTGCGCTGTTTGCCGTACGGCAGGTTCGCCGCCTGGTAATCCGCCACGCTTTCCAGCCCGAACACGCCCAGCAGCTCCATCGCGCGTTCATTCATGGCGCGTTCCTTTTTGCGGTAGGAGCCGACATGGAACAGGCTTTCCGCTAACGAATAGGTGATCTCGTTATGCAGGCCGGTCTTTACGTTGTCCAGCACGGTCAGCTTGGAAAACAGGCGGATGTTCTGGAACGTGCGCGCCACGCCCATTTTGCAGATATCGTGCGGCTTTTTCCCGATCAGGTTCTGCCCGTCCAGCCGGATGCCGCCATCCGTCGGGCGGTACACGCCGGTCAGCATGTTGAACACAGTGGTTTTGCCCGCGCCGTTCGGACCGATCAGGCCTACCAGCCCGCCCTCCTCTATTTTCATGGAAAGCTCGTCAACAGCGCGCAGGCCGCCGAACGAAATCCCCAGCGAAGTCACTTCAAGCATTGCCATATCACGCGCCCTCCTTCCCGTTCTTTTCCAGCTTGCTCATCTGCTTCATACCGCGCTTTTCCAGCAGCCGCGCCTTAAGCGGCGAGTTGTTGAACAGCATCATCACAATCAACAGGATCGCATAGATCAGCATGCGGTATTCGCCGACCTCACGCAGCACCTCGGGCAGGATCGTCAGCAGCGACGCGGCGATGATCGAGCCCCAGATATTGCCCAGCCCGCCGAGCACGACGAAAACAAGAATCAGAATCGAGGTGTTGAAATCAAATTTAGCCGCGGTAATGGTAGTGTAGTTCATGCCGTACAGCGTGCCGGCCATACCAGCGAATGCTGCCGAAATGACGAACGCCATCAGCTTATACCGCGTGGTCGAAATGCCGATCGAATCCGCGGCAATCTTGTTATCGCGCACGGACATGATCGCGCGGCCCGCGCGGCTGTTAATCAGGTTCAAAATCAGGAACAGCGTGATCAGCACAAGCACAAAGCCGGTGGTGAGGGTCGACAGTCGGGATACGCCGGACACGCCCATCGGCCCGTTGATGATCATTTCCCCACCTTCCGCCAGCTCAAACCGCTGCTCGAGCAGGCTGAAGTGCAGTCCCGTGCTGTCCAGGCCGATATACAGCACATTGATGATATTTTTTATAATCTCGCCAAATGCGAGTGTGACGATCGCCAGATAGTCTCCCTTGAGACGCAGCACCGGCACGCCCACGATCACGCCCGCGACCGCAGCGCAGATACCGCCCACAAGGATCGCGACCGCCAGCCGGAGCGGCGCGGACGGGATCGCTTCCGCCAGGCAGGTCGTCGTCACGACGCCCGCGAACGCGCCGACCGACATAAAGCCCGCGTGGCCGAGCGACAACTCGCCCAGGATACCCACAGTCAGGTTGAGCGAAACCGCCATGATGACATACGCGCAGATCGGCACAAGCAGGCTTTCCAGCAAGCTGGAGATATTGCCCGTCGCCACCATCACCTGCAGGTAGATGTAGCCGGCGATCACAATGCCGAAGGACAGCAGCGTATCGCGTCCGGCCTTAGAGGCCGCATATTTCTTGAACTTTTTCATCGCAGCGCCGCCCCCTTAAACCTTTTCGCTCACGCGTTTGCCGAGCAGCCCGTCCGGCTTGACCAGCAGCACGAGGATCAGCACCGCGAATACGATCGCGTTGGAAAGCTGGGTTGAAATATATGCGCCCGCGAAAATCTCGATCACGCCCAGCAGGATGCCGCCGACAAACGCGCCCGGGATCGAGCCGATGCCGCCGAACACTGCCGCGGTGAACGCTTTAATGCCGGGCATCGAGCCGGTCGTCGGCATCAGCGTCGGATAGGCCGAACACAGCAGTACACCCGCGATCGCGGCCAGGCCGGAACCGATGGCGAACGTCAGCGAGATCGTCGTGTTCACATTAATGCCCATCAGCTGCGCCGCGCCCTTGTCCTCGGAAACTGCACGCATCGCCGTACCCATTTTGCTCTTGTTGGTAAACAGGGTCAGCACGATCATGATAACAATGCAAGCAAGCACCGTGACCAGCGTGACCGGCGTGACCGTAAGCTGTCCGTCAAACAACTGGAACGGGCTGCCCTTTACGACCGAGGTAAAGCTTTTCTGCCCCGAGCCCCAGATCAGCAGCGCCGCGTTCTGCAGGAAATAGGAAACGCCGATCGCCGTAATCAGCACCGCCAGTGACGGCGCCATGCGCAACGGCTTATAGGCCAGCCGTTCGATCACAACGCCAAGCGCTGTGCAGACAACGACCGCGAGCAGTACGCCCGCCGGAGCGGGCCAGCCCAGATAGGTCGTGGCGCAGAAGCACATATATCCGCCCACCATGATCACATCGCCGTGGGCAAAGTTTAGCATCTTCGCAATACCGTAGACCATGGTATAGCCCAGCGCGATGATCGCATAGATGCTGCCCAGACTCACGCCGTTGATCAGATGATTCAGGAAACCCATCATTCGGAACACCTCAAATCTCTTTTATTTCTCTTTTTGCTTGTGGGTTGGGGCAAGGGCTCGGCAAGCGGCGTCGAGCCGTCGCCCCACCCCATAACGCGGTGAATACCGTGGAATAGACGCAAAGGAGGGCCGTAGCGTTCTGCTGCAGCGCCCTCCTTCGTTCTTTCGTTCAACTGTTTTCAGCGGTCCGTTACCCGAACGCGCCGAAGGCTTTTACATGCCTACATACGCGCCGTTTTCAATAATCATGCCCTTCGGGCTCTTGGATACCGCACCGTTGGAATCCCAGGTGATACCCGCGCCGTCGCCGGTCAGGCCCTCGAACGTGATGGTCGGGAACGTCTCGATCATCTTGTCGCAAAGGTCGGAAGCAGACATATCCGGCGTGCATTCCGCTTCCTCAAGCGCCTGCTTGTAAGCGTAGATGCAGTCATATGCGTCAGCCGCGAACTGGTTCGGGGTCTCGCCGTACTTTTCCTTATACTTGGTCACGAAGTTTACGGTCTTTTCATCGGTCGCATCCGCATTGAACGGGGTCAGCAGCATAACGCCCTCTGCCAGCGTGGTATCGAAATTCTCGACAGTCAGGATGCCATCCATACCGTCCACGCCAAAGAACTTGGGCGTATAGCCCATCGCGTTCGCCTGGGTCAGGATCAGGGACGCCGGGGTGTAATAAATCGGCAGGAACAGCAGGTCAGCGCCGGCGCTCTTGCACGCGTTCAACTGCACCGAAAAGTCGTTCTGCGTCTCCGTCGTAAACGCCTGTTCGGTCACTATCTCAAGGCCCTTTGACTCTGCTTCAGCCTTGAACTGCTCCAGAATACCGGTGGAATACACGTCGTCGCTCTTATAAATAACGCCAATCTTGGTGCCGAGCTGCTGATCCGCGATATACTCCGCGGAAGCCATGCCCTGATTCGGGTCGGAGAAACACATCTGGAACACAACGTCGTTGCCCTCTATATTGGCCGGAGAGGAAGCCGACGGGGTCAGCGCGAAAATGTGATCCTCCTCGTGCAGCGGCGCGATCGCTTCGCCCGGCTTGGAGGTTACCGCGCCGAGGGAAAGCTGGATGCCCTCGTCCTTGAGCGCGTTGTACGCACTGACAGCCTTTTCCGTGTTGTGTTCATCATCCTCGAAAATGACCTTGATCTGAATATCCCCGCCTTCCGCGTTGATCTCCTCCGCCGCAAGCTCGGCGCCGTTCTTGACCGCGTTGCCGTAAATCGCCGCTTCTCCGGTCAGCGGCGCGGTGCCGCCGATCAAAAACGCGGTTGCTGCAGCATCCGTGTTATCCTGCCCGTCGCCCGCGCCCTGCGTATCGGTATTGCCGCCGCAGCCCGCCAGCGCTGTTACCAGCATCGAGCCGACCAGAAGCATGCTCAGACTTTTCTTCATGGTTATCTTCTCCTTTACAAACCTAATCCCTCGCCCTTTCCGATGTGAAATCATTCGGGCGCTTGGATTATTTTTTCTTATTATACTACTCTTTCTACGATTTGGCAGACTTTTTTTCGCCTTTTGAGCAATTTCGGGCAAACTACCTATTATCTTTTCGTAAGAATTGCAAAATTTGTGCTTTCTTCCGAAAAACATTTGTCCGCGGTGCAAGGAATCATGCAACCGATTTCAGTGGCGCAGCCCTTTCTTCATGTTCGGCCCCCTTTTGCCCGAGTGCAGAGAAAAAGGCAGGCCGCGGATGCGGCCTGCCTGCCAAGGTGTCCGGCTCCGGCGGACGCTCCCTCCGCCGCCCTGGAACAGGGCCGCCGTTTATTCCAGTTCGAACGCGCCGGTATAGAGCTGGTAATACTTTCCATGCTCGGCAATCAGCTGCGCATGGTTGCCGCGCTCGATGATATGGCCCAGCTCAAGCACCATAATCACGTCCGCGTTCTGCACAGTCGACAGGCGGTGTGCGATCACAAACACGGTGCGGCCGTACATCAGGCCGTCCATACCCGCCTGCACGATGGACTCGGTGCGGGTATCGATGCTGCTGGTCGCTTCGTCCAGGATCATAACCGGCGGATCAGCCACCGCCGCGCGCGCAATGGACAAAAGCTGGCGCTGACCCTGTGACAGGCTGCCTCCGTCCCCGTCAATCACCGTATCATAGCCGTCCGGCAGACGACGGATGAAGTCGTCCGCGCCCGCAAGCTGCGCCGCGGCTTCGATCTCCTGGTCGGTCGCCTCCAGATTGCCGTACCGGATGTTGTCGCGGATCGTACCGGTAAACAGGTTAGTGTCCTGCAGAACGATGCCAAGCGAGCGGCGCAAGTCCGCCTTTTTGATTTTGTTGATGTTGATTCCATCGTACCGGATCTTGCCGTCCGCCAGATCGTAAAAGCGGTTGATCAGGTTGGTAATCGTGGTCTTACCCGCGCCGGTCGCGCCGACAAAAGCCACCTTCTGCCCCGGCTCGGCGTACAGCGTGATATCATGCAGCACGATCTTCTCCGGATTATAGCCGAAATCCACGTCGAAAAACCGAACGTCGCCCCGTACCTGCTGGTAGGTGGTCGTACCGTCCTCATGCGGATGCTTCCACGCCCAAATGTTGGTTTTTTCCGGCGTTTCCACCAGTTCGCCGTTTTTATCGTATTTGGCGTTGACCAGGGTGACATATCCGTCGTCCGTTTCCGGCGCCTCATCCATCAGCTCGAAAATACGCTCTGCGCCGGCCAGCGCCATGACAATGGAGTTGAACTGCTGCGAAATCTGTGTAACCGGCTGGGTAAACGATTTGGTCAGCTGCAGGAAGCTGGCGATCACGCCGATGGTGATGCTGCTTCCAACCACACCGGACAGCGCCAGCGTGCCGCCGACCACGGCCACCAGCACATACAGCAGGTTGCCAATGTTCATCATGATCGGCATGAGGATGTTGGCAAAGGTGTTCGCGTTCTTCGCATTTTCCCGCAGCTCATCGTTGAGCGCGTCGAACTGCTCCTTGCACTTATCCTCATGGCAGAACACCTTGACAACCTTCTGCCCGTTGATCATTTCCTCGATATAGCCGTTAACCTTGCCAAGCGAGGTCTGCTGCTCCAAAAAGTATTTTGCCGACTGCCCGCCGATCCGCTTGACCACCACCAGCATCACGGCGACGCCTGCCAGCACGAACAACGTCAGCCACACATTGGTCGCCAGCATGGCGATAAACACCGCGATGATCGTCATTATGGAGGAGAACATCTGCGGGACGGACTGGCTGAGCATCTGCTGCAGCGTGTCTGTATCATTGGTAAAATGGCTCATCAGGTCGCCGTGGGTATGGGTGTCAAAATAGCGGATGGGCAGGGTCTGCATACGCCCGAACATCTCGTCGCGCACCTTTTTCAAAATGCCCTGCGAAATGGCCACCATCAGCCAGTTATACAGGAAGGTGGAAACAATGCCTGTCAGATAGATCAGGCCCATCAGCAGGATGGCATGTATCAGGCCGGTGAATACGGGCGCGGCTTCCAGCAGCAGCGGCGCGATATAATCGTCGATCAGCACGCGCAGGAACATCGAACCCGCTACGTTCACAACTGCGGAGATCAGAATGCACACCAGAACCACGCCGAACTGAACCGCGTAGCCATCCCTGATATAGTATAGCAGCCGGCCCAGCGTCTTTTTCGGATTTTTGCTGCGTTTACCGCCGGCCATCTGTCCCCGGCGGCCAGGGCCGCCCATTGCGGGTCTTGCCATTATTCCTCGCCCCCTTTGTTCATTTGCTGCTTATAGATCTCCTGGTAAATCGGGTTGCCCGCGAGCAGCTCCTCATGTGTGCCGACCGCCTGGATCGCGCCGCCGTCCAGAATAACGATCTGGTCCGCGTCCTGCACGGACGAGACGCGCTGCGCGATAATCAGCTTGGTCGTACCCGGGAGCTCCTCCGCGAACGCCTTGCGGATCAGCGCGTCGGTCTTGGTGTCGACCGCGCTGGTCGAGTCGTCCAGAATGAGTACCTTGGGCTTTTTCAGCAGCGCGCGGGCAATGCACAGACGCTGCTTCTGGCCGCCAGATACGTTGGTGCCACCCTGCTCGATATAGGTATCGTATTTCCCCGGCATCTGCTGGATGAATTCATCCGCCTGCGCCAGACGGCACACGTGCTCAAGCTCCTCGTCGCTCGCGTGCTCGTTGCCCCAGCGCAGGTTCTCCTTGATCGTGCCAGAGAACAGCACATTCTTCTGCAGCACCATGGCGACCTGCTCGCGCAGCGCTTCAATGTCATAATCGCGCACATCCACGCCGCCCACCTTAACCGAGCCGGTCGTGACATCGTACAGGCGCGGGATCAGCTGTACCAGCGTAGACTTGGCCGAGCCGGTGCCGCCCAGGACTCCGATGGTCTGCCCCGCCTTGATGTGGAGGTCCACGCCGCGCAGGGCAAGCTTACGCGCATCGCCCTTGTAGCTGAAATTGACGTTATCGAAATCGATATCCCCGTTTTTTACCGCAGTCACCGGCTGCGCCGGATTATGGAGGTCAGGCTGCTCCTCCAGCACTTCGACGATGCGCTCCGCGCTCGCCTTAGACATGGTAATCATGACGAATACCATCGCGACCATCATCAGGCTCATCAATATCTGCATCGCGTAGGAAAACAGGCTGGTCAGCTCGCCGGTCGTCATGCTGCCGCCGACGATCAGCCGCGCGCCGAACCAGGAAATCAGCAGCATGCAGGCATACATGCAGAACTGCATGAGCGGTGAAACGCCCGCCATAATCTTCTGCGCCTTGGAAAACGCCTTGTAAAGCCGTCCGGAAACGTTTTGAAACTTTTCGGTTTCATATTCCTCACGCACATAGGCCTTGACCACACGGATGCCGCGCACGTTTTCCTGCACGACCGTGTTCATCTGGTCGTAGATCTTGAACACACGCTCGAAGATCGGCCCGACAAACTTCATCAGCAGGCCCATGCCCACCGCCAAAACAGGAAGCACGCCCAGGAAAATCAGCGCCAGCTCGCCGTTGATCTGAAACGCCATGATCAGCGCGAACACCAGCATGACCGGACAGCGCACCGCGATGCGCGTACACATCTGGAACGAGTTCTGCACATTGGTCACGTCGGTCGTCAAGCGGGTGACGATCGAGCCGGTCGAAAACTTATCGATGTTGGAAAAGGAAAAATCCTGCACCGCATAATACATGTCGTGCCGCAGGTTGCGGGCGAAGCCGGTGGAGGCGCGCGCCGCATAGGTGCCTGCCGCCGCGCCGAACACCAGCGCCAGCGCCGCGCACGCCACGAGGATGGCTCCGTATTTCCAGATCTCTCCCATATTTTGCGCATCAATGCCCTTATCAATCAGAAGCGCCATTACTGCGGGGATAACGACCTCCATCACAACCTCGAGCACCACAAAAAACGGCGTGAGCAGCGCATCCTTTTTGAACTCGCGCACGCTTTGTAACAGCCTCTTTATCATTCTTGTCCCTCCGAAGCCCTGCGTTGATAGTTTTCCAGATTCGCGCGGATCCTGCCGCACACGCGGAACCAGGCGTCCATGTCCTCCTCGCTGATGCCGGCACGCATCAGCGTCTCTGTGTCGCGGAACTTCTTTTTGATCCGCGCATCGAGCGCCAACGCTTTGTCAGTCAGCACCAGCCGTTTGAGCCGCCCGTCCTGCGGCACCGGCTCGCGCCGCAGCAGCCCGTGCTGCTCCATGAGCTGCAAAATGCCGGTCGCAGTCGAACGCCGGAAGCGGAACTGAGTCTCCACATCCTTTTGGAAGCGGTCGCCGTCTGCAACCAGCAGGTAATGAATAATCATCCCCTGCATACCGGTCACCTTGCTGAATTCCTCGCCCGATTGGCACGCCATCTGCCGCTTGAACAGATTGTTCAGCATGCCGAGCTCGCCGCAGATCGTTTGCTCCTGCATTAATTGTTAGCCTCCTTACTGTTAGCTTACTAACACAGTATACACCGATTCGTTGTGTTGTCAACAGATTTCACAAAAAGTTCAAAAAGGGCGTTCCCTCTGCCAAACGGAACGCCATTTCTTCTCTGTAATTTATGCACTTTTACGGCTTATACGGCTTTTCTAGATACATTTTCTGTAAAAATGAACGGCCAGTCTCTGTACGGAACACCCGTTCCCCCGCCGTTCCACAGGCCTCCGGCGGCAGGGCGCTTTCATATGCGTTGACCAGAAAATCCGCCTCAAGCAGGATGCGGAAGGCAAGATCCTCCGAAGCGTCGAAACTGTGATGATGCGCGATCAGCCAAGCAATTTTCTCCGCCTGCGCCGCCGAAGCGCCGGCCTGCGCGAGCAGCGGCGCGGCGACCGCCGGCCCCTCCAGCTCCTGCCACTTCCCGCCGGAAGAGCCGTGCTTGCGCTCCGCTTCGTGAATGCCGATATCATGCAGGAGAGCCGCAGCCTCCAGAATATTCTGTTCTTCCTCCCCCAGGCCCTCGCTTCGTCCTAACAGGCGGCAGAACGCATATACTTTCATAAAATGCTGCACCCGACGCGCGTCCCCCGCATCATAGGCGACTGCCAGCGCCGCCAGCTTTTCCAGATCGATCATCGTCAAGCTCCCTCCCAGCGGAACCGCTCCATATCCACCCGCCCGTCGGCGGTAAACTCTATCCCGTCCGCCTCCAGCATTGCGCGCTGTATATCCGCGCCGCCGAATGCAAAAGCTGGAGAGGTACGGCCCTCTTTGGTCACCACGCGGTAGCATGGTATTCCTTCCGGATCCGGATTCGCGTGCAGCGCATAGCCGACCACCCGCGCCCAGCGCGGATTGCCCGCCAGCAGCGCAATCTGGCCGTAAGTCGCGACCGTGCCGCGCGGGATGCGCCGGACGACCGCATAAATTTTGTCAAAACTGTTCATTTTGCAAGTCGCACCCCCTCGCGCTTCATTATATCAGGTAAATCTGACAATTTCCATCCCCATTCCACAAGTAAAAAATGTATATTTTTAACACGCTAAATTGTTGCACACATTCGCAAAATACTATATAATAATTACACACTACAGCATGTATGTAAGTTATTCCGCACTTTTCCCTGATTATTGGAAAGAGGCTGCGGCAGAAATGTAAGGAGGACAAATCAAATGGCACTTACCAACACTTACCTCAAGCGCGTATACGAAACCGTGCAGAAGCGCAACCCGAACGAGCCGGAATTTCAGCAGGCGGTTCTTGAAGTACTCGAAAGCTTCGAGCCGGTCGTAGAGGCGCGTCCGGAGTTGGAGAAGAACGGCATCATCGACCGTATCGTCGAGCCGGAGCGCATGGTAATGTTCCGTGTTCCGTGGGTGGATGACGAGGGCAAGGTTCAGGTCAACCGCGGCTTCCGCGTGCAGTTCAACTCCGCAATCGGCCCCTACAAGGGCGGTCTGCGCTTCCATCCGTCTGTCAACGCGTCGGTCATCAAGTTCCTCGGCTTTGAGCAGTGCTTCAAGAATAGCCTGACCGGCCTGCCCATGGGCGGCGGTAAGGGCGGCTCGGACTTCGATCCCAAGGGCAAGTCCGATGCGGAAGTCATGCGTTTCTGCCAGTCCTTCATCACCGAGCTGTCCAAGCACATCGGCCAGTTCACCGACGTACCGGCGGGCGATATCGGCGTCGGCGGCCGCGAAATCGGCTTTATGTACGGCCAGTACAAGCGCCTGCGCAACGAGTTCACCGGCGTACTCACCGGCAAGGGCCTGTCCTACGGCGGCTCGCTCGCGCGCACCGAGGCGACCGGCTACGGCCTGTGCTACTATATGAAGGAAATGCTCGCTTACAAGGGTACCTCGTTTGAGGGCAAGACGGTCGCCATCTCCGGCTCGGGCAACGTGGCGATCTACGCCTGCCAGAAGGCGACCGAGCTGGGCGCCAAGGTCGTTACCGTGTCGGATTCCAATGGCTTCATCTACGACCCCAACGGCATTAACCTCGATGTCGTCAAGGACATCAAGGAGGTCAAGCGCGGTCGCATCAAGGAATACGCGGACCGCGTGCCGGGCAGCACCTACACCGAGGGCCAGCGCCCGTGGAGCGTCAAGTGCGACGTCGCGCTGCCCTGCGCAACCCAGAATGAGATCAGCGGCGACGACGCCAAGGCCCTGATTGCGAACGGCTGCAAATTCGTGGCCGAGGGCGCGAACATGCCGTCCACGCCGGAGGCTGTGGAGGCGTTCCTGGCAAACGGCATCTTCTTCGGTCCTGCCAAGGCGGCCAACGCAGGCGGCGTCGCCACCTCCGGCCTGGAGATGAGCCAGAACTCGCTGCGCCTGTCCTGGACCTTCGAGGAGGTTGATCAGCGTCTGCACGATATTATGGTCAACATTTTCAAGACCTGCATTCAGTCCGCTGAAAAGTACGGCCACAAGGACAACCTTGTCATGGGTGCGAACATCGGCGGCTTTGAGAAGATCGCGGACGCCATGCTCGCTCAGGGCGTTTGCTAAATCTCCTCTTTCTTCCGCCAACTGAACAGAAAAGGCTTCGGAACATCGTTCCGAAGCCTTTTTTCTCTTTGCCAGCCTGTCCGCGTGTTCTTTCCAAAAACCGGCCATACTTTGTCCGCTTTTTGTGCTATACTACTGGTGAGGGGTGAAGCCATGCAAAGCGGACGCTTGTTTGAGATCTTATATATCCTTTTGGAGCGCGGTGGCGCGACCATACCTGATCTTGCCTGCCAGTTGGAGGTATCTGAGCGCACCATCCGCCGCGATATTGACGCGCTCTCCGCGGCGGGCGTGCCGGTTTACGCGGCGCGCGGGCGGCGGGGCGGCGTGCGCCTGATGGACGGCTTCGTGCTGTCCAAATCCCTGCTGTCCGCGCGCGAGCAGGACGAAATCCTGTACGCCCTGCAAACCCTTCGCGCCACCGGAGCCGTGCAGGATGGCGCTCTGCTCACTCGCCTGTCCGCCCTGTTCCGGCGCGAGGCCGTGAGCTGGATCGACGCGGATTTCTCCGATTGGGGCGACTCCGGCGAGCGGCGCGCGCTGTTCGAGCTGCTCAAGTCGTCTATCCTGGAGCGTCGGGTGCTGGCCTTTGACTATTACGGGCAGAATGGTGCTGCGGCGCGGCGCACCGTGGAACCGGTCAAGCTGCGGTTCAAGGGAATTTCGTGGTACCTACAGGCATGGTGTCGGGATCGACGCTCTTTCCGCACCTTCAAGCTGTCGCGCATGGAGCGTATCGCACTGCTGGACGAGCGCTTCGCGCCGCACGGAGACCCGCCCCCGCTGGACGGGAATCAGGCTGTATCCGTGCCGACCACCCGCATCGCCGTCCGCTTTTCCCCCGCCGTGGCATTCCGCGTATATGATGAATTTGAACGCGCCTGCATCTCCCCGCAGCCGGACGGATCCCTGCTGGTGCGGACCGAATGGCCGGTAGGTGCCTGGGGTGCCGGTTATCTGCTGTCCTATGGCTCGCATGCCGAAATCCTGTCCCCGCCCGCACTGCGCCGCCACATCGCGGCGGAAGCAAAAAAAATCGCCGCGCTTTATCCAAATGCGGACGCGCCCTGTCCGGTATCCGATGCTACAATGGAGCCATCAAAACCGAAAGGATGAACGCTATGCTGCAATATGAAACCGTATCCCTGCCCGCCCGAACGCTGGTTGGGCTGAAATGCCGCACAGGGAACGCCGATCCCGCCTGCGCGCAGAAGATCGGCGGCCTGTGGGAGCAGTTCATGCGCGCCGGCCTGATGGCCGGACGGGAAGGCGCGCCCTGCTACGGTCTATATACCAATTACGGCTGGGACGACGAGAGCTACGACGCGGTCGTGGCCTGCGAAAGTGAAGCTTGCCCCGCGGGGTGCGTACCAATCGAGATACCGGCGGGCGAATACGCTAAATTCCATTTTCACGGTGATATCCGCGCGATGCCGATGCAGGCATGGGGCGAAATCTGGTCCCTGCCCCTGCCGCGCGCCTACGGCGTGGACTTTGAGGAATACCGCAATTACGAGGACGGGCAGGCGGATATCGATATTTACGTCGGTCTGGCGGACATCTGCCAGTCCTGCGGCATGCCGATGACCAGGCCCGCCGACCGTGGCACCGAAGCGGATGGCACGCAAAGCTGCACCTACTGCACCTACTGCTACCAGAACGGCGCGTTCACCTACGACGCAACCATGGAAGAGCAGATAGAGCACAACCTCAACTGCGCACCCGAGCTGTACACCGACCGCGAGCGCGCGAGAGAGCAGATGCGGGAATATTTCCCCACTCTTACGCGCTGGAAAGGGGAAACGGAGTAGTGAAAGGCTATGACAACTTTTTCCTGCCCGTCGATGATCTGGACGCGGCGAAACGGTTTTACGGCGGCGCGCTCGGGTTGGATCTGAAATTCGACTTTTCCGACAGCGGGATGTCCGCCTACCGTGTCGGGCAGGAGGAGCCGGCCATTATCCTCAAGGACAAGTGCCGCTTCCCAGTCCAGAAGCCCGTAACCTGGTTTGAAGTCAGCGATGTCAAGGCACAGTACCGTCGGATGCGCGCGGACGGCATCGCATTCCTTTCCGAACCGTTCCATATGCGGACCGGCTGGACCGCTGAATTTGAGGACCCGTTCGGCAACCGACTGGGCATCACCAATTATCTGCAATAATACAGCGCGCCGCTGCAAGCAGCGGCGCGCTTTGCTTGGCGGAGTGTAATATACTGCAAGAATTTTGGCGCGCGGTATGCTATACTGTCTGCAGACTATGAAAGGAGGCCGCGTCATGCCGGATGAATCCCGTACCGTCTGCTACGACCAGGTGCTCGGCATAGAAGCTTATCACCTGCAGGGCGTCGTGCAGAAATTCCCCAACCACTTCCACGAGTATTATGTCATCGGCTTCATCGAAAGCGGCGGGCGCCATCTGTGGTGCGGGGGACAGGAATACGATATATCGGCCGGCGACCTTGTGCTTTTCAATCCGCACGACTGCCACTGCTGCGCCCCTGTAAGCGGCGAACCGCTGGACTACCGCGCGGTCAACATCCCACCCGACGTTATGTGCCGTGCCGCAAGGGAGATCACCGGCAGGGAGCAGCCGCCCCGTTTCACGCGCAACCTTTTGCCGCAGAGCGAGCTCATGCACGCCCTCCGTGCCCTGTACGACGCGCTTGTGCGCGATGCGCCCGCGCTGGAAAAGCAGGAGGCGTTCTATTATCTCCTCGAACCGCTTCTGTCCGGCTGCACCCTGCCGCCAGCCGGAGTGGAGCCGCCGCCCGCGCAGAACAGCCAGATCCAGATGCTCTGCGCCTATATGGAGCAGCATTACGCGGACAGCATCACGCTCGACAGCCTGGTTTCCATGACAGATTTCGGCAAATCCTACCTACTGCGCCTGTTCGCGCGGCAGGTTGGCGTTTCTCCCTACCGGTATCTGCAGAATATCCGGCTCAGCCGCGCCAAGGAGCTGCTCGAGCAGGGCGTTCCTCCGGCCGACGCCGCGTGTCTGACCGGCTACGCCGACCAGAGCCATTTCACGCACTATTTTAAGGAGTTCATCGGGCTTACGCCCGGGCAATACCAAAAAATCTTTACCGGAAACGATATGCAGAAGGAGCGGTAATCATGGATACGCAAACAGAAAAATGTGTGCTGGTGATCGACGGGACGCTGCCGCTGGGCCTGATCGCCAATACGGCAGCCATACTAGGCATCACGCTGGGCAAGCATCTGCCGCAAGCGGTGGGACCGGATGTTCGCGACAAAAGCGGCCGCGCCCACCTCGGCATCACCGCCCTCCCCGTACCCATCCTGCGGGCAGACCGGCAGACGCTACGCGCGCTTCGCCGGAAACTGTACGAGCCGTGCTTCGCCGGCTTGATCGCCGTGGATTTCTCCGACCTCGCACAAGGCTGCGGAACCTACAGCGAGTTCACCCGTAAGGCCGCGGCTTCCCCCGAGGAGGAGCTGTCCTATTTCGGCATCGGCATCTGCGGCGCGAAAAAGCTGGTCGGCCGGCTGACCGGCAACCTGCCGCTACTGCGCTGAAGCCCTCCATGACACAACGCCGCCCGCCGTTTCCGCACAAGACAAGGAAACAGCGGGCGGCCGCTTTCTGTTTTAATGGAATTTTGCCCGATAATCCCCCGGCGACATCCCTTCCTGCTCATGGAACAGCCGGATCAGCACCTTGCCGGATGGCAGGCCGACATGCATCGCGATTCGCTCCAGCGAATCGTTTGTCGTCCGCAGGTACTTTTTCGCATATTCCATGCGGATCACGCTGACCGTATGCGCAAACGAGCGGCCGAACATTTCCTGAAACAGGCGGTTGACGTGGCGCGGCGTCACGTTTAACTGCTGGGCTACCATGTCTATCGTCAGCTCATCCGCATAATTGGAGTGTATGTACTTCGATGCTTCCAGCGCGATATTCTTATAGCCGAGCGGCGTTTTCACGTCCGAAACCACCGAAGTCGTCTGCCGCAGCAGGTTGAGGACGAACAGGTAATATAAAATGCCGATCTGGCTAGCCCATCCGATCTTCCTGTCCTGTATCTGCTTGTGTATATCCGCAAGAAGCGCCTGCTGCGAAACCGCGCGCGGCAGGTAAATATATTTATTGGTATCCGCTTTATCCAACGCTTTGGCGATTTCCCGATACTCAAGCTCCGCGTCGATCGACGAATTGCCGCTTTTCGGAATAATATCAAAGATCATTGTGAAATACACCGCGGGCTTTTCCGGCATATAGCGCAGCCGGTGCAGATGGTTCTTGCCCAGCAGCACCATGCTGTTTTCATATAATGGCAGGCTGTCCTGTCCGCAAACCACATTGGCTTCCCCTTCTATGCCGTAGAAAATCTCATACAGGTCGTGCTGATGTTCAAATACCGGTATGATCTGGCTCATCTGCTCCGCATAGTAAAGAACAAAATCAAAAGCGCCGAAAGGAATAGTCGTAATATGATTATGATATATCTGTTGATTGCGGTACTCTGCCAGCAAAGCGATCTTTCCTCCTTTTTCTCTCCTGTTATCAGCCCTCATTCTCATAATGCAAAAAACACAGGTTATTTGTTATTTTTGCATAGTAATTTTATTTTACAGGATTTCGCTGTGCTTTGCAATAGCGGCATGCAGCTCACGCCGGTTGGACACATGGCGCAGCAGGACGCTGGAACGGGCGTCCCCTCCATCCAGGAACAGCACGCGGCTGAGCAGCATTTTTTTGAGCTGGGCATGCGGCAGGCTGAAGCGCTTTTCGCCCACATGGCCGAACGTGCGCCGGTCGGTGACCAGAACGCACGAATTCTGCGTCAGATACAGGGTATGTGCTGCGCTCGCCATCATCCACATGGAAAGCACGCTCGACAGCAGGACCGCCGCGTGATAGCCGGAAAACAGCCGCCCCGCAGCAAACGAAACCGCGGCGAATGCAAAATAGCCGCACATGGTCGGGATGGAATTGAACAAAGCCACATCCTCCACCTGCTCGCCAGGCTCCAACTGGTCAGCCAGCTCATCCACCATCTTCCGGTATCGCGTCGTCATATAACACACCCGTTTCTCCTGTTTTTTTCATTATAACATGGGATACCACACTTGTCAGGGGCGTTTGCTATAGAAAAAAACGCGAAATTTTCTATTCCCCAAAAGGGACATGTTTCCCGCGAAAATGTCTGAAATATAAATTGACTTTGACTGAAATGCTTGGTATTGATTAATATAGCGCTGTGTACAGCGTTCGGAATTCTATACTTTACATAAGGCAAAGGAGGCAGTTTGTGATGAAGACATTATGCGGCGTATTGGTTGGCGACATGAAAGATCCCAACCCAGAAACACGCGGCAAGGTAGCCCTGGTGGATATCCCATTCCCTGCCATGGGACCGCAGGATGTCCGGATTAAGGTCGCGTATTGCGCGATCTGCGGCTCGGACCCGCACTGTGTTGCCGGCTGTTTCGGCCAGCCGAAAGGCTCCACCGAGCCGATCCCGCTCGGCCACGAGATTTCCGGCGTCGTCGTTGAATTAGGGCCGGAGGCCAACCACAAGGGCCTGAAGGTCGGCGACCGCGTGGCGGGCAATTTCCTGCGGTTCTGCGGCGGGTGCTATTATTGCCAGAACGGACAGCAGCAGTTCTGCGTCAACGCGCAGCAGTACAACCGCCCCGGCTACGCGCCCGAACTGATCTGGCACGAGGACCAGGTCTACAAGCTGCCTGATTCGGTCAGCCTGAAAGAAGGCTGCCTGCTCGAACCCATGTCGATCATCGTGCGCATGATGGACAAGGCGCAGATGAAGGTCGGCATGCGCGTCTGTGTCTGTGGCGGCGGCCCGATCGGCCTGCTGGCCCTGCAGACCTTCAAGCTGTACGGCGCGACCGACCTGACCATGATCGAGCCGATCGCGGACCGGCGCGCGCTGGCTTCCGAGCTTGGCGCGGACCATTTGATCGACCCCGCTTCCCAGGATGTTGTGCAGGCCGCGATGGAACTGACGGGCGGCCTGGGCTATGACGTTGTTCTGGACTGCTCCGGCTCGGTGCGCGCGGTCACCTCGCTGCCTGATATCACCGCCAACTGCGGCATGCTGATCTACGGCGCCCAGTATCCGAACGAGTACGAACTGCCCTTCAACATCTCGAAATACTGCTACTTCAAGGAGATAACGGTGACCGGCGTAATGGTCGCCCCCTATGCGTATCCGCGCGCGCTGCAGCTCCTGCCGCGCCTCAACCTCAAGTGCCTGACTGAAACGGTGTTCGACCTGGATGACGGCGTGGCCGCGTTTGATGCGCAGCTGACCGGAAAATACCCCAAAATCCTTATCAAGTGCAATCCCGACCTCGAGTAATTTTTCCTGAAAACGGCCGGAGGCCTCGTCCTCCGGCCGTTTTTTCTCGCCTTCTCAGGGCAGGACCGCAAAATCCGATATGTGCAAAAAGCACACCCGTTTTTTGTAAACATTTCACAATATTCCAACTCTATACCGCTTATTTTGGACACAAAATACAATTTCATGTCCGTAAAACCAGACGACAGACACTAAAAACCGTCGTATGATACTTATACACAAGGGGAGCGTCGAATCCGTATTGTCATTTTTCACAAAACGCAGTCGCAAAATACGATAATTCAACCATATCGTTATTTTTATGTCAATATAATTGTGAAAAAGTTCACACTTCCCCTGCGCGTATTCAACATTCAAGGAGGTATTGTGATGGCAGACAAACAGGAAGTAAAGCGCTTAAACGACTTGGCGTATGAAATGCGCACAAAGCTGATCAATCTATGCGGCGTATACGAGGGTGCCGTACATATCGGCGGCGACCTGTCGATGACCGACCTGCTGATCGGTCTGTTCCACCACGGGCTGAACGTTGACCCGACCGACATCAAAAATCCGAGGCGCGACCGCTTCGTCCTTTCCAAGGGGCATGGCGCGGTGTGCATGTATATCGCGATGGCGCTGCGCGGCTTTTTCGATTATGACGAGATCGTGCGCACCTATGGCCAGATGGACAGCGCCTACGGCATGCACCCCTGCAAGGTACATCTGCCGGGCGTGGAATGCTCCTCCGGCTCGCTGGGACAGGGCCTATCCATGGCGGTCGGCATGGCCATCTCCGCCAAGGTCAAAAAGGAAAGCCACCGCGTCGTCTGCATGCTGGGGGATGGCGAGAGCTGCGAGGGCTCGGTCTGGGAGGCCGCGATGTCGGCGCGCTCCTACGAGCTGGGCAACCTTGTCGCGGTCATTGACCGCAACAAGCAGATGATGTGCAGCTATACCGAGGAAATCACCTGCATGGAGCCGTATGCCGACAAATGGAAAGCGTTCGGCTGGAACGTGATCGAGATTGATGGACACGACATGAACGCCATCGTCGACGCGCTGGACAGCCTTCCGCCCGTGACCTCCCTGCGTCCGACGGCGATTGTGGCGCACACCACCAAGGGCAAGGGCGTGGACTTCATGGAAAAGGTGATCGGCTGGCATGCCGGCAGCCTGAACAAGGAAGACTGGGACCAGGCGCTCAAGGATCTGGCAAAGAACTACGGTAAGGAGGCATAAAGATGGCTGGCTCATTTAACTTTGGAGAATGGATTTCCGCGCGCAGCGTGATCGGGGACACCCTGGATGAGATCGGCAAAACCAATGAAAAGCTGTTCGTCTGCACGCCCGATGTCGGCATGAACCTCAAGCGTTTCCGCGAGCATTATCCAAACCGGTATATCGACGTCGGCATCGCGGAGCAGAACTGCGTGGGCGTTGCGGCCGGCCTTGCGCTCGAGGGCAACATTCCGGTCATCATGGGCATGCTCCCGTTCCTGTCCATGCGCTCATGCGAGCAGGTCCGCACCGCGGTCTGCTATCAGAACCTGCCGGTCCGCATCATCGGTACGGGCGGCGGCCTGACCTCGGGTGGCGGCTCGACCCACAACGCGATGGAGGATATCGCGATCCTCAAGAGCATGGTCAACATGACTGTGCTGTCCATCGGCGACCCGAACATGATCCGCGACATCCTGCACCTGTCCATGGACTATGCCGGCCCAATGTACATCCGTCTGGCGCAGGGCAAGAAGGACCGTCAGCTTTATGAGCCGGGTACGATTGAATACAAGATCGGCGGCAGCGTGACCGCGCGCGACGGCAAGGATTTCACCATCCTTGCGCATGGCGAAATGGTAGGCGAAGCGCTTGATGTGGCGGAGGAGCTTGCGAAAGAGGGGATCGACGTCCGCGTGATCGACATGTATTCCATCAAGCCCTTCGACGAGGCGGCCGTCCGCAAGGCGGTTGAGGAGACGGGCAACCTGGTCGTCTGGGAGGACCATCTGATGAGCGGCGGCCTGGCCAGCACGCTGTCCGACTTCTTCACGGACAACCACATCCAGCCCAAGTCGTTCCGCCGGTTCGGCATCCCGCAGGTCTACGCGGGCTTCGGCAGCGGGGAGGAGCTGCGCCGCAAATACGGCTACGCCGCGGAAGACATCGCCGCCTATATCCGCTCGGCCGCGAAGTAACCCTGTCCCTCGGCGCATCCTGTTCCTGCGGAGCCGGCCGGAATCCGTTTCCGCAGGGGCAGGCTGTTTATCCAACAACACGGAGATAAGAAAGGGGATTTTTCATGAGCACACAAACGACCGCAACCTCATCCGCTGCCGCAGTGAATGAGTATACCAAGCTGAATATCCCTCGCAAAATAGGCTACGCCTGCGGCGACTTTGCCTGCAATATGAGCTGGACGTTGGTCGGCTCCTACCTGGTATTCTTCCTGACCGATATTGCGCTGATTAACGCAACGACGGTCGGTTTGCTGATTTTCATTTCGAAGTTCTGGGACGCGGTCAACGACCCCATCGTCGGCTCGCTGGCTGACCACACGCGCACCCGCTGGGGGCGGTACCGTCCCTGGGTCATGTTCTCCTTTATCCCAATGCTGATTTTCAACGTGCTGACGTTCACCACCAATCTGGAATGGTCGGAAACCGCCCGTACTTGGTGGGGGCTCGGCATGTACTTCATCCTCGTACTGGTCTATACGATGGTGAATGTTACTTACTCCGCGATGCCCGCCATGATGACCCGCGATACCGAAACGCGCAGCGCGCTTTCCAGCTACCGCATGACCGGAGCGTTCCTCGCCATGACCGTACTGTCCTATGCGACGCTCCGCGTCGTCAACGCGATGGGCGGCGGCGCGACCGGTTACCGCAACGCGGCGATTGTGTTCTCCCTGCTCGCAGTACCATTCTTTATTATCACGGTCGCTTCCTCCAAGGAGGTCGTCACAATCGACGACACCAAGACCGAAAAGGTTTCCTTTATCAAGCAGTTCAAGGTGCTCAAAGGCAACTGGCCGGTTATCCAGCTTGCCATCGCCTACCTCGGCTGGGGCATCATCCAGGGCGGCATGACGTTCCGCCTGTACTTCTGCACCTATAACGCCGGCGACGAGCTGCTCTATGCGAACACACAGACCCTATGGTCGGTCATGGGCATGGTGGGCGCGTTCTCAGTCAGCTATCTTGTCACCCGCGTCAAGAACAAGGGGACACTGGGCGGTGTTTCCTTTACGCTGATCGCCATCTGCTCGATCATCTCGCAGTTCCTGCCGATCACCACCTCGGGCGGCCAGATCATCTATTATGTGATGATGGGCGGCGTGGGTCTCGGCTCCGGCATGATGCTGGGCAATGTGTTCGGCATGATGCCCGACACCGCCGAGTATACCTACCACAAGTGCGGCGTTTACTGCGCCGGCTTCCTGTCCACATTCATTAACTTCATGCTCAAGGTCGGCCAGGCGGTTTCGATCGCGGGCGCTGCGGCCCTACTCGACGCACTGGGCTATGTGGCGGGCGCGCAGCAGAATGCAACCGTGCTGTTCGCCATGAACTTCGGCTCGCATATGTTCATCGGCCTCTGCTCGATCGTATGTGCGATTGCACTGTTCGCATACAAGCTGGATAAGGCCACTTATGATAAAATTGTCGCCGACCTGCGTGAGCGCGGTATGGCGAACTGAGTACCTGTCACACGGATTTTCTGAAAGGAGTGTCTATATCATGGCAACAATGAAGCAGCTCTGGTGGGTGGATTGGGACCAGATCGAACTGCGCGAGGTCGAAATCCCGCAGGTCAAGCCCAACGAGGTCAAGGTCAAGGTCGCATACGCCGCGCTTTGCGCGACCGACGTGCATCAGGTGACGATGGGCGTCATGAACAGCAAGCCCCCCGCCCCGCTCGGACACGAGGCCTCCGGCACGATCGTCGAACTGGGCGAGCAAGCTGCCGCCGCCGGCTATAAGGTGGGCGACAAGGTTACGATGTTCCCCGTTTCCCACTGCGGCGAATGCGAATGGTGCAAAAAGGGCATGACGCAGTACTGCATCAATTCCAAACCCACCGGCGCTTTCGCGGAATATGTCGTCACGGATGTCAAAACGATCTACAAGCTGCCGGACAACGTTGAGCTGCGTGATTACGCGATCGTGGAGCCGACCAACTGCTGTCTGCGCGCCATGGACCTTGCCCCCATCCGCCACGGCGCGACCGTATGCGTCGCCGGCGTCGGCGGCATCGGCTCAATCATGCTCAACCAGATCCTGCTCTCGGGTGCGGCTCGCATCACAGTCATCGATCCGGTACCCGAAAAACGCGAGCTGGCGCTCTCCATGGGCGCGCAGTACGCGATCGATCCCTTTAACGAGGACGCGGTCGCCCGCGCCATGGAAATCACCGACGGACTGGGCTTCGACTATGTGTTCGAGATGTCGGGCTCCCCCAAGGCTTCCGAAACGCCGCTCAAGATCCTGGCCCGCTGCGGGACCGCGGTTTACTTCGCGGTATTCCCGCCCAAATTCGAGATGCCGCTTAACCTGCATGACCTGTACATGAAGGAGGGCCGCATCCAGACCGTATTCACCACGACCACGATCATGAACCGCTCCATCAACATGATCGAGCGCATGCAGACCGACAAGATCATCGGCAAGATTATGCCGCTGAGCGAGGCGGTGGAGAGCTTCGAGGTATTCAAAACATCCAAATACCCGAAAATCCTGCTCGACTGCAGCAAACCGTAAGCCATCCTCTTTCTTTCACAATCTACAAGCTTCCGGCAGCGGAGGTGCGTCCAGCGTACGCGCCTCCGCTGCCGGACTTTCTTTGTATAGCATATGGCCGCGCAGTCATATTCCTGTCCCCTTTCTCATACCCTTTCATCAGAGGAAAGGAGGCGGCGAACATGACAGGAAGACGTCCGGCGCGCAAACGCGCCGGCAGCGGAAAAGGGCTGCTGCTCGTGGTGGTACTCATTCTCGCCGCGGGAATCATCAAATATGCGGACGCGCCCCTCGCCGTTTCCGCGCGCGAAAAAGCGGCGACGGCGCTGGCCGGACTGCCGGGCGCGGACCGTATCCTTGCCGTGTTCGGCGGGGATGATACGGTGCAGGATGTCAGCGAGGTATTCGGCGCACAGCCGGACAGCCAGGAGAAGGAGCCAGACTATGCCGTATCCTCCGGCGGCGCGGACGACATCCTGGGGCGGGAAAAAACGTTGTTCCCCGATACGGTCGACCAGACCGTCTATCCGATGGAATTCGAACACATCCTGCCCGCCGAAGGCACATTGACTTCGGACTTCGGCAGCCGTCTCAGCCCGACCACAGGACAGCCGGGCTTTCATTACGGCTTGGACATCGCAGCGGATGAAGGCGTCCGGATCGGCGCCTTTGCGGATGGGACGGTGCGCGAGATCGGGGAGTCGAGCTACGGCAATTATCTAATTGTAGACCACGACGACGGCTTTTCCACGCTTTACGCGCACTGCAGCAGCATCTCGGCCAAGGTGGGCGATTCGGTAAGCTGCGGGGAGGAAATCGCACGCGTCGGCCAGACCGGCAACGCGACCGGCCCGCACCTGCACCTTGAGCTGTGGAAGGATGGCGCCGCCCTTGACCCATCCGATTACCTGACCGAGCTTTAAGTGAAAAGGCTTGAGGTCCGCGACGGGTTCCTCGTGCTGCTGGCCGCGCTCTGGTGTGTGGACGAAACCAATACCCTGCCGCTGTTCCTGCTTGCCGCGGCCATACACGAGCTGGGGCATGTGCTGGTGCTGTCCCTTGCGGGCGGTCGGGTGCTTCGGCTGACGCTTACCGCCTGCGGCGCCGTGCTTCGCTGCACCCTGCCAGAGGGCCGCTGCGCTCGCGCCGCAGTCTGTCTTGCCGGTCCGGCGGCCAGCTTTGCGCTTACCGCCTTCGCCGGAGAGCTTGGGCTTTACCGCCTTGCGGGCGCAAGCATGTTGCTCGGCGCGTTTAACCTGCTCCCCATGCCGCCGCTCGACGGCGGCATGGCGCTTTGCCACCTCGCCGGCGGCCGGTTCCCATTCGCGCGCGGCGCGCTTTCGCTGGCTGTCATGGCCGGACTTCTCACCACAGGCTGCTGGCTGTGGCGGCAGGGCGGCGGTGCCTGGCTGCTGCTCATCGGCGCACTGATCAGCGCCCAAACAATGAAAAACCTTGCCAAAACCACCGAATAGGTGTAAGATAAAAATACCATCAGAGGTTTGCTGGAACGGAGGCTACATGTTTCACATCGGCGATCAGATCGTACACCCTCTGCACGGCGCAGGCGTAATCGAAGATATTGTCGAGCGCACCATTGACGGTACGCCCGCGCAGTATTATGCGCTCCGCCCCGCGTTCGGCGACACGCAGCTCTTTATTCCGGTCGATTCCTGCGAAAAGCTCGGGATACGTCCGGTATGCTCCAGAGCGCAGGCCGAGGCTTTCCTGCACAAGCTGGACGACGTTGCGCGCAGCGAGGATAAGGGTTGGAACCAGCGCTATCGGGAAAATATGCTGCATATCCGTTCGGGCGACCTGCTCGAGGTCGCGCAGGTCGTCAAAAACCTTGCGGAGCGGGACCGCGAACGCGGCCTGTCCACTGGGGAAAAGAAGATGCTCGCTTCCGCCAAGCAGATCCTGGCCTCCGAGCTGGCTTTTTCGCTCGGCATTTCCCCCGAGGAGGCTGGGAACCTCATCCGTCAAAGATTATGTATCTGAGCAAAGGCTTTGCATTGCTGCAAAGCCTTTTTTAAGGAGCGTATGCCATGTTTGGAAAACGGAAGAAAAAAGCCGTACCCGCCGCGGTCTGCGCGGTGATTGTCGCCGCCGGCTCGTCCCGCCGTATGGGCGGGGAAAACAAGTTGCTGCTGCCGCTCGGGGACGTCCCCGTGCTGGCGCATACGCTGGCCGCGTTTGAAAAATGCGCCGATGTGCGCGATATCGTGCTGGTGTGCCGCGAGCAGGATATCGTCCCCTATACCGAGCTTGCGCGGACGTTTGGCATCTCCAAGCTGCGCACGGTCACGCGCGGCGGGGGTAGCAGGACCGCCTCCGTCCTGGCCGGCGTCAACGCCGCGCCGGAGGATACGGCGCTTGTGGCCGTGCATGACGGCGCGCGGCCGCTCGTCTCCGAGGCGGTCATCTCCGAGGCGGTCTATGCGGCCGCTGCGCACGGCGCGGCCGCGCCGGTCGTTCCGGTCAAGGACAGCATCAAGCGCATCGAGAACGGCGTCATCGCGGCCGACGTGCCGCGCGACACCCTTGCGGCCGTGCAGACACCGCAGGTATTCGCGCGCCCGCTGCTTCTGCGCGCGCTGAACGAGGCTGCGCGTCAGGGACAGGCCTATACCGACGACTGCGCCGCAGTCGAAGCGCTCGGCCAGCCCGTATACGCCACCCACGGAAGCTATGAAAACATCAAGATCACGACGCCCGAGGATATCGCGGTCGCCGAGGCGTTGCTGCAAAAGGAGGAAATCTGAACATGCGGATCGGGCACGGTTACGACGTACACCGGCTGGAACAGGGGCGCAGGTGCATCATCGGCGGCGTGGATATCCCGCACAGGACGGGACTCGCGGGGCATTCGGATGCGGATGTCCTCACCCACGCGGTGATGGACGCGCTGCTCGGCGCGCTCGCGCTCGGCGATATCGGCAGGCATTTTCCGGATACCGACCCGCGTTACGCGGGCGCGGACAGCCTCGCGCTGCTGCGTCAGGTAGCCGCGTTGCTGCGGGAGCGCGGCTGGCAGCTGGGCAACCTGGACGCGACTGTACTCGCCCAGGCCCCGCGGCTCGCGCCGCACATCCCACAGATGCGTGAAAACCTGGCCGCGGCCATTGGCTGCGAAACGGACCGGATCTCGGTCAAGGCCACAACCGAGGAAGGGCTTGGCTTTACCGGAACGGAGCAGGGCATCGCCGCGCACTGTGTATGCCTGCTGGAACCGGAATAAAAAGCGTGGAGCCTATGGCTCCACGCTTTTTTGCTGCATATTGCGCGTAATCCGGCGGAAACGGAAGAAAAACAGGACCGTGGTCGTCGCCGCGGCAAGGAAATCCGCCACCGGCTCCGCAAGGAACACCGCGAACAGCTTATCCTCAAAGAAGCGCGGCAGAATCAGGATCAGTGGGATCAGAAGGATGATCTTGCGCTCCAGCGCAAGGAACAAGGATATTTTCGCCTCCCCCAGAGCGACGAACGACTGCTGGAACCCCCACTGGAACGCCGCAGTAAAGCCCACCGCCATATAAATCCGCAGCGCCCACGCGGTCATCTCGACCAGTTCCGGCTTGTGGTTGAACAGGTATACCACCGTCCGCGGGGAAAGCTGTACCACCACCCAGACGCAGCACACAAACACCGCGCCGATCAGCACGCTGTACCGGATAACCTCCTTCATCCGCTTACTGTTCCCCGCGCCGTAATTGAAGCTCAGTATGGGCTGCGCACCCTGCATCAGCCCCAGCAGCGGCATCTGCATCATCTGCATGACCGAGGTGAGGATGGTCATGGCGCCGACCGCGAGGTCGCCGCCGTACTTTTGCAGGGAGACGTTGAACGTCACCGTCAGCAGGCTTTCTGTCGACTGCATGACAAAGGGCGACGCGCCCAGTGCGACCGCGGGCCAGAGCAGGCGCCTGTCCAGCCGGAAAAAGGCCTTTTTCAGCCGCAGCTCGCTGGAAGGGCCTACCAAAAACCGGACTACCCACAGCGCGGACACCGCCTGCGAAATCACGGTCGCGACCGCCGCGCCGCGCACCCCCATGCCGAACAGGAAAATGAACACCGGATCGAGCACAACGTTGAGCACCGCACCGATCAGCACCGTCTTCATCGCCACGCCGGATTTGCCCTGCGCGGTGATAAAGCCGTTCAGCCCCAGCGCGGTCATGACGAAGATGGTACCCAGAACGTAAATGTTGAGATACTGCATCGCATAGGGCAGCGTGTCTGCGGACGCGCCGAACAATACAAGGAGCGGCTCCTGGAACAGCAGGAACACCGCCGTCAGCACGACCGCGAGCGCCCACAGCGCGGCCGTACAGGTGCCGAGCGTGCGCTCGGCTTTTTCGTGCTCGCCCGCACCCATGGCAATGGAGGCGCGCGGCGCGCCGCCCATGCCGATCAGCGCCGCGAACGCCGCAATCAGTGTGATAACCGGAAAGGTCACGCCCATGCCGGTCAGCGCGAGCGCCCCCTCGTCCGGTATGCGGCCGATGTAGATGCGGTCCACGATATTATACAAAAGGTTGACCACCTGCGCGCAGATCGTCGGCAGCGCCAGGCGGACGAGCAGCGGGCCGACCGGATCTCGTCCCAGGTCGGCCTCGCGCGTATCGTTTTTTTTCTTGTTCATGCCTGCGCTCCGTCCTCCCGAATGAGGATACGCAGCGCCTCGACCGCCGCACGGACACCGCGCTCGGACGCATCGGGCGGAATATTGGGCGCCTCGTCGTTATCCGCGTTCCACAGGACGTTGAGTACCGCGCCGCATCGCACATGCAGCACCTGCGCCACAATGAACAGCGCCGCGGTCTCCATTTCGCTCGTCAGCGCGCCTGCGGCCTTCCACGCCTTCCATTTGGCGAGCAGTTCCTCCGCAACAGGCTGCTGCGCGGGCCGTATCTCACCGTAAAAGCTGTCCTTGGACTGGATCACGCCGATATGATGGGTGAGGCCGAGCCGCACCGCCGCCTCCCGCAGTGCGGCAACAACCGAGAAATCCGCCGCCGCTGGGAACTCGATGGGCAGGTATTCGCGGCTCGTTCCCTCCTGCCGGATGGCCGCGGTTGCGATCACGATATCGCCGCCGCACACCTCGTCCACGATGCCGCCCGATGTCCCCACGCGGATGAACGTGTCCGCGCCGCACTCGACCAGCTCCTCCAGCGCGATCGCGGCGGACGGGCCGCCGATGCCGGTCGAGCATACCGCGACGGATACGCCGTCCAGTCTGCCCGTCCACAACGTATATTCGCGGTTCTGCGCGATCTGCTTCGGCTCCTCAAAATAGCGCGCGATCTTGCCGCAGCGACCCGGGTCGCCCGGCAGGATGACATACCGGCCGATATCCCCCTTTTGAATCTGAATATGCATCTGTTTTCCATCGATCAGCATACAATCGTCCCCTCCCGTTCTATGGTACGTATATTTTTTTCCGCCTTGCTGCGCGGCAGCATGACCTCATGCCCGCAGCCCAGGCATTTGAGCTTGAAATCCATGCCGGTGCGTAGCACCCTCCATTGCTTGGAGCCGCAGGGATGCGGCTTCTTCATGGTCAGGACATCATTGACCTGTACATCCACGCAATCACTCCTCCCATATGCCGCGGGGCTATCCCTCCGCGGCGGCTTATCGATTCCTCTTTATAATCATACCACATCCGCGGTGCTATTCCCAGCCGTTTTTTCATATAGTAAGGCAGACCCCAAAGGAGGCTCGGCTTTTATGAAAACAAGCGAATCCTATCTGCCCGAGGGCAGTTACGCCGCACTTCCCGCTGTGCGGCAGGCGTTTGAATCGGTCGACGGACTGCGCCGTGCACAGGACGAGGGCATGATCCTGGAGGCGGTCACACAGCGATGCACCGCCGCGCACGACCTGTTGTTCGATTTTGGCTTCGCGCAGGGCATCATGCCGCGCTCATGCTGCGCGCTCGGCGTTGCGGAGGGGGACACCAGGGAAATCGCCATCCTGTCCCGCGTCGGCAAGCCCACCTGTTTTGTCATCACGGAGCTGGACGAAAGCACCGCGCCGCCGACCGTCTGGCTTTCCCGCACGATCGCCCAGCAGCGGGCGCAGGACCATTTGCTCGCATCGCTCCGGCCGGGCGACGTGATCCCCGCCAGGGTGACCCACCTGGAGCCGTTCGGCGCGTTCGTGGATATCGGCTGCGGCGTGGCCTCGCTGATCGGCATAGAGAACCTTTCGGTTTCCCGCATTTTCCATCCGCACGACCGGTTGCGGGTGGGACAGCACATCTATGCAGCCGTGCGCGCGGTTGACCGCGACGCGCGGCGCATTTCGCTTACCCATCGGGAGCTGCTTGGCACCTGGGAGCAGAACGCCGCCCTTTTCTCCCCCGGCGAAACCGTACGCGGCGTGGTGCGGTCGGTGGAACCTTACGGCGTGTTCATCGAGCTTGCGCCCAACCTTTCCGGCCTGGCGGAGCCGCGCGGCGACCTGTCCGCAGGCACGGTGGTTTCCGTGTATATCAAATCCATCCTGCCCCAGCGCATGAAGATCAAGCTGACCGTGATCGATGTGCTCGCCTGCCGCGAGCCGCCCCCGCCGCCGCGGTATTTCATCACCGACGGGCATATCAGCCAGTGGGTCTACACGCCGGACTGCTGCGACCGGAAATACATTGCGACGGAATTTGAATAACAGCCAGCGGGAGGGGGGCGGCCTCTCCCGCTGGTTCTGTCCGCTACCCTTTTATTTTCTCCCAATACGCCTTGGCCGCCTGCTCGGTCTTGTTGGGTCCGTACTCATAATACCGCGCGCCTTTCAGCTCGTCCGGCAGATATTGCTGCGCGGTCCAATGGTGCGGGAAGTCGTGCGGATACCGGTAGGTCAGTCCGCGTCCCAGCTTGGCCGCGCCGCCGTAATGCGCGTCCCTGATATGCGCGGGGATGTCGCCGGTCCGGCCTGCGCGGACATCTGCAAGAGCCGCTTCCATCCCCATCAGCGCACTGTTCGATTTCGGCGCGGTCGCCATAAGCACAGCCGCCTCAGCCAGCGGAATCCGCGCCTCCGGCAGTCCAAGCTGGAACGCGCTGTCCACACACGCCTTAACGATGGCCACGCACTGCGGATAGGCCAGCCCCACATCCTCGCTCGCGATGACCAGCATGCGCCGCGCGGCGGAGATCATGTCCCCTGCCTCCAGCAGACGCGCGAGGTAATGCAGCGCCGCGTCCGGATCCGACCCGCGGATGGACTTCTGTAGCGCGGACAGGATATCATAGTGGCTATCCCCATCGCGGTCGTACCGCATATGCGAGCGCTGGGCGGCCTGCTCCGCATCTGCAAGGGTGACACCGCTTTCCCCCGCGCCCAGAACAAGCAGTTCAACCGCGCCCAGTGCCTTGCGCACATCGCCGCCGACCGCCTGCGCGATGTGCGCGGCTACTCCGTCCTCGACAGGGATGTCCCGCTCCCCGATGGCGAGCGCAAGCGCCCGCTCGACCGCGCGCTTCATATCCGTCGGACCGACCGGCTTGAACTCGAATACCGTGCAGCGACTGAGGATCGCGTTGTAAATATAAAAATACGGATTCTCGGTCGTGGACGCGACCAGCGTCATTTTACCCGTTTCTATGAACTCAAGAAGGCTCTGCTGCTGCTTTTTGTTGAAATACTGGATCTCGTCCAGATAAACCAGCGCGCCATTGGGGGCGAGGAAGGTGTCCAGCTCGTCGATGATGGCCTTGATATCCGCGATGCCCGCAGTCGTGGCGTTCAGGTGATACAGCTTGCGGTCGGTCTGCTTTGCGATGATGGACGCAACCGTGGTCTTGCCCACGCCGGACGGGCCGTAAAAGATCAGGTTGGGGATATTTCCGCTCTCGATCACGCGGCGCAGCAAGCCGTTCGGACCGAGCAAGTGCCGCTGGCCGACCACGTCGTCCAGCGTCTGCGGGCGCAGCTTATCGGCTAAGGGTTGGTACATGGCGTTCTTTTCCTCCATCCAGTCAGGTTTACAGGGGATGCGGGCGTATGCATTTCTATATGTGTTGATTATACCACACCTGGCAGTCCAACACAAACAGGGCTTGACTTTTTTGCTTTACTGTGATAAACTGTCCGCAGTCAACAAACTGCAACAGGAGAGTGCCTTATGGACAAGCCTTTTCTCGATAAGCTCCGCAAAATCGACCCCTATGTGCCGGGCGAGCAGCCACAGGCCGCCGATATCATCAAGCTGAACGCCAATGAGAACCCGTATCCGCCCGCGCCGTGCGTACAGGAAATCCTGCGCCGCTTCGACGCCGCCCAGCTCGCCCTCTATCCGGACGCAAACGGCAAGGCGCTCAAGTCCACGCTAGCCGGACGCTTCGGCGTAAAACCCGCGCAGGTGTTCCTCGGAAACGGCTCAGACGATGTGCTTGCGCTTGCCTTTCAGGCGTTTTTCTGCTCGGACCGGCCGGTCCTTTATCCGGATATCACCTATTCGTTCTATCCGGTCTGGTGCAATCTGTTCCGCATCCCTTACGAAACCGTGCCGCTGGACGGGGATTTCCGTGTGCGCGTCCGCGGCTACGACCAGCCGAACGGCGGCGTTATCCTTCCCAATCCAAACGCGCCGACCGGACGCGGCGTAACGCTGGATTTCCTTGAGGATCTTTTGCAGCATAACCAGGACTGCGTGGTTATCATCGACGAGGCCTATGTCGACTTCGGCGCGCAAAGCGCCGTACCCCTGCTCGGCAAATACGAAAACCTGCTGGTCGTGCAGACCATGAGCAAATCCCGCTCTCTCGCGGGTATGCGCATCGGCTACGCACTTGGCTCAGAGGTGCTGATCTCCACGCTCGAAGCGGTCAAAAACTCCTACAATTCCTATACAATGGATGTGCTCGCGCTCGCGGCGGGGCAAGCCTCGGTCGAGGATGAGCGGTATTTTCAGGAGACCTGCCGGCGGGTGGCGGAGACGCGCGACCGTTCGGCCGCAGCGCTGCGCGGGCTGGGCTTTACCGTCCTCCCCTCCCTGACCAACTTCCTGTTCGTCACGCACCCCAAAAAGGAAGCGCCGGTCATTTTTGAATATCTGCGGCAAAAAAATATCTATATTCGCTATTTCAGGCTGCCGCGCATCGAAAATTATTTGCGCATTACGATCGGCACGGACGAACAGATGGACCGGCTGCTCGACGCGCTGCAAGCATTTCTGTAAGGCGGCGCGGATATGCCGCCTTCATCCATGCTGTCAAAAAACTCGTGCCGCGGAATCCCGCGGCACAAGTTTTCCTATTCTTTTATCACCAGCCCCAAACGCTTTGCCAGCATGGCCGCCTGCTCCGCTGTCACAATCGCGCCGCGCAGCTCGGCATTGGTGTCCGAAACCACAAGCCCGTCCAGCTCACAGCCGGTCAGGTCGAGCCCCGCGAGCGGCGTGTGCAGGAAGCTGGCTTCCCGCAGGCGTGTTTTGTCCAGGCTCAGCCGCTTCCAGGTGCATTCGTGAAACGCAGCATGGCTGAGGTCGCAATCGGAAAAGGCCACCTCGCGCAGGCGCGCGCGGTCAAACGTCGCATAGGCGAGCGCACAGGCCGCGAACGCGGCCTGCCGCCATCCGGTTTCGGCAAAGCCCGCCCCCACCGCCTTGCAGTCCTCAAAGACCGTGCGCTCCCAGAAAGCGTCCCGCCAGCCGCTGTTCGACAGCTCGCAGCGCCGGAACACGACGTTGCCCAAATCCGCACGCTCCCAGCGGCATCCGGTCAGCCGGCAATTCTCAAACAACACGCTGCGCAGCCGCAGCCCCTCATAGCATGTGCCGGACAGATCCGCGCCGCAGAGATGCAGCCCCTCAACCGTCCGCTCCTCCTGCTCGGCCCATGCGAACCGTTCCGCCGCGTCCGGCACAGGTGCAAGCGATTCGGGCAGCCGCACGGTCATGACCGGTCGAGCAGCTTGATGATCTCGTCGATCTTTTTCTCGCGCGCCTGCTCGTCGCCCGTTTCAAACGCCTCCTGCACGCAGCCGGACAGGTGCGCGTGCAGCACCTCACGCTGTGCCTTGTGTACCAGTGATTCGACCGCCTGCAGTTGGGTGACGATATCCATGCAGTAGCGGTCGCACTCGATCATTTTCAGCACGCCGTCGAGCTGTCCCCGCGCGGTACGCAGGAGCGGCTCCACCTTTTTTCTGTCAGCCCTCATGCAAAGCCGACCACCTTATAGCCGGCCTGTTCCACCGCCTCGGTCAGCTTGGCCTCGTCCGGTATCACGTCGCCCTGCAGGGTAGCCGTACCGCTCTTCAGGTCCACCTCGACGGCCACGCCTGGGAACACCTCCAGCGCCTTTTTGACGTGCGCGACACAATGCTCGCACATCATTCCCTCGATCTTGATCACCTTTTTCATTTTTGCTTCCTCCTTTGGCAATACGAAATATTGATCCGGCTCGACCGCCGGCTTAGGGGTACTTTGGAAAAACTTGAGCCGCAGCGCGTTGGACACCACGCAGACCGAACTCAGGCTCATGGCCGCCGCGCCGATCATGGGGCTGAGGCCGATATGCAGTGGCAGCCACAGCACGCCCGCCGCGATCGGGATGCCAATGCAGTTATAGAAAAACGCCCAGAACAGGTTCTGCCGGATATTCCGCATGGTGCGGCGCGACAGACGTATCGCATCGACCGCGTCCATCAGGTCGCTTTTCATCAGCACCACATCTGCGGAGGAAATCGCAACGTCCGTCCCCGCGCCGATCGCGATGCCCACGTCCGCGCGGGCGAGCGCCGGTGCGTCGTTGATGCCGTCGCCGATCATGGCGACCTTGCGGCCCTGTTCCTGCTTTTCGCGTACCACGCGCTCCTTATCCTGCGGCAGCACCTCGGCGACAACATCCCTGACGCCCAGCTCGCCCGCAATCGAACGAGCGGTCGCCTGGTTATCACCCGTCAGGAGCGTGACCTCGATATTCAGCCGCTGCAGCGCTTCGACCGCCGCACGGCTGGTCGGCTTGAGGACGTCCGCCACGGCAAAAATGCCAACCACCTGCCGGTTTGCTGCAAAATACAGCGGTGTTTTTCCCGCCGCGGCAAGCGCCTCGCCCATTTGCTGCGCGGACCGAGACAGCGCAAGCCCGTTTGCCAGCAGCATGCGGCGGTTGCCCGCCATGCAGGGTACCCCGTCGATGCGGGCGCGCACGCCCTGCCCTTCCACCATCTCGAAGTCCGTCGCCGTGCGTTCCCGCACCCTGCGCTCCCGCGCATACCGCACGACCGCGTCCGCAAGCGGATGGTCGCTTTTCGCTTCGATCGATAAGGCGAGAGAGAGCAGGTCGTCCGGCTCCACGCCAAAGGATTTGACATCGGTCACGACCGGACGCCCCTGCGTCACCGTGCCGGTTTTGTCCAGAATCACACTGTTTACGTTATGCAGGTTCTCCAGCGCCTCGGCCGACTGGAACAGCACGCCGTTCTTCGCACCCACGCCCGTGCCGACCATGATGGCGACCGGCGTTGCCAGCCCCAGCGCACAGGGGCAGGATATAACCAGCACCGCGATCGCGCGGGTGAGCGCGAAGCTGGGCGTTTCGCCATACATCAGCCAGACGATGGCGGTAAGCAGCGCAATCCCCATCACGACCGGCACGAACACGCCCGCGACCTTATCCGCCAGCTTGGCGATCGGCGCCTTGGAGGCGCCCGCCTCCTCGACCAGCCGGATGATCTGCGACAGCGTGGTGTCATCGCCCACGCGGGCGGCTTTCATCACAAAATAGCCGCTCTTGGATACCGTCGCGCCGATAACAGCGTCTCCCGTATGCTTTTCGACCGGCATGCTCTCGCCGGTGATCGCGCTTTCGTCCAGGAAAGCGTTCCCTTCCGTGATCTCGCCATCCACCGGAACGGACTGCCCGCCGCGCACGACCACCAGATCGCCCACGCACACCTCCTCGATCGGGACGGAAACCTCCTGCCCGCCGCGCAGCACATTTGCCGTCTGCGGCCGCAGGTCCATGAGCGCGGCGATGGCCTCGCCGGTCTTGCGCTTGGCACGCGCTTCAAAGAATTTGCCAAGCGTAACAAGCGTCAGGATCATGCCTGCGGACTCAAAGTACAGGTCGTGCGCATAGGTGTGTACCGTATGCATATCGCCCGCCGCGCACGCATAGCCGATCTGAAACAGAGCATAAACGCCGTACACCAGCGCCGCGCCCGAACCAACCGCGATCAGCGCGTCCATGGTCGGCGCGCGATGGAGCAGCGTCTTAAAACCGTTGATGTAGTATTTGCGGTTGATAAAAACGATGGGCAGGGTGAGGAGGAACTGCACCAGCGCAAGCGCGAACGCATTCTCCGTGCCGCTGACGAACGCGGGCAGCGGCAGGCCGAGCATCGGCCCCATGGAGAACACCATTAAAATAATCAGGAATACCGCGGAAACGACGATACGCGTTTTCATTTCCCTGAGCTCGTCGTTCGCTTTCGGATCCTGCACGGGCGCGGCCTGCTGCTTCCCGTCGTCCGCCGCCGCAGTATAGCCGCCGGACTCTACCGCATGGATGATCTTCTGCGCATCGCATACGGTTTCGTCATACTGCACGGCCATGCTGCCCGCGAGCAGGTTGACCTGCACCTCGGAAACGCCCGGCACCGCCGAAACACTTTTTTCCACATGCGCCGAACAAGCTGCGCAGCTCATGCCGCCGACGCGGAATCTTTGCTTCATATCTGGATCTCCCATCTTCATGCCCCTCCCCCAGGAGGGGGTGTGTTCTATGGTCAGTATACGGCAACCGGACCATTTTGTCAAGTAGTTTGCGCAATGGAAAATTCAGATATGCAAACCGGCTCCGGTATGAGCCGGAGCCGGTTGAAAGCGTATATATTCGGATAGTGCAACGCGGGGCATCCGCCGCAGGCGGGCAACCGAGCGTTTAGATACCGCCGCCGGATAAATTATATTGGTCGGTTATATCCCTGTTGTTTTTATCATAAAACGTTATTTCGCTTCGATCCACATGTTTTTCCTGCGCCTGATCGCTGATCTCTGTATAAAGCAAAAAATGATCTTTTTGTTCCGGCGTATATAATTCATAGCGCTCACCGCCGATTAAAGCTGTGGCTTTGCAAATTCGGGCCGTGATATCCCTGCCCGCAAACAAAAAATACTTTTTCCCACCGCTTTCAATAATGCCGTCCCTAAAATGTCCGCCACCATACGACATGCGGGCTATCCTATACCGGCCAAACACACTTTTTTCCAAAGCCACGCTGCCGAAATCCAAATCTTCGCCAATCTCCATCAGGCAGTAGGTTTTATCGCCAATATTCACGCTGTCATACAGCGCAATATAGGGGGAAACCAACGGTTTCTCCCCTTTTCACTCAAAATCCCCTATTTTTGCGGCTCTTGAGGTACTTTGCAGATGGTATACACCATTGTTACACCAATCCGCTACATGGCTTCAAGCAGCCTTTCCGCCTCGGCCCTCTCACTTTCAAGCGCATGGATATAGGTATTATAAGTGGTTGAAATATTCGCATGCCCCATCCACTTGCTTACCACGCTGATCGCAACGCCCGCTTTTAATGCGCGGGTCGCAAATGTGTGCCTGAGCTGATGGATTGTCAGCGGCTTGTCGATACCAGCGTGCTTTAACATACGGGCCAGCAGGCGGTGTATCCGTTCGTTGTTCAAAGGCGTATTGTTTTTTGAACTCGCTACATTGTCACTTGTAATACCATACTTTTTATAAATGGCTTTCAGATTTTTCAGCGCTTGTACAGCCTTACTATTTAATGGGACGGTGCGTTTACCGCTTTCTGTTTTTGTGCTTTTTACATGGTTAATATGCCTGGAACCGCTTTTACCCTGTCCGCGGTCTTTGATCCGCGCCAAATTCCTGCTTACTGTCACTGTTTTCCGCTTAAAGTCTATATCAGACCATTTGAGAGCAAGCACCTCGCCGCACCGCAGGCCGGTATGGACGATAAATATAATCAAATTGGCATGGGTCAGTACCGGCCGGCCGTTTTTGTTTTTCAAATTTGCGGTTTCTTCCAGCCTGCAGACTTCTTCATCTTCCAGCACAAGGATTTTCCTGGGCGGCTTGAAAAGCCCCTTTTTCAGCATAACCACATTATTTACAGGATTTTTGGCTATATCACCCTCTGTATAAGCGTACCGGAACACCTCGGCAAGCAGCGCACGGATTTTCTTTACGACTGTGTAGGAATACTGGCCGCTTTTTGTGTTCAGAAGCCTTTGAATATCAGCCGCTTTTATACTTCCAAGCTGGCAATATCCCAATACTGGTTCGATATGGTTTCTGTAAACTGCTTCGTACTGGTCAAAGGTGCTGCGCTCTACGGCATGGAACTTAAATGTATAAAGCCATTTCTCCATATACTCCCTGAAAAAGACTTTTTTACATTCAGAAATACCGCGCGCTGCATCCCGCTTCAACTCCCGCAGCCTGCGCTTTACTTCAGCTTCGGTTTTTCCATACAGGTACCGCGGTTTGGACATTGCTTCATCACGGTATTTTGCAACCCAGCGGCCGTCTTTCCGCTGGTAGATACTTCCCTCCCCATAACTACGGCTTTTCTGCTTTTTATCTGTTGTACTCATATTTATCCGCTCCTGTTCAGCAAAGGCGGCAGCGTACAACAACTAACATAGTTATTATACGCCATGCAGCCCTTTCAAAGCAACGCCCATGCCCCAATCAGTAGAAAATTTCACGTCCCTTGTTCCGTTCAAACCACCGGTCAAGCTCTTTTTCGCTTATCAGATAGTCCCTGCCCACTTTTACTACCGGCAGGACGCCGGAACGCAGCAACTGCCCCAGCTTGCTTTTTCCAAACGGGAATATTTCCAGCAAATCATCCTGTGTTAAAACCTTATAATCCATAGCTTTACAAACCCTCCTGTTCCTGCCTTGGATTGATATAGCATAATTCCTTTATTTTTGTGCGCTATGCCCGCTGTCTGAACAGACAGCAGCATGATATAATGAAACCGTAATAACCGTTTCTGTTTTCCATTGTGGGGTATGACTTTATGAAAAAACAAATCGTTTCTATCCTGTGTGCGGCGGCTGTCACCTGTTCGGCTGGGGCCGCCAGTGTTTCAGACCTTTCAGACGTCCGGCCTTCGGACTGGTATTATGACGCGGTCAACCATGTTTTTGAAAACGGCCTGATGAATGGCACATCAGATACGGCTTTCAGCCCGAACGCCACCACCAGCCGCGGCATGATCGTGACCATCCTGTACCGGCTGGCGGGAACACCCGATATGCCGGAAAGCAGCTGGGGCTATCCGTATGCGGATGTAGATGCAGCAGCGTATTATGGCACGCCGGTTTACTGGGCTCGTATGAATTCCCTTGTCACTGGATACAGTGACGAACAGTTTGGCCCGAATGACGCTGTTACCCGTGAGCAGCTGGCGGCCATCCTGTACCGATACGCGGACAGTCTGGGTCTTGATACGGATACTGGCTTCATACCGGATAAATACTACGATTTTTCGGACTATCAAACAGTCTCCCGTTACGCTTCGCAGGCCATGAACTGGTGCGTCAACAAGGGTATTATCAACGGCTCGGACGGAAAGCTGAACCCGCAGGGGACAGCCACCCGCGCCGAAGCCGCAACAATGCTGATGAACGCGGAAAGCATTTTACAGGCTGGAAGCGGAACGGAGACGCCGGACAAAACGCCCGCACCAGAGGACAATACCGGCAATGAGCCGGCCGGCGATCACGAAACCGTCACGGATGAAACCAGCCAGCGCCCAACCGGAAAATCAGCAGTAGACGAATACGGCGGTTATTGGGACTATGACCTCGCGAACGCCACATTCGATGCGATCAACGGCCTGCGCGAGCAGAACGGCTTAGACCGTCTTGCGTACTCTTTGCAGGTGCAGGAATGGGCGGATATTCGTTCCCGCGAGCTTTGGATAGTGGATGAACGGGACGGGGATATTTCGCATACCCGTCCAGATGGTTCAATGTTTGCAACCGTAGGAAAAGGCTGCAATACCGAAAATGCGCTGTTAGGTATACTCCCCATAGATGCGCAGGAAAACTTAAACAAATGGTACGCTTCCCCTGGACATAGAGAAAACATGTTGAATACACGTTCCAAAACAGCAGCAGTCTCCCTCTATGTGCAGGGCGAAAAGGTTTACGCTGTCCAGCTTTTCAATATCCTTTCCGCGGAAGAACTGAACCAGTTATGACATTGGAAATCCCCCGTTTGGAACGGGGGATTTCCTTTGCCCTGGACTATCAAATCCAGTATTCTTTGCCGTCTGTATCCAGCACATAGTCGTGCTCGTGCGAAACCTCAGTCACGATGCTTACAGACGAACCGCTTACATCAGGATAGCTTTGGATATGCCCGCTGAAGCCGGAGGTATCAGGGGCGGTATCGCGGCCGGTAAGCTGGCAGATCAGCTTCGCAAACGTCAGACGGGATACATTACCGCTCAGCCCCGCGCTGTTTCCCGTGACATACCGTACCAGCGTGTTAAGCTGGCCGTCCGTCGCCCAAATCCGCAGATACCCTTTTTCCGTAATCTCGTAATTTACTTCGTAATCTGTATCTTCGGTCATTTGCGTCGTATCGAACGAGCTTTGCGGCAGTACGCCGATGGAAACGAAATACTTCGCTTCTTCCGCGATATTGTACTCGTAATCCGGTACGGTCACAGTGCCGCGGTCCAGCCATGTGTTGCCGCCGTTTGAAATCAGGCGGTACGCTACGGTACACGCTTCCTGCAAAGAGATACGGTCCGAGGGACGCCAAAGCCCGTCCTCATACCCGTTGAATAGCTGGTAGTGGATACCTGTGAGCGGGTCAAGAACCGAACTGACAATCGCAATTTCAGGAGCTTTACCCACAGCATTTCCGTTATCACCCTCACCGGCTGCATAGTTGACATAGGTTTTCCCGCCCGCATCAGGCTTGAATTGAACGGTAAGCACAACCGTATGCACCTGTCCTGGTGCAATATCGCCCAGTTCCAAGGTGAAAACCTTATTGGCGAAGCTCCATTGATCGCTCAGGACGCCATCCACATAAACATTGTTTTGTAAAACAGGCGTCAGCATGGAGGTGTCCAGCGTATCTTTCAGCACAACGTTTTCCCATGTTTCGGAGCTGTTGTTGCCTGCCGTTATCGTGAAAGTTGCCGTCTGCTTTTCTTTCGATGCACCTCTGCTTACATCAACTACCGTCTTGTCCACGTCCTTTGCTACATAAAAGCCGGCAGGGCCAGCAGGATTTTTGTCCATCTCCGGCACGGTCACTCCACCGTCAGCCGCGGTATCGCCGCCGTTGTCGCCGGTCACATCCACGCTGTTTTGCAGCGTCGTACCGGCTGCGTTATCCATTACCTGGACTTCAAACGACACCACCACGCTTTCACCCGCAGCGAGATCGCCAACCAGTACAGACAGCGCGCTTCCGTTTAGCTTATACAGCGCCGACCTGTTATCGATATACACGCCGCCCACCAGTTTAACGCCTGCGGGAAGCGTGTCGTACACCACGACATTTTTCCAGGGTGCGGTTGCATGGTTGCCGTTCTTCACCGTGATCTCATAGGCGAACGTACCGCCTACCTCCGCTTCGGTCACACTTGCAGTTTTGTTCACAATCGGGTCCGCTTCGCCCCCGTCAATCTGTACACCGGCGTCCGGCAGGGGCGTTTGTTTATCACCGTCTGTCAGGATTGCAGTATTGACGATATATGCGCCCTGCATCCCCTCGTCTATGGTCACATCAAAGGTGTAAACGGCCTGTGTGTCCGGCGCAATCGCGTAGGGCGTAAGCGTCAGGGTACGGGCCGCGGAATCATAGGAATATTCCGTGGTCGCCCGCCCGTCTTTCCGGACGTTGCCTGCAAAGGTTACGCCGTCCGGCAGGGCGTCGGTCACAGACGCGCCCGTCCAGTCCGCCGTTGCAAGCGCGCTGTTTTCCAGCGTGACAGAATATGTGACCGTATCGCCCACGCGCGCCGTCGTCCGGTTTGCGGACTTTGCGCCCGCGTGTCCATCCGCCGCGCCGTCCTCTATGGTCACGCCATCGTCCGTACCCTCTGCATCTGGTGTGTTGCTGCCGGATGCAGCCGCCGTGTTCTCAATCGTCATGCCATAAGCAGTGCTGTTCACCAGCACATCAAAGCAAATGGTCTTTGTCTGGCTGGGTGCGATGCTGTCCAGCGGGACAGTCAGCGTATGGGCCGTATTATCAAACTGATAAGCCGCCGCATACCCGTCTACCGTGACATTACCCGAAAAAGTCAGGCCGTCAGGGACGGTATCCCGCATTACCACGTCGCGGATATTGACCTGCGCGCCCGCGCCGTTGGACACCTGCACCGTGTAGGTCAACCGGTCGCCCACTTTTGCCACCGGCGTATTGACTGACTTCACGACCGACAGGTCGGTGCGGCCGTCCGCGATCACAACGCCATCATCCTTATCCTGTACCGGCTCGGTGTTATCCGAAGTCAGGGTGGCAAGGTTCTGGATGGTACTGTTATAGGCGTCCCCGTTCACCGTCGCGGCGAAAGAAACCGTCTGGCTGGCGTCAGGGTCAATACTGCCAACATGCACGGTCAGCAGGCGGGCCGCTTCGTCATAGGTGTAACCGCTTGTCGGGCGGCCATCCAGCATAACCGAACCGTACTCGAACGTCAGGCCGGAAGGGATACTGTCAGAAACGGCCGCATTTTCCATCGGCACCGTTGCCGTTTCACTGTTTGAGAGCGTCAGGGTATAGATGATCTTATCGCCTACGCTGGCGGAGGACTTGTCCGCCGTCTTTTCGATACTGGGGCGGGCTTTGCCGTCACCCACTGCAATACCCTCGTCTGTGTCCTCAACATCTGGAATATTGTCGCCTGTCATAACTGCCGTGTTGTAAACCATCTTGCCATAGGCTGTATCATTCACGGCCGCCGAGAACGTGACAACCTTTTCCGTCGCCGGTTCAATGCTGCCCAGCGGCACGGTTAGGATGCGTGTTTCATTATCGAAAGAATACCTTGCCGCTGCGCCGTCCACCTGCACGCTGCCATCCACGAAATCAAGTCCGGCGGGGATAACGTCGGTCATGGCCGCGCCCTCGATCTTGTAGACCGCACCCTCCGCATTGCCATGCGTGACCGTATAGGTGAGCTTGTCGCCAACCATGGCAGAGGGCTTGTCCGCTGTCTTGGTGACATAGGGCGCGGTATCGCCTTTATTGATATGCACGCCGTCGTCCGTGTCCTCATACTTGCCGGTCTCGCTGCCGTTCCCGTCCTCCACGGTGCCGTTTTTACCCTGGGCAACAGCGGTGTTGAAGATTGTCTGGTTGTACATATCCGCATTGACCGCGGCTTTGAATGTTACCGTTACCGTCTGTCCCGCGGCAATGTCACCCAACTTGACGGTAAGCTGGCTATTTTCAAACGAGTGCTGCGCCGCCTTGTTATCTGCGTACACGCTGCCATCTATGAATGTCAGCCCATTCGGTAGTGTATCCGTAAGCACGACCTCTTTCCACGCGGAAGAAGCCGCTTTATCATTGGATAACTTCACGGTGTAAGTCAGGGTATCGCCCACGTTGGCGGTTTTGACATTCGCTGTTTTTTCGATGGAGGGGATTGCATCCCCGTTCGTGTATTGATAGGTGATCGTGCGGATATAGCCGCGGTACTCATAGGCGGGAATGGCCCTGGGCGAAGTCTCGGCCCTGCCTGCCGTCGTGACAGTCTCGGCCAGTTCCCTGCCGCCGGAGTCCACAAACTTCTCGATGATGATGTTATATTTGCCGTCATGGTAAGACAGGCCATGCCATTCTTCCGCGCTGTGCGGAACGGTAGCTTCCATCAGGCCGCAGTAGCCCCAATGCTTTTCCGCCAGATCGTTGTACGGGCATTTCACGCCCAATTCTTTCAGCTTGTCCAGTGTAACGCTGCGGTTTATCATACCGTTTACCAGCCGCACGACTTCGGCTCGGCTGATTGGTTCGTCCGGCCGGAAAGTGCCGTCTGGATAGCCCTCCGCCCAGCCTGCACCCGCAGCGGCATTGATATAGCTGTACGCCCAATGACCGGCCGGAACATCCTCAAAGATGTTGCCGCCCTTGTAGTCCAGTCCGGCAAAGCGCGCGGCCATGACTGCAAACTCGGCGCGGGTAACAGGTGCGTCCGGCTCGAATCTGTGTTCATTCGTACCGTCTACAATGCCAATATTATACAGCGTTTCCACTTCCTTGTAGAACCAGCGGCCGGTTTTTACGTCGTCAAACGTATTGTTTGACATGCGCCGTTCAAACGCCGGATATTCGCTGTCATAGAGGCGGTAAAACACCGCTGCGGCTTCCGCGCGGGTCATGGACGCATCCGCGCGCACGCTTTCGTCTGGATAGCCGATAATATACGTCAGGTCCTTGTGGGAGTAGATATATTCGACACTTTCCGTGTAATCGGTGTAGGTGTAGTTTGCTATCTTCTGCGGATGCCGTTCCTCATGCGTGACACGGTACGTTTCCGGTTCGGTGATTGCTTTTCCGTTCTCCGCGTCAAGAAACTTTGCGGTGACCTCGGCAAGCGTACTGGCGTTATCCTGCGCGGCAAACGCCGTGGCCGGAAGCGCCGGTACTGAAAAGAGCAGGGCCAGCCACATAGATATGGCCCGTTTCAAGTGTTTTTTCAAAAATGCCATTTTCCCATCCCTTTCTGTTCTGGTCTCGTTTCGGGCTTGCTGCATGGGCACCCCATGCGCGGAACAGCACATGGGAACCACCCCCTTTTTTCAAATTTGGCTTATCTATGACAAAACCGCGTGGAAGCCCACGCGGTACAAGCTGGGCTTTATCCGTGAAAGCCCTCGATTTTCATTTGCCCGTCTATATTCCGGTCCTGCATCCACCAGCGGAATACATCCTCGCCGGTCGTCCCTGCCCGCCATGAACCGTCCAGTTTACCGCGCGCCGCACGTTCTGACAGCATCCGGTCAAATGCGCGGATGTAGGCGCGCTGATACGTTGGGTACCGCCCAAACTCAAAAAAGCGCTTCCGCCGCCCTGCCATGGGGCAGCCGACACAGCCGACACGATGAAAACCGTAGCCATACAGCGGATTGACGGTGATCCTCTCCGCTCGGATATAGGACCATACATCATAGTCCGTCCAATCTACGATAGGGTTGCAGACCCGTTTCGCCTGTATTTTGCAGTTTTCAAACAGGCGGCGGGTATCCGTGTTATCGTTATTAATAATGACCTTTTTGCTTATATCATGCGGCACGCTTTCGTAGACACCGCGATTGTTCCGGCGCTTGACGCTTTCAGACCAGCGGACGCCGGTCACGATCATGCGTCCGACGCCGCCCGTTTCTTTCAGGACCGCACAACAGTAACGCACTGTCCTTGTAGGCGGCATGAGCTTTTGCGGGATAAGCGTCCACATATTGACCGGTACGCCCTTGTAAACCGGATAATTGACAGTGCATTTCACTCCCGCAAGTTCCAGGCGCCGAAACGTATCCCGCACATGGTACATGGTTTCCGGCGCGTCCACGCTGGTATGATTGTGCATGACCTCGTATCGGATACCGGAAGCGGCGGCAAGGTGCAGGCATACGTCTGAATCCTTGCCGCCGCTCGTGGCAATTACCAGAGGCTGGCCGTAATATGTTTCACTCATTTGCGCTGCCAGACGCAAACGGTCTACCGCTTTGTGCGTCAGGTCCATGACTACCGCCTGCGGTTATAAAACTCTTTCGGCCTGGGCGGTATTTCCGACCAGAAGATACACGCCCCGTAAAGCTCATGCCGGAAGCTGTCCCTGCCAAGGTACAACTGCACGTCCATTTTGCCGTTTGGGTACAGGCACAGGACCTTGGAATACTGTTCCGGCAGTTTCTTATTTACACTAACCCATTTCATTTGATTTCCCTCATTAAATCGTTATGGAACAGGAAAGGCCGGAGTGGGAACAGGGCGCCCCCCGTTTCCGCTTCCGGCCTTTCCTGTATTTACCTGCAATTATTTTATGCAATCATATATATCATCAACTGCCTTTCGACGGGGAGAAAAACTCCCTCTACTTATAAGGTCACTTACACGGCAAATGCGAATACCCTGAACAGGGAAATTAGAAATATTTTCGCATGGCTTTCAGGCCGCGCTGGATAGACGCCTGTACCGCACGGCAGGTAACGGCTTCTTCTGCGGCGATATCCTGTACCGACTGTCCCAGCAAATAATGTGCTTCAATACGGCGTCCCTGAGCATCCGGCAAAGCATTAAGGGCGTGGCATAATTTTTGGTATTCTTCCATCAGCACAAGGCATTGCTCCGGTGACAGTTCATGCAAAGAAATAAATCGTTCGGTATTCGTTGATGCATCCAGAGAAATGACTTTGTTGCGTTTCATGCGCCGGCTGTATACGGATTCATACCGCTTACCTGCACAAAGCTCTGCGGCAATTTCCTCCGAAACATTAATCAATTCATCTGTTATGTACCAGTAATAATAGTCCTTTAAGTTGATTTCCACCTTTTTATCCTCCATTTCGATTGTTTGTTGAATCGAAATGAAGCGGGTGGGCCGCGGCAATGAAACCAAGAGCTATAAATACTTGTTGCGCTGCTGCTGAATACAGATAATTTATGCAGCCTATCGAATAGAACGCATAAGGACAAAAAGTAGCACAATAAAAAAACAGGAGTTAACGCATTGTCGCAATAGATAAGGAAAAGATTATCTTATTGATACCTCCACGCTGTTTACCTAAAAATAAAGCGCCCAGAGAGTTAACCTCTCTGGGCGCTTATAAATTTTACTTGACAATTAGCAATCAGAACGTAATTGTATTTGTTTTGATCTGCTTTGTGTAACCATCAGCATAGAACGTAACATTTGCATAATAGCGATGACCCTTGGTAGCGGGCACGGCGCAGCTATCCTGATACTCAATCCCCGAAGACATGGGGCCGGCATAAATTTTGTTGCTGCCTGTCGTTACATCATACAGCTTAATGGATTTAATGCCAAGCTGGCTGTTGATAGTGTTGGTCTTTACATAAAAATCCAAATACAGGGTAGACGACGTAGCACTAAGCGATGCTTCCGTTTTCCTAAATTCTTTGCTTTCATATACCGCAGCCTGTGCGCTAAAAGACAACGCACATACGACCAGTAAAAGAACCGAAACCATTCTCTTAATCTTGTTTTTCATTTTTTAATTCCTTTCGTAAACGGAATCCACGATCTGTTTCATTTTTTCAACCGATACTGGGCCGCCGAACGAAACCTCACGATTTCCTATGAGCGCCACAGCATATACATTCTCCAAATTATGCATGATGTACCAATCGATGTCTCCTACCGTATAGGTTATTACCGGCCTGTCGTCCTTTTCGAATACTCCGTTGCTGGCTCCTGTCATCATCATAGCGTCAACCGAAAAAACATATTCGCTTTCAGGGTTTGTGTAATAGGCAGAGAAATCCGTTGTATTGTCTCTATAATCTTTGGTTACGCGAACCTCTGCCTGAACAAATCCCTCTGGAAAGACGGTCGGAAAAAGCTTTTCCGAAACGCCAAATGCCTCAGCCGTTTCAATGATATCGCTATTGACGATATAGATATATTCCATCGTATGGGCTTGATTCCATTCAGAAGATTCTTTTTCCAAACCCAAAGCGGCAACATCTGTATCTGGTATGTTGGCAAATTGGGACTCTGATTCGGCTGCCGGAAGCGGAAGTGGGTTCTCGTTCGAACCAAGCGTCGCATTCTGGTCGTATAATGGCTGTTTTTCCTGCGGAATCTCCGTATAGGTTCCGCGATCGTATTCCGGCATGCCGGTACGATTCTGCGATGAGCCATCAGGATAGTAAACGATATTTCCATCTTCGGATGTTTCAAAATCAGATTTACGGAAAAATCCGAAAGTTTCTTCACCCCATTTTGCGGCATAACTGAACATGCTATGTCCAAAAGCTGCTATACACATAGCATTTAAGATTATAATTACCGCAGCAACTACGACCAAGCGGTACCCCCATCGTTTCCGGCGAGAGTTCTTGGCTGTTTTTGCAGACTGAGCTTTCTTCTTTTCATCCAGTCTCGCAATCAGCAGCGCATGTTTACTGCGAAAACGATCTAAAGAGGCTTCCACATCAATTGGTTCTTTCGGTTTGGCAGCATCACCTAAAGCATCTAAATACTCATGGAATATCTTTTCATCAAAATTAGATTCATCCATTTGATTTACTTTTGCTTTCAGTTCTGCTAAATGCTCATGGTCCGGTAAGGAGTTATTCTGTCTGGGGTTCTCCATCCCATAGCACCTCCCATATTTTCTTTCATCTGAATAACACGGAAACACAAAAAATTGTGACGGACATTTTTCTATCAGCCTAATTTTTTTCGTTCCCGTTCCATGAGTTTAGCGCAACGCTTTTTCGCTCTATGCATCTGCGCACGAGTCGCATCATAGGAGCGGCCAAGCCTTTTAGCAATTTCCTCATATTCCATGCGTTCTTCATACCGCCAAGTGAGGAGTTGACGATCTTCCGGTTTCAAATCCTTTGGTAACGAATCTTGAAAAGAAACCATATCCTGCTGTTCCGCAGCGATTTGCGGGACCTCATCTAAAGATACTTCATTATGACTTTTCTGTTCACGCAATTCGTTATATGATTGATTCCGCACTACTGTAACAAGCCATGCAAAGATATTGGTATGGTTTTGAAGGTTGTCCTGTTCTGTAAGTAAAATGAGGAACGCTTCATGTACTATTTCCTCCGCTAATGCATCGCTTTTGACAATGGACTTTGCATAACCGAAAAGGTCTAAATAATATTTGCCATACAGATCATCAAAATAAGACTTGTTTTGATTATCCAAAATCCAGTTCCCCCCTTAAATGCTTATGTAGATTCGCCGCTTTGAAGTGCTTGAATTTGTTTCACCAGCAAAACAATCTGTTCCAAGACTCCAACATCAAATTGCTTGGCCGCAAGTATCCCCAAAAGCTGATTAAGATGCGCAACTTTAACTGTATTAGGCAGGTTTGCACCTACAATACTGTTGGCATCGGCTCCCAATGCATAGCAGATCGACAGCAATGCAGGCAAACTGACTACCGTACCTCTTTCTACATTACTGATATGCTGCACAGAAAGACCTGTTTTCTCAGCAAGCTTGGACTGTGACCAACCTTTTTGTTCCCTGAACAGGCTGATGTTTCGACCGATTTCTGCATAGTCAACCGTAAATTCCATAGATGTGTTCATCCTTTCGAGCGTCGAAACAATTTTAAAATAGTCTCGCTCGGCGGAAAACAATCTATACCAATAATACTATTATTGCAGTTCTATTTTACGGCGTTTTTCAAAAATTTTCAATAAAATAAAATTTAAGCCTGTTTTGCGTAACCCATCCAATTAAATAACACATAAATCGACTATTTGTGACGAAAAATTCAAAAAAATATTTCTGGAGAAATTTAAGTTTTTCGTCACAAATGAGGATAACTTGGTGTTATTTAGATAGAGGGGGAGAAAACATTCATTATCTTTTCGAGCGTCAAGAAAGATTATCTAAATATTCTCCCTCTCTACGTTAGAGAATAAAGTTCCAGATTTTTTGTTGGCGCGAAAATACTTGGAACAATTCTTAATACCTACAGAAAGAAGGGATATTTTAATTCAAAAAGCTAAACATTTGATCGCAAAAACGAGAGTTAAAGTAGTATGAATTTTATTTAAGAGTCTAGTTCATTTTGCAACTCAATTCTCTATTGTCAAAACGGGAGGCTCGTAACATGAAGCAGATAAAAGATATGTTTTTAATTCGCAAAGCAATGTCATTTATATTAATTCTATCCCTATTAACCGTCCCTGCTTTTGCCGCTACAAATACTAAAAGCGCCAATTTTAGTTGTAATAGCACACCACCGTCGGGATTTAATCTTTTTCACCCGACTACAGGATCGATCACTGGCACCTATAATTCTGCCTCTACAACCGTTTCCACTAAGGTTAACTTCAGCTATACCACAGCAGCAGTGTCTAAAATCAATGCATACAATACTTCTAAAAAGTATACTGGTATTGATATAAAGGATGTCGGGAATTCTTTCCATGCGTATTCGGTTACAAGTACCGCGCCAAATATTAAAACAGACATTGAAACGAATAGTGGCCATGACTATTACAATGAAGCCGAAATTGTCATATTTGGCTCTTTAACTGCTGGAAAAACCTATAGCATGACAGCTTCCTGGACCGACTATCGCAAGGGTTTTCTCAGCAACGTATTTAGAGTACATGCCGAGCTGAGCGAAAAAGGTGTTTCAGATTATAACGTTATTGCGGGAGGCTATAAACAATTGGCCGATCTATCTTATGGTAAAACCGCAGGGTATCCTTGAACTGTTCAACTAACTTATCACGCTTAGACAGAAACGGAGGTTTTATTCATGAAAAAGTTTTGGGGATTAAGTATTGTTGCGCTATTGCTTTGTCCAACTATACTATTTGGCAGCTTCGCAAGTGCAGATAGCACCTCTCCCATAATACAGCCGCAAAATATCCAAACTCGTAATCAATTGGCAGAATACGTTGATAACATAAATAATATCAATCACACAATAGATCAAACAGTGGAATCCTCTTCCCACATTGCGGCTACTATTACTTTTTCCCAATACCTCTCTTTTGATGAACTGCAAACTTATATCAGCAATTATGATGTTGAATTACAACAAATTCAACTCAGGGGTATAATGGAAGATGGCACACGAGTAACTATCGCAACGCTTACCGATAAGGGTATGGAATATACCGAGAATTTGATGTATACTCAAGCGGCAGAACAAAACTTTAATCTGGTTGGGATTACAGATGTATACGCATACATTTCTCCTAATCAAATTGATGAATTATCAAATGATAATTTAACATATCTGGTCGATACCTCGGGAAACGATTCTGGTAATGGAATTACAGCCGTAAATGACGAGAGTGGAGCGACTTCGTCTTCGGTATTCCCGAAATCCTTAACTTGGGAGCTTGAAGAACTGGGTTTGCTGTAAAAAGGTAGCATCATGCGGACAAAAATTATCATAGGCTTAGTAATTCTTGTTTTTATCTTTTCCGGATACTGGTTATTGAGTCCCGTCGAATATCAGGTTCCTCCTGAATATGATTGCTTGCATATTTCTGTTTCCGGTGCGCCAGCATTTGAAATCAGCGATCCTGATACAGTAGAATCTCTAGTTGAAGCTATTAACTCTACTACCTACAGGAAACGAATGCAGCGTATTACAGATGCTCCAGAGAACTTAGCGGCAGTAATTCAACTCGTAGATCGTGATACAAACACATCCGTGGTCGATGTAATTGTCCTGTCGACATATGAAGGGAATCATTCTTTTGGAATATCTGATGGGGACAAGGATTTGATAGCGGTTTCCCCTGATCTGTTAGAAACCTGTATTGATTCTCTGATAGACAGGGTTCAATAAGCACCGGTTCTACAAAGCCCTTAACCGAATCGCATGCTAACGTAACGTCAGACAAGCAACACATCTGCCTTATGATATGCAGATGTGTTGCTTGCTGTTTTTATTTTGTTATACGAATGAACGGTTTATTTTCCAATTGCCGCTCGCTTTTTCAAGCTGCAGCTTGAACTGAGAAACCAGCGTCATACCCGTGCGCCGGTCAAGGTACTGCACCGCTGTATCGGCCGTCACAGTATCGTCCTGTCTGGTGTAGACCGGATTTACCAGCCCCGCGAATACATAGCTTTCATTTTCAATCACCGGCAGTACGCCGCCGCTTGCATAGTAAGAAAGCTCCTGCCCGCTGGCCGCAGGATACAGCTTGAAAAACGCAGTCAAAAACTCCGTGATCTCGGCGCTTTCCTGCGCGGATACCGTGCCGTCCGGCTCGGCTACTTTGGGTGCATAGCCGGACTTTGCAGGCTTGCCCGTTATCGTCGGGTTCCGGATAATCACCATATCGCCCGAATCATCTGCATAAACGCAAACCTCGTATGCAGATGTTACAAGCCTGCTTTCCGTCCCATCCGTAATATCCTGCGATACCGTAAAGATAACGGAATACGCGCTGTCCCCAGCTTGTTCCACAGACCAGACCTGTACATCCTGTACCTTAGAGGATACCGGTATGTCGCTGCGCACCGTATCCGCGTTCAGTGCCTGCAGCCCGTCCGTGAGGTAGTATTTCAGGTTTTCCGTCCGTTGCTCTATTGCAGCCGCAGATTTTTCCCACGAGTAATATACCCTGGCAAAGTTGGTTGTAAAGCTCTCGATTGCATTTGTGTCCGTGACTTCCGCCTGCACCACCGTCGTTTCATGGACGGTGTGCGTATCCACCGCGGTAAAATCCTTATACACCGCGAAAGCAAACGCGCAGACAAGCAGCGCCCACAGCGCGGTCACCACCGGCCGCCGCGTCCCGATATGCAGGACGCGCGGCTTTTTTTCTTCTGCCTGCTTTTTGTCTCTATTCTGGAACATATCATTTCCCTGCCTTTCTTAAATTCATTGCCTTACCCGTCCGGCGCAGACGAGATGCGCCTGCCAATAGGCGCCCGTCAAATCCGCGTAACCGATCGGATTGCCCGCATGGTACATCCGGTTACCGCCAGCATAAATTCCAACATGCGTGATATAATCCCCGCAGTGGTACGTCCCCTGAAAGAACACCAGATCGCCCGGCTTTGCATCCTCAAACGGGATGTGCTGGGCCGCGTCATACTGCGCCTGCGCGGTGCGCGGCAGCGTGATACCCACCGTACCGAAGCACCATTGCGTCAGGCCGGAGCAGTCAAAGGAGGAGGCGGGAGACGCGCCGCCATAGACATAAGCCCACCCCTGGTACTTTAACGCTTCATTCATAATGGCCTGCACGGCCGCATCATCAAAGTGCGCGGCATACAAATACTGCGATACCAGCCGGACATAAAACATATTGCCGTAGTTATACCGCCAGCCGCCGTTTTCCGCTACCGAAATTTCATTCTCATAAGGTACGCGCACCCCGCCGGACTTTTCCTCCGCGAAAGCCTGTGCCAACTGGAAGCTGTACCTGCCGCCGCGTGCCGCAGCATAATCCAGAAAGCCGCCGCCGTAGTTGTACGCCTGTATCGCGCTGTCCAGATCACAGCCGAGCCGGTCTGCTTTAGCGAGCAGTTCTGCAAAATACCTGCACCCCTGACGGATAGAGCTTTCCGCATCCAGCGAGTTCGGGGGCAGCCCCATGGATTCCGAGGATTGCATCACATCCTCCAGCATGCCGCCGGATTCCACCTGCATGATCGCCAGCAGGACGTTTACATACTCGGATATCCCGTACTGCGCCGCGTACCGTTCCACCATCGGCCTGTATGCCAGCACCTCCGCAGACAGGTCTGCGCCGCCATAATAAACGCCGCCCCCGCCGTTGTCGTCAGATGCAAACAGGATGGCAGCCAGCAGGGGCAGGCAGAAAAGGGCGGCGAGCATCCCTGCAAATGGCAGCGCCAGATATTTCAGCTTCATTTGCCCCCGCCTTTCTCCGCGCCGCCTGCGCGGCTTTCAGGAGAAGCGCCCTTTTTCCCCTGTGTTATCCGGCCGGCCTTGTTGTACGCCTCCTGCCTGTGCGGGGGCGCAGCTTTCATCCGCGCGGCGGGCTTTACTGCGGGCCGTGATACAACGGGCCTGTCCTGCTCCGGTGCGGACGCTTTTCCCTGTCCCGCCGCGGGCTTGTCCGGCGTATCCCGCCGCACCGCAGGACGGTCCGCGGCAGGCGCAGGGGGATGGCCTGTGCGGGCGGGCGCCGCCGCCCGTTCCTGTGCTTTCCCCGTCAGCCGCCGCACCGCACCGCTGGCTTTCCCCTCCACTGGAATAACCGCCGGCCGCTCATGCGGTCCTGTCTCGGGTTGGCGTGCGGCATGTCCCGCAGCAGTCGCCTTTTGCTGGTTATCCTCTGCTGCCGGCCGCGCCTGTCTGGGTGGAGCGGGGGGCTGGGCCTGTACCCCTGGCGCCTGCCCCGTCTGGGAAACATCAGGCACAATGGCCGGCCTTTCATGCGTCTGCGGCGCTGTCTGCCGCTTTGCCGGTTCCGACTGTGCGGGTACTTCCGTCCCGCCATACGCTGCGCCCTGTCCCGCAATACGGCTTTCACGGGCTGCGCCGTCCGGCCTGTCCGGCTGTCCGGCAGGGGAGGCCGGACCGCTGCCCTGCGGCGGCATACCCGTCCCGCCCGCTGCCCCTTTTACAGGCGGTTCCGGCAGCGTCGGTTCGGTATTTCCCGTCCACGCCCTGGCACTGTCCGGCCGGTTCCTCCGTCCGCCGCTGTACCGGCTGCCCGCTGTGTATCCGGCATGGCCGTTTTGCTTACCGCCGCTTTCATTGGCCCTGCCCGCCGCACGCATCGTCCGGTTGAGCCTGTGGAGCTGGTGGTACAGGAACATCCGCGGGCGGTGCATGATATACCGCCCCATGCCGCGCGCGCCGTCGTCATGCAGGGAAAACATGCTGAGCAGATCGCCCAGTTTGAAATAGACGCCCGCGAACACGACCACCTGCAAAAATGCGATAATAAAGAACGGGTAACCGCTGGAAATCCGGTACAGCATGGAAGAAATGCTGAAAGCAATTGTAATGACCAGCGTAATGCCCGCCCTTGCAAATATGGTATTGAACAGCTTGATAACCGCCCTGCGGCCTGTCCCCTCAAACGTCGGCGCCATGCTCAAAACAAACGCTGCGGGCAGGAACATGGCATAGATGATAAAAAGCACCTGCGAAAAGAGCATCATACCGGTAAGCAGGAACACGAAAAACGAAATACCGATATTGAACAGGAACAGGAAAAACACCGTTCCCAGCCGGTTCACCGCTTTCGTGACCGTGAGGTTGGTGTTCCCGTTGTCCTCGATCTCGGCTTTTACGGCGTTTTCTCTGCTTTCTCCGTTGTTTTCACTGGGGCTGGCTGAAATCAGGCTTTCAACACGGTCCGCGCCGATCATGTCCGTATCCGTATCCCCGAATTGCAGGAGCAGCCACGGTTGCTTTACCTGGATGGAAAACAGGCTGTCCCGTATCAGGGAGACGCTGTCCCCGCCGCTGTTATCCGTATCCGGCATGACGATTTTTGTCCCCACGGAAAGGCTCGCCGTACTGATATCCTCGGAAAACTCGTTGAGCCGCCTGACACAGTCCGGCGCATAGGCGATCAACGCGCCGGACAGGACAAAGACCAGCACCATATTGAGCGCCGCACGCACGGCTTTGGTCGTCTCGCGCCTGATAATGCCCGTGTATGCAGCATACGCACCCACAATCAGGATAATCAGCAGGAGGAAGCCCGCGTAAAACCCATCCGAGGAAAGCCCGCTGGGCGAGATACCTGCGATAGCCTGGATATTCCGGCCAACTGCATCCGCCGCATCCGAAATAAAGTCGAGGCTGTACGCTTCCTGCACCAGATAGCCGGACGCGCTGGACAGATACAGGTTTATCGTCCAGATAAAATTCGTGATGCAGTACAGGCCGTACATGACCTGCCTGCCGATACCGTCTATCCAGTTCCACGGCAGCCAGTCCCACCCGTTGTCTACATAAAAATCAAGCTGGTAATTTTCCAGAGGGTAGCGGCTGTACTCGTGCGCTGCGTCCACGGTATCCTCCACCAGCCCTGCCGCGCCCGCGGACGGGCAGAGCGCCGCAAACAGTAAAACGGCGGCCACAAGGAGCAAAACACCCGTGGCGGCCGTCTTTCTGAATAATGCCTTATCCGCTTTTTTGCATGTCATACTCCCACCCCTGCTTTCAGCGGCGGTCTGGTGTCAAAGCTGTGGAACAGGTCTGCAAATATCGGATGGAATTGCACGACGCCCACATGCCCGTATAAGTCCTGCATCAGGCATTGGCCGTTTTCCAAATTCCGCAGCCGCTTTTGACTGTTTTCATCCCCGGTATCCAGGCCGAAAAACTCCAGTGTCTTTTTAATCTCCGCGATATCCGTACTGCGGAACGCGAATTTCAGGCCGATGTTGTTTTTCAGGCTTTCGTCCGCAAGGTCCGCCGCGTTCTGCGTCACAAAATAGACCGCCGCGTTCATGGCGCGGCCCGCGCGCACCAGCTTGTTTGCCAGCGTCTTGCCCTGCGCCACGTTCAGGAACGACCATGCTTCATCAAGGTCTACAATCTTGAATACGCTTCGGTCCATATGGATAAAGTCCAGCGCAAAGGTGCTGATAACGATAAGCATAGCGACAGATAAAAGCTCCATCGTCGTATATTCTTCAAAGCGCGTGTCCCTGTCCGGCAGCACCAGACCGGCCACCTGTACGATATTAAGCTGTTTTTCAAGGCTGATAGAACGCTTTACATCACCTGCAGAAAACAGCAAATGCGCAAAATCGTAGTCCGTGAAGCTCTCGATATGGTCTGCGATACTCACCGCAAGCGGCGAGCCCTCCCTGCGTAATTCCTCAATGACACAGAGCAGGCCGCGCCGCCCGCTGTTCGTCACCGTGCGCACCGCCCGCCGCAGGACAGGGAAGCGCCCGCCGTCCCGCGAAGAAATACCGGTTAAGAACGTAAGAATATCTATCGCAAGGCTTTCCGCGTCCTTGGGGCGGCGCATGATGACATAGGGGTCCAGCATACCCCTGTTCTGCCCGTCCGAACACAGGTTTACAATGTTGACCTCGTCCGCGATCTCCGGCAGGTCGTGCTTCCAGTTCCCACGCTCGGCTTTCGGGTCTACAATGAGCGCCCGCGCACCGTTCAGCACTGCGTAGTACACCAGCAGGTTATTGGCAAAGCTCTTGCCGCCGCCGAGCGAGCCGAGGAACGCCGCGGACAGTGCGTTTGTAACCGAGCCTTTCACGCCCTGGCTGGCAAGCGCGGGCTGCAAATACACGTTCCGGCCGGTATCCACGCCATAGCCGATATAGATACCGTCCTTTTCGCCCAGCATTTGCGCCGCGCCGAAGCCGAGGCCGGCAAGAAAGTCGCTCGTCACATACTGGATATAATCATTCATATACCGCCTGCCCGCAGGGATAAACTCATGGTGCAGGCCGGCCATATCGCCCACCGGACGCACTAACTTGACGTTCATATCGTCATAGAAGTCCCGTACCGCATCGCACCGGCGCTTGAGTTCTTCCGCGTCCGGCGCGGTGACGCGCACCACATAGGACAGCTTGTACATGGCCTCCCTGCTTTGCCCAAGTTCGGTTTCCAGTTCGTTTACGCTGTCCAGCGCTTCCGCGACCGTTGTGCCGGTCTCGTCCCCGCTTTCCCATGCGTGGCTGTCCAAATCTTTCAGTTCTTTCTTTTTGTTCCGCACCGTGGACAGGGCTTTCCTGTTGGCGATAATCTCAACGTTCATAGACGTATCCACCGGAAAGGAAAACTGCTGCTGCTGGTAATAGAAAATCTCGGACGACGGGAAATCCAGTTCCCCGACCACATCTGAGACGGTAAAACAGGCGGCAAAGGTTTCCGCATCCTCCCGCACGATACGCAGGTAACGCCCGTGTTCTTCCATGAGGCAGCGTGCGGGCTTGATCAGGTCGTACCGCTTGACGATGGTTTCCCCCTTTAACTTCTTTTTTGGCAATTGGAAGCTGTAACCCTCATACGCGGCGCCGCTCTTTCCGTACAGGTGTTCGAGCAGATAGCCGAAATCGTTTTTATCCAGCCGCCGCACCTTGAAGCGGCGGGAAATCCTGCTTTCCAGCAATTTTTCCATCTTCTGATACCGCAGGATTTCATCATCCGGCATGGACATGAAATCACCCATCAGGGTATGGTTTACATCCCGCAGGAAACCGGAAAAGATATTCGCCGCCTGACGGCCAATATTCCCGCTGTCCTGTTCGTTGAGCAGCAGCTTGAAGCCGATATAAAACCGGTAGTCCGCCTGATTTTCCCCGATCATGGAGATAAGCGCTTCGGTCTGGCCGTCTATGCGCCGCAGGGCGGCCCCGCGCAGCTTGCCGGAAGCGTGCGTTCCGGAACGCTCCTGCGCTGCACGGATACTGGATTCCGTGCTGATCTGCAAGGCGTGTATCCTGCCGTCCCTGTTCTGCGCGATAAGCTGACGGAACGCATCGTGTACCGCTTCTTTCTGCTCCACGCTTAAAAACGAGTAATTATAGGGGATAAGCTCATAGTAAGCGAAGCATTCCCCGTCATGGTTCCACACAAGGTTGTTTTCAATATATTTAATCGGATACTGCATGAATGACCTCACTCCTTACCGTGGTGATCTCGGGCCTGATATGCACCCGCTTCAACTTGACCGGCTTGCCAGCAAAGGTCTGTTTGGGGCGCAGCAGATAGGCCGTATAGGACCTGACAAAGCGGAACGGCTTTTTGCCGTCCCATGTTTTCCGGCTCATAAACCATGTGATACCGGCGGGGACGCCAAAATATTTAAGCAGCGCGCCGTCTATCATGGAAAGCGGCGGCAGCCCGCCCAGCGCCAGCACCGCAAATTCGCACGCGACAAACCATGCCATTTGCGAAAAGGTGATGGGGAACGGCAGGCGCAGGTCGTTGATCGCGTAAATGACCTTTTCCACAGACCATATGCTGCTGTAACTGCGTATTTTCTTCAAAACAAATCCACTCCAATCTGAAATCATCAAGGTAAAAGGGGGCGGGGAACGAGGCCCGCGCCGCCCGCGTCTTTCCCCGCCCCCTGCGTCCGGTTATGGATAACCGCCATGCAGTTACCCACAGCCGGACGCACCCCCACTCCATTCTCGCGGCGCCGCCGCAGAAAGGAAAGCGTTTAGCGTATGATCTCGAAAACACCGTCCCGCGTCTCGACAAACGTCCCCCCAAAGAATAAGTCCCGCCCATAGGCTTCATAGTCTATATAGTTTTGCAGATGCGCCGGTATCTCACCGAACGCGCCTTCCTCCACCATTTGACGCGCCACATCCGCCATATCCTCACAGCCGGACCACAGGATAATATCGTCTGCATGGTCGCACAAATCCTCGATGCTCCCAAAATAACTTTGCAGTTCTTTCAGGTTGTCTTGGATATACTCCGGCAAATCCTCCACCATTTCACACAGGCGGTTGACTTCTTCGATAGGCGTGTACTCGTCGATATCAAAGGGCAGCTCGTAGTCATGGATGGCGTATTCTTCATAAAATTCGTTCAGGCCGATGCGCTCCGCCATTTCGTCATAGTCTATGGGCGGTTCAAACCACGCGCCTACCAGTTCACCCTCGTTGTATTTGCCGAGGTTCGCCACATACACCCGCATTTCCTCCATAGTAAGATCGCCTCCTGTCATGCAGGCATAAAAAAACGGCCGGTCCATTTCCGAAACCAGCCGTTACGCGCCAATAATCTGATTAAACAGGGTAAGCAGCACATCCTTGACGCCCGCCGCGTTGAATACAAGGCCGACCGCGATCAACGACACGACCAGAAAACCGATCAGCTTGGTAAACTCACGCTTGAAGCCGAGATAAATGCCGATCACCACGATAGCCATAAGCACAAGCGACTGGGCGTTCGTGAGAAACCAGTTGTACAGGTTAACGCCGAAATTCATTGGTTATATCCCTCCAATCAAAAATGCAGCCCTGGAACAGGGCTGCATGCAAAGTTTTCGTTCAAAGCAGTTTTTCGTAGTCTCTCCCGCCATAGAAAAAACGCAGGATAAACACGGTACTTATGCTTTGGACAACTTTATAAATCATCACATAGTTTTTTATAACAGCACGCCGGTATCCCAGCGCTTTAAGCCGGATATCCCTGCACGGTTCATACATTTCCGGCATTTCCGCTAATCTGGCATAGCACGAATCCACTTCATCCACAAAATCCACCGCGGCGGACGGGCTGCCTAATTCCTTTACCATATAGTTCAGGATTTCATCCAAATCCTGACCGGCAAGGCGCGTGCTTTCCACTTTATAACCCATACTTCGCCCTCAAATCTTTTAGGGCTTGACGTGCATCGCCCGTGGCGCCTGCGCGGATTTCCTCCTCAGCCTGCGCCAGTTTCGTATACACATCCATTAAATACATTTTTTCTTCATAGGCCTTCATCCCCATAATCACCATATCGCCATATCCGTTTTTGGTGATATAAACCGGCTCGGTGGATTCATTGCACATTTTTGAAATTTCGGTGGTGTTTTTCAAATCACGAATCGGTATAATACGCGGCATAAAAAACAACTCCTTTCGTGCCATAATTATACCACAACGCATTTCCCGCTGCAAGTGCGTTACATGATAACCACCTCCCTGATTTCCCGAAGCTGCTGTTCTATGATCTTGCGGTGCTTTTCGGACAACTCCGTACCCGCGATCATTTCCTCCATGACGTTTGTACCGCCTTTGCGGTCTAATTCGAGCAGCATCTTCCATGACGGCGCCACCTGATGGGAAAGCCAGTTCAGCGTTTTTTGCAGGGTGTACGGTTCGGGCTTTGCCGTTAATTTCAGCCGGTCACGGCGTCCGCCAATGAACACCGCCCACATGCTGTTCAGCGGCCAGTCCTCACGCGCCCTGCGGTTATCCCTGTCCACAATCCGCATATACCGGTTGATGATGCCGAACGCGGTGCGTTCCGCATCCTCATAGCTGACAAGATCATACACCGCGAAATAAGCGCGCTCGTTTTTCAGCCGTATCTCAAAGCGGTTTTTGACCTCGGTATCCTCCAGCGGCGTACCGCTTCTGGCAAGCTGCTCGTAGTCCTTTTCATAAATGCAGAAATACAGGTCTGAATCAAACGCCCCAGCGTACAGCGTATGCCCCATGCCGGCGGCGTTTTCTTCCTCATGCCCGCTGATGAACAGCCCTGAACGGTACATGCGGAATTTGCGGAACACCGTGATACATTCGCCGGCGTCGCATTTGCGCATCAGGCAGGGGATATCCAGCAGCCGTACACGGTCATTCAGGGCAAGGTCAATGCGCTTGAACACGCAGTCCTCGTCCAGACAGCGGCGGAAAAAGGAATACCAGTCCCGACCCTGTCCATAGAGAAAGGCTTCCATCTGGCGGCAGCCTTTCCCTTTCAGTTCAAGCAGCACGCCCTTGCTTTCATCCGGCGAGGTATACACGGTGATATCCCCGTGATAAAAGCGGCTGGTGTAGGTGTATGCGCCGCGCGCTTCCTGCGCCATATACTGCATTTTTATCATCAGGATACGCTCGACGACATACCGTACATCCATCGTCTTAAAACGGATGCGTACATAATCGATCAGCAGGAACAGCGCGTCCGGCGCGATAATGTCAAACGCACGCTCTATCCTGCGGCGCACTTCCTTTGTGACAGGTACCCGCCCATTTTCCACGCGGCTCAAATGTTCTGCGGACAGCCCTGCAAGCGCGGCAAATTCCTTTTGCGGGATATGCAGGCTTTCCCTGCGCTGCTTATAACCGTTTTCCTGCCCATTTGTCCGGTTCATTTCACATCCCCTTTGCGTCTTGATTGGAACTTTGGAAAATCAAATTTGGCGGAGAGCCTTGAAAGGCAGACGCGGCAAGGGGTTTTGCCTGTTTTCGGACAGGTGATCTTCCGATTTGTACCCCCCTGTTAGATACAGGGGGGTCCGGCATGCGGGCGCGGCTGCGCCGCGCCCGCCATCCGCCCGTGCCGCGCTGGCGGCTTTACGCGCTGCACGCCGCGCGCGGCACGGCGGGAGGTGCGGGCAGGCGTAACATTTCCGTCCTTATCCCTTGCTGGCAGCGCCAGTTCAATCCGGCTTTTCATCGGAAACCACTCCCTCCGTCAGCGCGCCGATCTCCCGCAGGAAATCATACCCTTTTGGCACGATTGGCGTATAAAACTCGGTAATCACACCTTTTCCCGTATCTGCGTATCCACGGCCCTTGACGTTCTTGAAGAAAAACTCTTTTCCGGCTTCGCCAAACATCATGCTGTACCCCAGTTCGGACATACGCCCCAGCGCCACACGGAAATTAAACTGGTCGCGGATACCGTCCCCAAGATACTTTGCGTCTGGACGCTGGCAGGCGAGTATCAGGAAATACCCTGCCTGCCGCCCCAGCATGACGATCTGCCTGAGCTTGTTTAGCACGTCCTCGCGTTCGCGGACGTTCAGCATTTCCATGAACGCAACGTATTCGTCGAATATCAGGAAATGCGGCTCCAGACCGAGGCAGGCGTAGTTCCCGCCGGTCCTGTACCCCTGCATGGATTTCATGCTTTCGCTGCGCTGCATCATCCCGTCACAAAACCGGCTGACACAAGCCGCGATATCCTCCTTGCGGTAATATACCTCCGGCGTCACAGTGGACAGGTCCGCCAAATCTGCATTTTTCGGGTCCAGGACATAAAGCGCGGCTTTGGCCTGCAAAAGCGCCTGGATAAGCGTCAGGATAAAATACGTCTTGCCGCCGCCCGTACCGCCTGCAATCAGCATGTGCGGGAGTGTGTCATACTCCCACCAGACATTCTTCATCAGGCGCAGCCTGCCGCCCTCGGCTTTCACTTTGGAGATCGGGATACGGTTTGCCGCCATATCATAAAGAAGCGTATACTCGATAAAGCCGTCCTGCAGCTCGCGGCTGACGAGTTCGCAGTACAGGCCGCTTTCCAGCCTGTTTTCCAGATGCAGGAGCGGCTCCTGATATTTCCCCAGTGTGATTTCCACCCAAAAATGCAAAAGCCCGTTCTCCATGCGGTAATACATCCGCGGAAAACGGGCTGCTTTCGGTTTTGCATCCGTGCCGGATAAATCCTTAAAAAAACTCTCCCGCCTTGTCCGTCCGGCCTGCTCATACCACTGGTTCTCAAGTACCATGCGCGCCAGCTTTTGACGGTGTATGAGTTGACGGACCGTATCAGGGAACAGGCGGTACGCCATAACGGGCGCGGCAGCCCCCGCCAGAAGCGCCGCGATACCGCTGAACAGCAGGCAGGGGACGTTCCAATCCTGCCCGACGATATCCGGTATGGACAGGCTGCGCCAGTCTGTCCGCAGGATGCCTTTCAGGTTCAGCAGTACGAACACCGCCAGCGCCACAGGGAGCGCCGCACAGCAGGCGGACCGGAACACGAGGTCTTTATCCGCCGGACGGATGCGTTTGCCGCGGTACCGGAAACGCTTCACAGGGCTTACGCTTTCTTATCCGGCTGGGCGTCCCTGCGCGGCTGGGCGGGCTGGCCGCTACCCTGTGCGCCGTCACGCTTCGCCAGCACAATATCGTCCGCCTTGATATACCAGTCCACATCCGCATGATTGCCGAACGTCACATGCGCGATTGTGTTCACGACAGGGTTTACCATATCGACTTCGGCATTGTACGCATAATCGCGCAGCGGTACGCTCGCGGGGATGCTTACCTGAATCATACGGCCCTGCGTCCGGCTTTTCAGGTCATAGGTGCGTTCCCTGATTACATCGGAGGGCGTGCCGTCCCCGTTCTGCTCCCGCACCTCGCGCCGCAAGGCGGAGAAAAGCAGCGTGCCAAAGGTTTCTTCCTTTTCAATGGTAATACCGTTTGCCAGTCTCATAAACTTCACCTTTCCTTTCTTACGCCTTAATCATGTCGTCTGCATGGAGGATATAATCAGTAAAGCCGCGGCCGCCTACCACATAGCCCTCCGCGGTGATACGCGGGTTTACCAGCTTTACCGGCTCCATGAAACCAAACTTTTTTTCACCTGCTTTGCCGGGGAGAATGACTTCAATATCATCCGCTGGCTGGATACTGGAAAACAGCTTATAACGCCGCCGGACCACGGCGACCTGCTGATTGTTCCGCTGGGTGTCCCCGCGCCCCAGCTCAAGCGCGCTGCCAAATTCCAGTTTCCCGAAAGTTGTTTCCATGTTGGGGACCACATATTTCAATTCCATAAAAATCCTCACTTTCTGTTATCCTGATGCCTGGTTTACCGCATTACTTCCGCAATACCCGCCATGATATATTCCGCGCAGGGCAGGGCGATTGCGTTGCCGAGCGCGAAACAGCGGGCATGGCTACTGACCTTTTCACCTTTGCAGCCGTATGCCGTCCAGCCCTCCGGCAGGCCCATGAGCCGTTCACATTCCAAGGGCGTAAGGTCACGGACGAAACCGTCCTGCTCTTTCCCCTCATACCAGAACGCAAACGGCTGGCCTACACTGGCAAGCAGAGTTGGGAAGGGTTCGCCGTTTTTGCCGAAGCACGCGCGGAAGCCCCTCTGGTCTCCCCGCTTTGCCATTGACCGCATCCGCCGGAGCTGGAAGGGGAGCACGACGGGTATCTGCCGCCCTGCTTCAAAAGCAGGTATCCGATCTCCGGCGGCGGCGGGCAGCCGGCTTTCGCCGCAAGACGCAGGAAACGGGAACATACCGCGGGGCTTAAATAATACTTCCGCGGCGCGTCCGCCTGCAAAATCCGCCACGACGAACACCCGCCGCCGACGCTGCGAAAGGGCGGGTTCTCCCCAATACTGGGCGTCCATGAGCCGCCAAGCGGTATCAGCCCGTCCCCCTCGCACCATTCCGGCGTGCGCCCAGATACCGCTGTCAGGCACTGGAACTTCGGTATCTGTGAAAGCGCGGAGCACGGCTGCAAAATCCAGCCGGTCATTTGAAGAAAAAGCTCCCGCGACGTTTTCCCAGACAGCGAAAGCTGGATACCGGTTATCTGTTGCATTTCTCATTTCCTCAATAATACGCATGGCCTGATAGAACAGGCCGGATTTACTGCCCGCCAGACCGGTACGGTTGCCGATCTGCGACAGGTTTTGGCACGGTGAGCCAAACGTAACGATATCCACGGGCGGTATTTTGCCGCCGTCTATCTGCGTAATGTCCCCTAAATGGAGCATGTCAGGGAAATGCCGCTTTGTGATGGAAACCGGCGCTTTTGCGATCTCGCTTGCCCACACGGGGACAATGCCGCAGTGCGACGCGGCAAGCGGAAAGACGCCGATACCGTCAAAGAGGCTGCCGAGCCTAAGTGCGGACACGGGCTGGTCCCCTGCGGCCATAATCCCTGCCGTTATTCCGCTTCGGGGATTTGCCGCGAATACGGGACAGGCAATCGCAATGTTCGTCTGGGTCTAAATTTGCCCCGCAGCAGGGGCAGGTGTGATAATACATGGGCGTCTCCTTTCCGTCTGGTTAATTTATTCGTGTATCTGCATAGACACGCTGGGCGGCGGTCTGGCAGGGGGAACAACGGGTTTCGGGCATAAAAATAACCGCGCTGTCAGCGCGGCTCGGTAAGGTATCTGATGGTGCATGCTTCGTTCCTTTCTATGGAAATGGGAAAAGCCGGTCCCTGTTTCCAAAGACCGGCTTTCCGATACGTTTTCTTATTTATACTTTTGATGTGTTAGTTGTTAACTGCCGTCCTGTTTTTTGACACCTGTTTTTACACCAGAATTCTTAATTGGGGGCATTTTGAAGCAGGCTGGAACACGTCTGTTTGGCAATCTGTTATTTCCTGCATTTTAGACCAGAAAGCTAAATTGTTCGGGGATTTCAACCTCTGACGTGACAATTAAGTTACAGGACGCCCGAAAGTTGCTATAAGCTGTTTCCGCTGAAACCTTGGAGAGAGAACACCTCCGTTTTTCTCCCTCTGTTATAGAATTTTGAGATATGTTCTGTCAGGTTGGCCATATCCGGTTGAATCGGATATGAGAGGTAGGCGTCTGCCACTTTGCAGGCAACTGCTAAAAGCAGAACCGCTATCGCCCCTATTATCAAGCCTTTTCTTTTCCCCATCTAACCCTCGCCTCGCTTTGCCGCAGCACAATCACGATCCTATCAAGCCGCACCGCCGTATGCTGTGCCTGCACGCGCAGCACTCATGCCACTCCACCTCAGTCGGTTATTGTTGTGGAGAACGAAAGCGTTTCTTCCTGCCCGGGCTGCAGGACGCGCACGCCCACCTTGTTTTCGATCGCGTGATCCAGATAGCCGCCATCCGGCAGGGTACTCCAGGGCTCAAGGCAGACAAACGGCACGTCAAAATCCTTATAAGGGCTCCATAGTGCAAAGTACGGAAAGTCCGAAAAGTCCATGGTCACCCGCTTGTCATTTTTCCGGCAAACAATCGAGGTGCGCCGTACCGGCAAATCATCCAGGATCATCGCGTCCGCGCGGAATGTCTCCCTGCCGATTGGCAGACAGCCGTCCACGAGCGGCAGGTCGCCATGCTCCCTGCTCAGCATTACGTTTTCATCCGTGATTACCGGATGCAGCGCCTGCACCCCTTCGAATTCCACAGCGTAATCCGTGATCTGCTCCCCCGTCTTCCAGCACAACGTATAGGCGTCATGCCCACCGACCTCGTAGTACATCGGCGTATCACTCTGGTTGCGGACCGCATGCTCCTTTTTCAGCGTCGCGCCCTCCAGCGTATAGCGCACCGTACAGGCAAAGTCCCACGGATACATTTTTTTCGTATATTCGCTCTGTTGCAGCAGGAACTCCACGCAGGTATCGCCCACGCGGTTCGCACGCCATTCCAGATCGCGGCCAAAGCCATGCTGTGTGATTTCATACGCCGTACCGCTGACTGTATAGGTCTTATCCTTGAGCCGCCCCACAATTGGGAACAGGATCGGCGCATGGCGCTTCCATGCAGCCGGATCGGCCTGCCAGATATATTCCGTACCGTCCTTTTTGCTATAAAAGCTGGTCAGCTCCGCGCCCATTTCGTTAACCGTCACCTTGAACCGTTTGTTTTCCAATACCTGCATATTCATTCTCCTTCCCGATGGTTGAATACCATCAGCGTACCTCTTTTATGAAGGAAAGTCAATACGCACCCGCGCGTATCCGCACATTTATGAGCCCATGGGCCGAATAGGCTGAATTGCGGTGTTATCAGCAAACAGGATGCGAGAGCAAAGCTGTCAGGGCCGGAATAGAATGATAATGCTTGGAGGCGCGTTGTTCTCCAGAATAAAATGCCGTACGCATAATATGGTTACCTCCAAGTCTGAGAATCTATTCAAGCGAAGGTTGACTATTATGAATTGTTATGGATATAAATCCTGCTGCCCCTCCATGTCAAGCGAAGATCATTTCATTCCGGGGCCACAAGGTCCGCAGGGGCCGCAAGGACCACAGGGGCCACGGGGGGAACGCGGACCTCAGGGAGCCCGCGGTGAAAAGGGTGAAATGGGCTGCCCTGGTCCTGTTGGTCCAAGAGGAATGATGGGGCTTCAAGGGCCGCGAGGGCCACAAGGTGTCCGTGGTGATATGGGGCCAAAGGGTGATCCAGGTGCTGTCGGACCGCAGGGGCCGCGCGGCAATCCGGGTCCCATGGGCCCGCAGGGTGACAGGGGTCCGGCCGGCCCGAAAGGAGACGCCGGTCCTGTAGGGCCAGCAGGCCCCAAAGGGGATAAAGGTGAACCTGGCGAACGTGGGCCAGCCGGAGAACAAGGCCCGATGGGTGAACAAGGCTTTGCTGGGGAAAGAGGCCCACAAGGCCCGCAAGGGGATATGGGCTGTCCCGGTCCGCAAGGCGAACAAGGGCCGCAAGGTGAACAGGGTCCACAGGGCGAGCGAGGGCTACAGGGCGAAAAGGGTGATACCGGTCCGCAGGGCGCAACCGGTGCTACACCCACCGTAACCGTTGGAACGGTAACTGCCGGTGATACAGCGGGCGTTTTGGCAAATGAAACCGATACCGGCATATCTCTGGATTTCGTCCTTCCCGCCGGCCCTGCCGGTCCACAGGGCGCAAAGGGTGAGGCTGGTGAAAAGGGCGATACCGGTCCGCAGGGCGCAACCGGCGCTACGCCCACCGTAACCGTTGGAACGGTAACTGCCGGTGATACAGCGGGCGTTTTGGCAAATGAGACCGATACCGGCATATCTCTGGATTTCGTCCTCCCCGCCGGCCCTGCCGGTCCACAGGGCGCAAAGGGTGAGGCTGGTGAAAAGGGCGATACCGGTCCGCAAGGCGCAACCGGTGCTACGCCCACCGTAACCGTTGGAACGGTAACTGCCGGTGATACAGCGGGCGTTTTGGCAAATGAGACCGACACCGGCATATCTCTGGATTTCGTCCTTCCCGCCGGCCCTGCCGGTCCGCAGGGCGTAAAAGGTGAGGCTGGTGAAAAGGGCGATACCGGTCCGCAAGGCGCAACCGGTGCTACGCCCACCGTAACCGTTGGAACGGTAACTGCCGGTGATACAGCGGGCGTTTTGGCAAATGAAACCGATACCGGCATATCTCTGGATTTCGTCCTCCCCGCCGGCCCTGCCGGTCCGCAGGGCGCAAAGGGCGAGGCTGGTGAAAAGGGCGATACCGGTCCTGCACCAGCCATTGAAATAGCAGAGGACACCGTCACCTCTTATAAATTGCGTTTTAAAACCTCCGCGCAGGATATTGTGAGCCCCAATTTGCGTGGCACCTCCATCACGTATAATGCCGACCTGTCCAAAGCCGGCAGTACGACGGAAGTTCCTCTTGACGCGCTAACTTTGTCAGCGGAGTATGTTTCAGCCGATGCAATACGGTTATCGATCCGCCCAAAAGAGACCGGCACTTCAGTGCTGGCAGATATACGCCGCGTCAGCATCTACGACGGAGGTGTATTTGATATTCAAACGAATGACAATACGACCATTACTACGCGTATGGTGCTGGACGATACGCTTTTCAGCCACTCTCGCGAAATGCACTGGATGAACATTCGGATTCAGAACCCATCTACCGGCCTGTGGTCCATGTGTGTAGTACGCACCTTCTGTTCGCTGAATGGAAGTCGCACTTCGATTTGCGTTGACTGGCTATATACAGGCGTATCTTTTAAGTAAGGCAAGTAGAGCCGTGAAATCAGGCGGCTCTACTGGTTGAAACAAAAAGCTCTGCCAGTATGTTGGCAGAGCTTTTTGTTTTTCCTACTAAAGCAGTTCCATCTTGGAGTCCGCTTCGGTGATGGGGCGCAGCGGTCTGCACGGCACGCCGACAGCAAGGTAGCCCGCTGGAATATCCTTTGTCACCACACTGCCCGCGCCGATGACCGCTCCATCACCAATCGTCACACCGCCCAGCACCACAGCGTTCGCTGCGATCCAAACATCGTTTCCAATATGGATATCTTCTGCATATTCGGACATGGAAACATGCCCATCCGGATAGCGCATGCTGGTACGTTCCGCTGCAATCAGCGGGTGGTTGGTCGCCATGAGTGAAACGTTCGGTCCAAGCATCACATTATCGCCGATATAAATGCGCGCGTCATCCATCACGGTTAGGTTAAAATTGCAGAAAAAGTTTTCCCCAATAAAGGTATGCGAACCATAGTTGAACTGAATCGGCCCCTGAAAATAATATTTTTCCCCGATCGCGCCGATAAACTCACGCACGACCGGCAGCCGCGCCGCATCATACTCGTCCATCTGATTGAACCGCTGGCACAGGATATGCGCCTTATGCTTGATATCCCGCAGTTCCCTAGTACGCGCGTCGAACAGCTTGCCCGCAAAAATCTTTTCCTCTTCCGTCATCTGTTACCGCCTCCAAAACAGTCCTTTTGTCTGCGGCCGCCCGTTCAGTCGAACGCCTTTTTCAGCTCCTCCGCCTTATCGGTCTGCTCCCACTTGACGCCCAGCTCCTCGCGCCCCATGTGGCCATAGGCGGCGAGCTGCTTGTAGATCGGCCGGCGCAGGTCAAGCGTTTCGATCAGTGCCGCCGGACGCAGGTCGAACACGCGGCGCACGGCCTCGGCCAGCCGGCCCTCGTCAACCACACCCGTTCCGAACGTTTCCACCATGATGGATACCGGCTCCGCTACGCCGATCGCATAGGCCAACTGTAGCTCGCAGCGCCGCGCCAGCCCCGCTGCGACGATATTCTTCGCTACCCAGCGCGCGGCATACGCCGCGGAACGGTCCACCTTGGTCGGGTCCTTGCCGGAGAACGCGCCGCCGCCGTGCCTGCCGATGCCGCCGTAGGTATCGACGATGATCTTCCGTCCGGTCAGGCCGGAGTCTCCCTGCGGGCCGCCGATGACAAAGCGGCCAGTCGGGTTGATATAGTATCTGGTGTTTTCATCCAGCAGATGACTCGGGATGACCGGACGGATCACCTGCTCAACCATGTCCTTGCGGATTTGCTGGAGGGACACCTCGGGGCTGTGCTGGGTGGAAAGCACAACGGTATCGACCCGCACCGGCTGCCCATCTTCATCATATTCGACCGTGACCTGGCTTTTGCCATCCGGCCGGAGGTAGTCGAACATGCCGTTCTTGCGCACCTCGGCCAGACGCTTGGCCAGCTTATGCGCCAGCGAGATGGGCAGCGGCATCAGCTCGGGTGTTTCATCGCACGCGTAGCCGAACATCATCCCCTGGTCGCCCGCGCCGATGGCGAGGTCCGCGTCAGCCGCGCCCGCTTTGCGCTCCAGCGAGCTATCCACGCCCAGAGCGATGTCGGGCGACTGCTCATCGATCGAGGTCAGCACCGCGCAGGTGTCGCAGTCAAAGCCGTACTTGGCGCGGTCGTAGCCGATCTCCCGAATCGTGTCGCGCACGACCCTGGGGATATCCACATAGCAGGTCGTGGAGATCTCGCCCATGACCTGTACCATGCCGGTCGTGCAGGTCGTTTCGCAGGCCACGCGCGCGTACGGGTCGCTCGTTAAGATTTCGTTAAGGATTGCGTCCGAAATCTGGTCGCAGATCTTGTCCGGATGCCCCTCCGTGACGGATTCCGATGTAAAAAAATGATGTGCCATAGCGATTTTATTCCTTTCTGCATTTTTCGGGAGAGCAACAAAAAACGCTCCCTTTTGGGAGCGAAAAGTGCGTTTTGCCCCCTCATCTTTCGTGTTCATACGCCGGATTTGGCACCTTACGCATGGATTTGCGCAGGTTGCCGGGTTTCACAGGGCCGTTCCCTCCACCGCTCTCGATAAGGAAATTTATTCATTTACGCAGTCTATTTTATATAAAAATACGCGCTTTGTCAAGGCGTATTTTCGGCAGCCCCGCACCTTTACAGTGGATTGACATTTCTCCCATGCGCGTATATATTAAATAAGTAAGATTGCGGTCTTGCGGCGGCTTTCCCCCATTTATACCAGTTCAGGAAAGCATTTCCCAGCGAAAACCCCTGTTTTCTGCAACGCAGAACGCATCTTGCCGCAATTTTCCATGCGTCTTGCGGCGCATTGTTTTTTACACGGGAGAAAAAGGATACTTATGAATGTAAACGTAGGAATCGACATCGGCTCGACGACCGTTAAGATCGTTGTCGTGCGCGATGGGGAGATTATCCACAAACATTATGAGCGCCACTTTTCCAAGGTGCGCGAAAAGGCTGTCGAGCTTGTGACAAATGCCCGCAGCCTGATCGGTGAGGACGCCGTTATCCACTGCGCGATCACCGGCTCGGCTGGCCTCGGCGTTGCCAAGGCGTCGGGTATCGACTTTGTGCAGGAGGTATTCGCCACCCGCAAGGCGGTCGGCGTCCATGTCCCGCAGGCCGACGTGGTTATCGAGCTGGGCGGCGAGGATGCGAAGATCGTTTTCCTGACCGGCCAGCTGGAGGAGCGCATGAACGGCTCCTGCGCCGGCGGCACGGGCGCTTTCATCGACCAAATGGCGATCCTGCTTGACGTGACGCCCACCGAACTGGACGAACTGGCGCAGGGCGCGGAGCGTATCTATACTATCGCTTCCCGCTGCGGTGTGTTCGCCAAGTCGGATATCCAGCCGCTGCTCAATGAGGGCGCACGCAAGGAGGATGTTGCCGCCTCCATTTTCCAGGCGGTCGTTAACCAGACGGTCGCGGGGCTTGCGCAGGGGCGCGAGATCAAGGGGGACGTCCTCTTCCTCGGCGGTCCGCTGTTTTTCTTCAAATGCCTGCAGCGACAATTCCAGAAAACCCTGCAGCTCGACGACGACCATGCGCATTTTCCGGCGCTCGCCCCCTATGCTATCGCGGCGGGCGCGGCGGAATATGCCAAAGACACCCGCTCCACCTATTCCGTCGATTCCCTGCTGGAAGCGCTGGAAAAGGCCGCGGCCGCGCCTCTGGTGGCCCAATACTTGCCGCCGCTGTTTGAAAACGATGAGCAATACCAGGCCTTCAAGCGCCGCCACGGGGTACACGACGTAATGACGGAAAACGTGACCGTTTATCAGGGCGACGCTTATCTGGGCATCGATTGCGGTTCAACAACTACCAAATTGGTATTAATCGGTGAAGACCATCAGATCCTGTTCCACCATTACCAGTCCAATAAGGGCAATCCGGCCGACGTGATCCGCGAGCAGCTCACCAAGCTCTATGAGCTGTGCGGCGACCGCGTGCATATCGTGTCCAGCGCAGTCACGGGCTACGGCGAGGCGCTCATCCAGAACGCCTTCGGCGTGGATTTCGGCCTGGTCGAAACGGTCGCGCACTTCCGCGCGGCGCGCCACTTCTGTCCGGACGTGGACTTCATCATCGATATCGGCGGGCAGGATATCAAATGCTTCAAGATCCGCAACAAATGCATTGATAATATTTCGCTCAACGAGGCCTGCTCGTCCGGCTGCGGCTCGTTCATCGAAACCTTTGCCCGCTCGATGGGCTATTCAATCGAGGAATTCTGCAAGCTCGGCCTGTTCGCCCAGCACCCGATCGACCTTGGCTCGCGCTGCACGGTATTCATGAACTCGTCGGTCAAGCAGGCGCAGAAGGACGGCGCGGGCATCGACGCGATCTCGGCCGGCCTGTCGGTTTCGGTCGTCAAAAACGCGCTGTACAAGGTCATCCGCGCTCACTCGCCGGATGACCTCGGCCAGCACATCGTGGTGCAGGGCGGCACCTTCCTCAACGACGCCATCCTACGCTCGTTCGAGCAGGAGATCGGCCGCGACGTGACCCGTCCCGCGATCTCCGGCCTGATGGGCGCATACGGCGCCGCGCTGCACGCCAAGGACAACCGTCCCGCTAAAACCACGCTGATTGGCATGGACGTGCTTTCCCATTTCCGCCACACGGTCAAATCCGCGCGCTGCGGCCTGTGCGAGAACCACTGCAGCCTGACGGTCAACGATTTCGGCGGCGGGCGGCGGTTCATCTCGGGCAACCGCTGCGAACGGCCGCTCGGCGGCACAAAGAAGGCCGAGCTGCCCAACCTGTATAAATGGAAGCTCGAAAAGCTCAAGAGCATGGGCGAGCCGAGCGGTAAGCCCATGCCGAATGGCACAATCGGCATCCCGTTCGGCCTGAATATGTATGAGCTGCTGCCGTTCTGGACCACATTCCTGCGCGCGCTCGGCTTTGAAACCGTACTGTCCGACGTATCCACGCGCGATATGTATATGCGCGGGCAGCACTCCATCCCGTCGGACACGGTCTGCTATCCGGCCAAGCTGATGCACGGGCATATCGAAAACCTGCTCGACAAGGGTGTGGACGCGATTTTCTATCCCTGCATGACCTATAACATCGACGAGGGCCGCGCCACCAACTGCTACAACTGTCCGGTTGTGGCCTATTATCCCGAGCTGCTCAAGGCCAACGTGAGCGCGCTGCAGGACTTTGACTTTATGATGCCGTATTTTGAACTGACCGAACCCAAGCGCTTTGTCCAGCAGGCGGTCAAGTACTTTTGCGGGAAATACCCCAGACTGAAGAAAAAGCAGGTGGCCGCTGCGTCCCAGGCCGCGTATCAGGCGCTGGCGGACTATTATGCACAGATCCGCATCGAGGGGCAGAAGGCCATCGCCTACGCGGACACGCACGGGCTGGATATCGCGGTCATCGCAGGCCGGCCGTACCACGTCGATCCTGAGATCAACCACGGCATCGACCAGCTCATTGCTTCATTCAACATGGTTATCGTGTCCGAGGACGCGGTCTGGCAGCTTGCCAAGGTACCGGAGGTCCATGTGCTCAACCAGTGGACCTACCATTCCCGCATGTACGGCGCGGCGAAGTATGTCACACGCAAGGAAAACGCGCAGCTCATCCAGCTCGTATCGTTCGGCTGTGGCATCGATGCGATCACAACGGACGAAATGCGCGCTATTTGTGAAGACGGCGGCAAAATCTATACACAGCTTAAAATTGACGAGATCAGCAACCTGGGCGCGGCCAAAATCCGCATCCGCAGCATGCTGGCCGCAGTAGAGGAGGGCAGAAAGCTTGCAGAACAACAACATATCAGCTAACCCTCCGGAGCGGCCGCGGTTCACTGAGGAAATGCGCAAGGATTATACCATCCTGGTACCCAACATGCTGCCAGTCCAGCTCGGCTTGATGTGCCGCCTGATGAAAAACTACGGCTACAACATGGAGCTGCTGCATACCGAAGGCCCGAACATCGCGGAGCAGGGTCTGCGCAACGTGCATAACGACACCTGCTATCCGGCCCTGCTGGTCATCGGCCAGCTGCTGGACGCGATCGAATCCGGCAAGTATGACATCCATAAGGTCGCGCTCATTCTACCGCAGACGGGCGGCGGCTGCCGCGCCTCCAACTATATCCATTTGCTGCGCAAGGCGCTGGATAAAAACGGATACGGGTTTATTCCCGTCATATCGCTCAACTTCGCTGGACTCGAGGCGGACATCAACCCCGGCTTCAAGCTGACCAAAACTATGGTCATGCAGATCGCCTACGCGCTGCTGATCGGCGATCTGATCATGATGGTCGCCAACCAGTGCCGCCCTTATGAATGCGTTCCCGGCTCGACCGATAAGGCGATCGACATCTGCATGAGCGCGGTCACCTCGCGCTTTACCAGCGACCGCATCATCCGCTACGGCGAAGTCAAGCACCTGTACCGGTATGTGCTGCAGGTTTTCGGCAAGATCAAGCTGGACAAATCGCAAAAAAAGAAGATGGTCGGCATCGTGGGCGAGATTTATGTCAAATTCTCCCCGCTCGGCAACAACCAGTTGGAAGCGTTTTTGCTCTCCGAGGGCTGCGAGCCTGTCCTCCCCGGCCTGATGGACTTCTGTATGTACTCAGTCTACAACTCGGTCATCGACCATGAGCTATACGGCCGCTCGGGGGCGCGCGCCGCGACCTATAAGGTGATTTACCAGTTCCTGCTCAGCAAGCAGGCGGATATCATCCGCCTGATGAAGCGGGACGGCAACTTCCGCCCGCCCATGCCGTTTGAAGAGGTGCGCAAAAAAGCGCTCGACATCATCGGGCCGGGCGTAAAAATGGGCGAAGGCTGGCTGCTGCCCGCCGAGATGGTCGAGTTGATTACCGAGGGCGTGACCAATATCGTTTGCACCCAGCCGTTCGGCTGCCTGCCCAACCACATTGCCGGCAAAGGGATGATCCGAAAAATCCGAGAACTGTATCCGCAGGCGAACATCGTCGCGGTCGATTACGACCCCGGCGCGTCAAAAATAAACCAAGAGAACCGCATCAAGCTGATGCTATCCTCCGCCGAATAACCCTGATACGACCGAAAAATGCCGCTGACGCGGCGTTTTTCTTTTTTGCGCTCCGCTGCGGCGCGGGGTTTTGCCGCGCTCCGGATGTCACGCCGCCCTCCCGCCGCATAGCATGAAGTAACCGCCCTTTCCCTGCGGAAAGCGCGGCCAAATCCTAAATAGGGAATGATAGCATGAACCATGAAACCTTTTTCCCGCTGCCCGACCTGCCGGAAGGGATGGGCGCGCGCGTGCGCACGTTACACCTCTCGGGCGGAATGCGCCGCCGCCTGCAGGATCTCGGCCTGGTTGACGGGACGCGGGTGACCTGCATACAGCGCGCCGCCGCGGGTGATCCCACCGCCTACCTGATCCGCGGCGCGGTCATCGCCCTGCGGAAAAGCGACGCCGCACAGATCGAAGTCGGGGTGGTCCCTTGAGGCAGCGCACCGGAGCGCCGGTGGTCGCGCTGGCCGGCAACCCGAACGTAGGCAAATCGACGGTGTTCAACGCGCTCACCGGCAGCCGCCAGCACACTGGGAACTGGAGCGGCAAAACCGTTGCAAACGCATACGGCGTGATGCGCTGCGGCGATACAGGCCTGACGCTGGTCGACCTGCCCGGTACTTATTCCCTGCGCGCCCGCTCCTCTGAGGAGCGCGTTGCCCGCGATTTCCTCGCCTCCGGCGATGCGGACGCAGCCATCCTTGTTGCGGACGCGACCTGCCTGGAACGCAATCTGATTTTGGTCCTGCAGGTACTCGAGGTCATGCCGAACGCCGTACTCTGCCTCAATCTGATGGATGAAGCGCGCAAAAAGCGTATCCGAATCAACACCGAAGCCCTGCAGCGCGAGCTGGGCATTCCAGTCGTCCCCTGCGCTGCGCGGCGCGGACGCGGCCTGCCGCAGCTCACGCAGGCGGTATGCTGCGTGCTGGAAAACGATGCGTCCGGTCCGGTCGCTGCGATCCGCTATCCGGATGTGATCGAAAACGCGCTGCAGCGGGTGGGCGGTACACGCGGCGAAGCGCTTGCCACGCTCGCGCTGCACCCGCCCGGCGGCCTGACCGGACAGCAATTCGACGACATGGTAACCGCCGCGGCCGCGCTGCGCGCGGAGGAGATCGCCCTCACCTGTGTCCAGGTACCGGAGGCTGCCTGCGCCCGCGACCGGCAGCTCGACCGCATCCTGATGAGCCGCCGCCTGGGAATCCCGCTCATGCTCCTCCTGCTCGCCCTGGTCTTTTATATCACCCTGTTCGGCGCAAATGTGCCAAGCGAATGGCTCGGCACGCACCTGCTGGGCCTGACCGCGCCGATCGCGGCCGGCTTGTCCGCGCTCGGGCTTCCTCCCTTTGTTGTTTCCATGCTGGCCGATGGCGTATGGCGCGTGCTGGCGACCGTCGTATCTGTCATGCTGCCGCCCATGGCGATCTTCTTCCCATTGTTCACGCTGCTGGAGGATGCCGGCTATCTGCCGCGCGTGGCCTTCCAGCTCGACCATGCGTTCCAGCGGGCGCACGCCTGCGGCAAGCAAAGCCTAAGCATGTGCTTATGGAAAAAGTGTATGCGGCCGCAGCCGCTTGACAGGCGCGGCGCCATCGCGTATATTTGATTATAACAAAAAGTTAGCAATATCTGCACTTAACAAAGAGGTTCAAGGCCTTTAATCAGATCTCAGGAGTTATAAAGAATGACAAAAATATTATTCGTGTGCCACGGCAATATCTGCCGCAGCCCCATGGCCGAGTTCGTAATGAACGACCTGCTGCAGCGCGCCGGCCTGTCCGGCTGCGCGCAAGTCGCTTCCGCTGCTGTGAGTGCGGAGGAGCTCGGCAATCCCGTCTACCCGCCAGCGCGCCGCAAGCTGGCCGAGCACGGGATACGATGTGACGGAAAAACCGCCCGCCTGCTGCAGGCGGCGGACTACCAGACCTACGACCTTCTGATCGGCATGGACCGCCGCAACCTCGAGGCGATGCGCCGCATCTGCGGCAGCGATCCTGACCATAAACTGTGCCTGCTGCTTGATTTCACCGCCCAGCCCCGCGATGTTGCCGATCCCTGGTACACCCGCGACTTTGAGCAGACCTGGCTGGATATCACAGCCGGCTGCACCGCCCTGCTCCAGACATGCTTCAGCGCGCAGACGGGACCTCTATAACCACACCCACGCCAGCCAAAGAGCGGCGGTAAAAACTTACCGCCGCTCTTTTGTATCCCCTGTTTGCCCATCCCGTGCCAGCAGCCCGCGCAGGCGGTTCCGGTTATAGACCAGGTGCAGCGTCATTGCATCCTCTGCGGCAATCGGGTCGTTTGCACGGACAGCCTCCACGATGGCACGATGCGAGCTGATCGTTTCTTCCTTCAGGCGTGCGTCCGTCAGGTCGATAAACAGATCGATCGCCCCCAGAATGATCGGCTCCAGATTCGGAATCACCACATTGCCGCTCAGCTTGCCGAGCTTGGCATGGAACGCGGCGTCCTCCTGCGTGTGCCGCGCGCCGGCAGCATACCGCTGCTCGACGGCCAGCGCCAGCGCGGCCAGCTCGTCCGCCTGCGCGGGGGTAGCGCGCAGCGCGGCCAACGCGGCAACACGGGGCTCGAGCATCATGCGGAACTCCACCAAGTCGGCAGCCAGCTTCTGTTTATCACGGATAAAAGTGAAGCCCAGCGGATCGTCCGATACGCCGGTGTTCCCGCTGACGAACACCCCCGCCCCCTGCCGCGCCTCCAGGATATTGCGCGAGGACAGCATGCGCACCGCTTCCCGCAGCGTGCTGCGCCCCACTCCCAGCAGGCCGGACAGTTCCCTTTCGTTGGGCAGCCGGTCCCCCTGCTCCAGCCCTCTGTCCACGATATATGCGATCAGCGCGTCCGCTGTCTGGCCGGCCAGCGACCGGTTATCCTCCGCCATGGTGCCGCCTCCTTTCCTGTCTCTATTGTATCCCAACCGACCGGCGCGCGCAAGCACTTCCCAGCATTTCCTCCCCAAATCATCAGATATATTCCATCTTCTTTATTTTTTGTTTGTGTTATTTTCCCGATTTTTTGTTTTAATTATTGACTTGTCCTACTGGAAGCGCCTATAATAAGCTTAAAGTCATCAGATGAATTTGATGGGTGCGTAAAACAATCAGGCAAAACACGTTTGAGAGAAAAGGAGCGGAACTGGTATGATAAGTCAGGAGATTCGCAAGCTCGCGCCGGAGCAGGACCCGCTGCGCATGGGCATGGGCTGGACGGTGGAGGATCTGTCCAAGCCCCAGATCATGATCGAGAGCACATTCGGCGACAGCCACCCGGGCAGCGCTCATCTGCTTGAGCTGGTTGACCGCGCGGCGGATGGCGTCAAGCAGGCGGGCGGCCGGCCCGCCCGCTATTTTGCCACGGATATCTGCGACGGTATGGCGCAGGGGCATGACGGCATCAACTATTCGCTCGCCTCGCGTGACACGATCTGCAGCATGATCGAGATACACGCGGGCGCGACGCCGTTTGACGGCGGTATTTTTGTGGCCTCCTGTGACAAGGCGGTACCCGCGCACCTGATGGGGATCGGCCGCGTCAATATGCCTTCCATCCTGGTCACGGGCGGCGTCATGGATGCGGGTCCCGACCTGCTGACGCTCGAACAGATCGGCAAATACAGCGCCATGTGCCAGCGCGGCGAGATCACCGAGGAACAGCTCACCTATTACAAGCAGCACGCCTGCCCCTCCTGCGGCGCGTGCTCGTTCATGGGTACCGCCTCCACCATGCAGGTCATGGGCGAGGCGCTCGGCCTGATGCTGCCCGGTTCGGCGCTCATGCCCGCCACCTGCGAGGACCTGCGCGACGTTGCGCGCCGCGCGGGCGAGCAGGTCATGCGTCTTGCGCAAGCCGGTCTCAAGCCGCGCGATATCGTCACGCGCGAGTCGTTCGAGAACGCCATCATGGTGCATGCGGCGATCTCCGGCTCCACCAACTCGCTCATCCATATGCCTGCGATTGCGCATGAGTTCGGCATCGAGCTGGACGCCGAGCTGTTTGACCGCATGCACCGCGGCGCGCATTATCTGCTCGATATCCGTCCGGCGGGCAAGTGGCCGGCGCAGTATTTCTATTACGCGGGCGGCGTGCCGCGCATCATGGAGGAGATCAAGTCCATGCTGCACCTCGACGCGATGACCGTCACCGGCAAAACGCTGGGCGAAAACCTGGAAGAGTTGCGCGCCAACGGCTTCTATGACAAGTGCGACGAATACTGCGCCGCGCACGGCGTGACCCGCGACGACGTTATTCACCCATTTGACAAGGCGATCGGCACGGACGGCGCGATCGCGATTCTTAAGGGCAACCTCGCGCCCGAAGGGGCGGTCATCAAGCATACGGCCTGCCCCAAGGAGATGTTCCAGGCGACGCTGCGCGCCCGCCCATTCGACAGCGAGGAAGAGGCGATCGACGCGGTCCTGACCCACAAAATCCAGCCCGGCGACGCGGTGTTCATCCGCTACGAAGGCCCCAAGGGCTCCGGCATGCCTGAAATGTTCTACACCTCGGAGGCGATTTCGTCCGACAAGGAGCTTGGTCGCTCGATCGCCCTGATCACGGACGGACGCTTCTCCGGCGCGTCCACCGGCCCGTCCATCGGCCACGTTTCGCCCGAGGCGGCCAGCGGCGGCCCGATCGCGCTGGTCGAGGAGGGCGACCTTATCCGCATCGATATCCCCGCGCGCGTGCTTGCGATCGTCGGTGTGAACGGCGAGGAAAAAACGCCCGCCGAAATGGAGGCAATCCTGGCCACGCGCCGCGCCAAGTGGCAGCCGAAGCCGGCGAAATACACCTCCGGCGTGCTCAAGATCTTCTCCGAGCACGCGGTATCCCCCATGCAGGGCGGTTACATGAAATAACGCGCAAACAGGCTTTCCCAACCGCCTGCGGCGACCAGCCGCAGGCGGTTTTCCTGTCCGCGCGGCAATGTTAAGCACGCTTAAAATGTTCGCTAAGCCTTCGCAAGAGCCGTTGAACCGCGTGCTATGCTCTGCAAATTTATGCTGAAAAAGTTTATCTATAACTATCGCGATCAAGGCTTGTACTTTAAGCCTTACTGTGATTATACCTACTTATTCGTCTGATACACGCTCGAAACAATCCGCAATGTCCCGATTCCGTCCTATAAAAACGGCCGGCCTGCTATATAGTATCCTTAAAAGCGCTCCGGCACGGTCCCTGCGTGTCGAAGCGCTTTTTCGTGTTATTATGTGGAGTTATGCCGCGTCCTGCAGCTTCTGTGCGGCGCGGTATCCCTCCGCCACAACGACCGAACCTGCCGAATTACCCAGTACCATGACCGCCATGGACAGCCACGCCTGCCCGCTGTCCCACACGCCGGCCAGCGAATAATAAAACATATTGGCAACACAGTGCTCAAAGCCGGAAAGGATGAACACTGCAACGGCCAAAAATACCGCAGCGTATTTGCCCAGCGCAAGCTCAAAAACGCCAAACCCATTCACGCCAATGTACATCAGCACGCCGCAGAACACCGCTAGGATAAAAACGCTGACCGGCTCGTCCTGCAGCTTTACCGCACTCAACTCAGCCGCGCGTCCAACCAGATTTGCCGCTGCGCGCGTCTGCCGAAGCAGCAGCGCTGTGCCGAATGCGCCCGCAAAATTTCCCGCAAGCGTCAGCAGCAGCTTCGCGGCATAGTCGTGTCCGCCGCGGAACAGATACCCGATCTTGCCGGTATACAGCCACAGCCGCATGGAAACCACAAAAAACAATCCGATGCTGAACAGCGAAGCGCCGACCACCTTGCTGTCCACCGATAAATATACCGTCCCGCCAACCGAGATCATCATGCCGGCCAAAACGCCGGACAGCAGTATCCCCATATACGCCCTTGCACCGCCTGTTTTCTTATCCATATCCGTCGTCCCTTTTCTCTGTTTCGTTTTTTATTCATGCTAACCTTTTCGAAAGCAAATAAATTCAGGTAAAATCAAAATTTATGATTTTATACCGCCATATCATAAAGATAAAATTCCAATTCGCCTTTTTGTCCTTTCATATGGACAAGGTGTTTGTACTGCTGTTGGCGTACCATGCCCTGATGCTCATAAAATCCGAAATTACAGCTTGTATCGGTATAAAGATAGAAATCGCTAATACTCCGGCTTTCCATATAGGCTAATAAACAGCGGAACAGCATTTTCCCGATCCCAAGCCCTCTATATTCGGGGGACAGGGCAAACAGGGCAAGCTCCCCTTTATAGTCTTTGCTGCACTGTCTTAAGAGCCGGTTGTCTATATCGTCCACATTCTTATAGAAATTCAGTATTTCACGCCCCTCTTTAGAAATCAGCAATCCGCATAATGCGGATATTTGGCGCAGGCGATATTTCGGCGGACAGTGATGTTTTTCTATATCCTTTCCCAAAATCAGTCCCACAGGAACACCGTTGACTTCCGCAACTCGCGTATAGGTCTGATTTGTCAAACAGGTTGCAAGATAGACTTTTGCAAGCTTACGAGCTGTCTTTGGGGTTGCAAATCTGTCATAATTCCATGTTTTTCTTATCACATCTTCCAATGCTGGTACATCTTCTTTCTTTAACTCTCTTAATTTTATGTTATTTTCCATATCCGGTCAAACCCCTTTCCTTTTGCTTTCATTTGGCATATACTTATCATAAACTATACAGTAAGTGTAATGTCAACGAGGTAATTTATGGAAAATAAAACCATACGGCTTACAACCGCACAGTTCGCAGAATTACACAATGTCAATAAAAGGACGTTGCATTATTACGATTATATCGGTTTGTTTTCTCCACGCTACAAGGGGGAGAACGGATATCGATATTATGACTATTCACAGAGCATAGATTTTGAATATATCCGTATGCTGAAAGAACTCAATCTGAGCATTGCGGAGATCAAAGCATTTATCCATTCCTTTGACGAACAGAAATTCCTTGAAATTGTTTCTGTCAAGCAACGGGAAATTGATGCGGAAATCCGAAAGCTGAAAGCGGTCAAGTCTGTTCTAAGCCAGAAAAAAGAACATCTTTTACTTTGCCAGCAAATCAGCGATATCCATATAGAAATAGTTTATCTGAAAAAAGAATATCTGTTGACCGTCCCTTATGAATTTGAGGAGGATAACCTTATCAAAGTCTTTACATATGTTCAAAGTATCTGGCCGCCAGAACAGTATCGCTCAGGCGTAGGGAGCTATATCTCTCTATATAAGCTTCAGGAGGGACAATTTGACAAATATGACGGCTTATATACGGTGATAATGGAACATAAAAAGCAAAGCGGTTTTATGATAAGGCCAAAGGGAGCGTATCTGTGCGGCTATCTAAAAGGTGGATGGGACAGACTTCCTGAATTATATAAAAAAATGCTAAATTATGCCAACGAACACAATCTACAGCTTACAGGATATTCCTTTGAGCGCGAGCTTACAGACTATATGATTGCCAACGAAAAAGAATACATGACGCAGGTTCTGATTAAGATTGCAGATTAGACTTGATACATATTATATCAAATCAAAATGTGTCTGACAAACCATACGCTGTGCAACCCCTGCCGCCCAATCTGACATATAAAAATAAAAACGGATATCTTGTCGTATTTCGGCAAATAAAGCTCTTGTAAAGTGCGAAAGATTTGTTACAATTAATTTGTATGCGGCGCGGTCGTGGCATTCGGGCGCGCGTCCGCCGCAGACAGGGGGAAACCAGCCACAAAAACCGCGGGCCGCACCGCCCGCACCAAAGAAGGAGGAAGCATGAGCAAAATAGAACCGTATATCACCAGCATTCCGGATTTTCCCGAACCGGGCGTGATCTTCCGCGACATCACCACCGCCATCGGCAGCGCGGACGGTCTGCAGCTTTCGGTCGACGAGATGGCCGCGCTGCTCGAGGGGGAGCCGTTCGATGTGGTCGCGGGTCTGGAATCCCGCGGCTTCCTGTTCGGTATGCCAATCGCGTACAAACTGCACAAGCCGTTCATCCCCATCCGCAAGGAGGGCAAGCTGCCCCGCGAGACAGTCGGGGCGACCTACAGCCTAGAGTACGGCACCGCCACAATCGAGGTCCATAAGGACGATATCAAGCCCGGCATGCGTGTCGTCCTGATCGACGACCTGATCGCGACCGGCGGCACGCTGGAGGCGGCGGCGCATCTGTTGGAGCAGCTCGGCGCAAAGGTCGTCAAGATCGTCTGCCTGCTGGAGCTGAAGGGCCTGCATGGGCGCGACCGTCTGAAAGACTATCCGCTGGCGACCGTCGTATCCTACGACGGCAAATAAGAAAGGGAAACCAGAGAAAGAAAAGGGGCTGAAAAACAAAATGTTGGAAAGAGTATTCAAGCTGTCCGATAATAAGACCACCGTCCGGACCGAGGTCATGGCCGGCGTCACCACGTTTATGACCATGGCGTATATCCTCGCGGTCAATCCAAGCATTCTCGGTTCGACCGGCATGGACCCGACCGCCGTCCTGCTCGCTACCGCGCTGGCTTCGTTCATCGGCACGGTGTGCATGGCGCTGATGGCCAACCTGCCGTTTGCCCTGTCCGCCGGCATGGGCTTGAACGCTTTTATGGCGTATACGGTCGTTGCCGGTTACGGCTACAGCTGGCAGGTCGCGCTGCTCGCCGTCTTTGTCGAGGGTCTGATCTTTGTCGTCCTCTCGCTGACCAATGTGCGCGAGGCGATCTTCAATGCGATCCCGCTGACGCTCAAACGCGGCGTTTCCGTGGGCATCGGCCTGTTCATCGCCTTTATCGGCCTACAGAACGCGGGGCTGTCCGTGGATTCCTCCACGCTCGTTACCATCACCAGCTTTACGGATAACTTCCATACCGCTGGCATCTGCGCGCTGCTCGCGCTGGTCGGCCTGTTTATCACCGCCGTGCTGTATATCCATCAGGTCAAGGGCGCTATCCTGTTCGGCATCCTGCTGACCTGGATCATTGGCATGGCCTGTCAGGGGGTCGGCCTGTATGTTCCAGACGCGGAAGCGGGCTTCTACTCCCTGTTCCCCGCGTTTGGCATGACCGATTTCACCAAGCTCGGCCTGACGTTCGGCCAGTGCTTCAACGTGGACTTCAGCACGGTCGGCATCATCAATTTTATCGTTGTGATCTTCTCGTTCCTGTTTGTAGATATCTTCGATACCCTGGGTACGCTGATCGGCGTTGCCACCAAGGCGGATATGCTGGATAAGGATGGTAAGCTGCCCCGCATCAAGCCCGCCCTGCTGTCCGACGCAATTGCGACCTCCGCCGGCGCGGTACTCGGCACCTCGACCACGACGACGTTCGTCGAATCCGCCTCCGGCGTTGCGGTCGGCGGCCGTACCGGCCTGACCGCCCTCGTCACCGCCGGCCTGTTCCTGGTATCCACCCTGTTCGCGCCGATTTTCACCGCGATCCCCTCGTTCGCCACCGCGCCCGCGCTCATCATGGTCGGCTTCCTGATGGTTGGCACGGTGACGGAAATCCGCTTCGATCTGGACAACCTGACCGATGCCATTCCGGCTTACCTCGCCATTCTTTCGATGCCGCTGTTCTACAGCATCTCCGAGGGCATCTCCATGGGCATTATCTCCTATGTGCTGCTCAACCTGGCGGCCGGCAAGGGGAAAAAGGTCGCGCCGCTGATGTATGTACTGGCGGTCCTGTTTATCCTCAAATATATTTTCCTCTGATACATTCGGGAAATGGAACGGGCGTCCGGCGTTGAGCCGGACGCCCGTTTTGCGTATCCCCGATTCAATAGAAAGCGGGACGTATCCGATCTTCATCGGCATGCCCCGCTTATTCAATCCATTCCACTTCACAGGGCTCGGGCAGAAAACGGAAAGAGATCGAGAGCTTCTGCCGTTTGGCCCTACCCCTTTCTGTTTTTTCGTATGTACCTTGCCCTACTTCGATCCGCCCGATCAGTTCAAAGAGCAACGGCGGCGTCAACTCGTCGATATCCTTATACTGGCGGATCAGGGCGCGCAGATGCTCCTGCTGCTGCCACAGGCCCGCATCTCCGGCATCCGGCTGCAACGCATCGCGCTGTTTTTGCAGCTGGGCCGTTTTCTGTTCGTATCTTTCGAGCAGCGGATAGAAATTTGTCCCTCCTATCCTGCCCGCTGAACGATCCTCATAAAGCTGTGCGACCAGGCGCTGCATACGGGCCAGTTCCTGATCCAGCCACTCCCGCTCGCGTCCGGCTTCCTGTTCCCGCTCGGCCAACCGCAGGCGGCGGTTCAGGCGTTCAAACAGGTCGTCGCATTCCTTCTCGGACAGACAGGCATACCGGCGCACCGCCTCCAGCACGCAGCGATACAGGCTCTCATACGCGATAAAATGATTAGAGCAGGCCGATGTGCCGTGCAGCTTGTATGCGCCGCAGGCCAGATTCGCGGCCGAACCCTTTTTCCGCGTACCGACCGTGGACATGGCCTTGCCGCAGTCCATACAAAACGCCAGGCCCGAAAAGAGATTTTCAAACGTCCCTTTCCGGCCACAGCGGCGGGACGCGCGCTGGTGCTGTACCGTCTCAAAGGTCTGCACCGAGACCAGCGGCTCATGCCGTTCCGGTACAACGATCCATTCCTCCGGCTGCTTTTCCCGCGTTTTCTTACTCTTGAAGCTGATCTTATCCGTCTTCCCCTGCGCGATACAGCCCAGATAGACCGTATCCCGCAGGATCCGGCTGACACCGCCCGCAGTCCATTCCTTGTGCTTTGAGTAGCAGTCCGGATTCAGCTCAGGATGCGCCTGGCAGCGGTATAATGCGGGCGGCGGTTCCCCGCGCTCACCCAGCCTCCGCGCGATCTCCGCCGGACGGGAGCCCGCCGCCGCCCAAATAAAGATCTGCCGCACGATCTGCGCCGCATACCCGTCCGGAATCAGATGGTTTTTATCCCTGGGGTCTTTTTGATACCCATAGGGTGCGAAATTCCCGACGAATTTCCCTTCCTGCATTTTCGCGCGCAAGGCGCTGCGGATTTTCCGGCTGGTATCGCGCGCATACATCTCATTGACAACATTGCGGAACGGCGCCATATCGGTATCCGCCCGCGCGGTATCGAGCCCGTCATTGACCGCGATCAGACGCACGCCGTGTTCTGGGAACACCAGCTCTATATATCGTCCGATCTGGATATAATCGCGCCCCAAGCGGGACAGGTCCTTGACCAGCACGATGTCGAACCGGTGCTGCTCCATATCGCGCAGCATGTCCTGAAAGCGAGGGCGGTCGAAGTTCGTCCCCGGCCACCCGTCGTCTACATACTCGTCCGCCATAGAGAAGCCTTGCCGTGCGGCATACTCCCGCAGCAGGGCACGCTGGTTATGGATGCTCTCGCTCTCACCCCGGTTGGCGTCATCGCGGCTCAGCCGCAGATATAGTACCGCCCGGTTGGCGGCAATACGATCATGCAAGCGAGCCTCCTCCCTTCGTTTTCCGCCTGCGAACGGTCACGACCGCTTATGTAGCTGTTTTCTCCATTTCAAATTGTGCGGCGATCACGTTCTCCAGCAACTCCAGTAAGGTACTGCTGTGCTGTGCCGGACGCGCTTTGGGCTTGGAGTCAGTCATGCGCATACCTCCTTTTTGCATCCTTTTACTCGTACAGGTTCTTACATATCTATAATATGTATATAACACCTTCCTGATTACGGTTTTCCGCGGCAAACACAGCATTTCCCGCACTTTCTCCGCCTCTTTGCCCCAAAATAACGCTCGATGCCGTGCATGCTGGCGCTTGAGCTTGTGGCGGACTGCCTTTTTCCTGCCGGAGTGAGTCAAGCTCCTCCTTTTCACTATATAAAAAAACGAACAAAAAGTTCGCATCCACTTTTTCCCCAAGCATGTGCATGGGGTTTGGATGCAACGCCTGCGGTGTTGTCGGCTGCCGCATCATCGACTCCCCGCGCGAGCGTCTGATCGCCATGCTCACCAACTCGTTCGCCCCCTGCAACGGGCGCTTCCCGCTGCTGATCTTCCTCTGCTCGGTCTTTTTTGCCGGCAGCGCCGCCGGCGGCTCCCTGCTGCTGACCACGGTCATCGCAGGCAGCGTGCTGCTCACGCTCGCCGCCTCCCGCCTGCTCTCCGCGACGATACTGAAAGGGGTGCCCTCCTCCTTCACCCTCGAGCTGCCCCCCTACCGTGCGCCGCAGATCGGCAGGGTCATCCTGCGCAGTATATTCGACCGCACCCTGTTCGTCCTGGGTCGGGCGGCAGCGGTCGCCGCGCCCGCTGGGCTGGTGATCTGGCTGCTCGCCAATATCACGGTCGGCGGCATTCCGGTTTTCAGCCATCTGACTGCTTTCCTCGACCCCTTTGCGCGGCTGCTCGGCCTGGATGGAGTCATCCTGCTGGCTTTCGTGCTGGGCTTCCCCGCCAACGAGCTGGTCATGCCGCTGATCGTGATGGGCTATCTGGCAACCGGTACGCTTGCGGACATCGCAGACCTTGCCTCGTTCCATACCCTGTTGCTCGCCAACGGCTGGACGCTGACAACCGCGCTCTGCACGCTGTTCTTTGCCGTTGCACACTGGCCTTGCTCCACCACCTGCCTGACGATCTGGAAGGAATGCCGCAGCGTCAAATGGACGCTTGCCGCCATCGCCCTGCCCACAGTTTTCGGCTGTGCGCTGTGCTTTATCGTGCATACCGCGAGCCTTTTGCTGGGCTTTGCCTGAAAAAAACCGCCCTGTCCAGGGCGGTTTTTTTATCGGCGTTTTGGTCCGCGCCAGCATATCAATCGCGGAATTCCAGCAGCTTATACGCAGGGAGCTCCAGCGCGTCCGCGATATCGAACAGGGTATCCATTGACGCACCTGCTGTCGCGCCCTCGATTTTCGCGATCGTGGACCGGTCCACATCGATTACCTCCGCCAGTCCTTCCTGCGTGAAATGCCGGTCCTTCCGGTAGTATGCGACATTAAGCCCGAGCTTCCTGTATTTATCGGAATGCCTGAAATCCATTCTTATCACCTCATGGTAATAAGTCTACCCATGTAATGCCCCGATAAAAATATCATGCTATTCTACTTTTGTGCGTTTACACTCACCATTTGTTGAGTTAAACTCCACAAATGCCTATTTTTATTCCACAAAAATACAAGAAAGGAGATTTTATCATCCTGCGGCACTCCCGCAGGGTCGGAACGGGAACATTTGTTTTCCCTCTGTTTTTATGCTATACTGGTTTTGTATCTCCATCATGAAACGAGGAAACCTATGGAACCGACCAAATTCGACCTGAAGTACGCGTCCATACGGCGCGCCATTATAGAGCAGCGCTTTTCTTCCCTGAACGAAAAGCAGCGCGAGGCGGTATTTGCCACCGAGGGGCCGCTGCTTATCCTTGCGGGCGCGGGTAGCGGCAAAACCACCGTGCTCATCAACCGCATCATCAATATCCTGCGCTTTGGCGAGGGGCTGGACAGCTCCTATGCGCCTGCAGGCGCCACCGAGGAGGACCTGCTGTTCCTCACCGAATACCTGACCGCCCCCCAGCCGGAAAATCGGGAACACGCGGAGCGGCTGTGCGCCATGCATCCGGCAAAGCCGTGGGAGGTCATCGCGATCACGTTCACCAACAAGGCCGCGCGCGAGCTGCACGAGCGCCTGCAGGCCGCGCTGGGAGATGAAGAATCCGCCTCCGCCGTCTGGGCCTATACGTTCCATACCGCCTGCCTGCGCATCCTGCGGCGCCATGTCGACCTGCTCGGCTTTGAGACCGCTTTCACCATCTATGACGAGGACGATAAAAAGCGCGTCGTCACGAACGTGATGAAATCGCTCAACCTGGATACCAAAACGTTCGACCCGCGCACCGTCATGAGTATGATCAGCCGCGCCAAGGACAAGCTGATGACCCCTAGGCAGTTCCGCGCGGACGGGGCGGGCGACTACTTCCGCGAAAAGGTCGCGGAGGTGTACCAGCTTTACGAAAAAGAAATGAAAAAGGCCTGTGCGCTTGATTTCGACGACATTATCATGAAAACCGTCCTCCTGCTGCAGAGCAATCCGGATGTGCTGGAATACTACCAGCGCAAATTCCGCTATGTGCTGGTGGACGAGTATCAGGACACCAACTACGCCCAGTATGTGCTGACCAGCCTGCTGGCGGGCTATTACGAGAACATCTGCGTTGTCGGGGACGACGACCAATCCATTTACAAATTCCGGGGAGCCACCATTACCAATATTCTCGAATTTGAAAAGCAGTTCAAGGACGCGAAAACCATCCGTCTGGAACAGAACTACCGTTCGACCGGCAATATCCTGAACGCCGCCAACGAGGTCATCCGCAACAATGTCGGCCGCAAGGGCAAGGAGCTGTGGACCGACCACGGCGACGGCGCCAAGATCCACCTGCACCGCTCGGACAGCCAGGAGGGCGAGGCCGCCTACATCGCGGATACCATCCGCGAGGGAGTGGAGCAGGGACTTCGCTGGGGTGATTTCGCGGTGCTTTACCGCAACAACGTCCTGTCGGACAATATCGCGGCCGCGTTCATCCGCGCGGGCATCCCCTACCGTGTGTACAAGGGACGCGACTTCTTCTCGCGCGCCGAGGTGCGCGATATGTTCGCTTACCTGTGGGTGCTGGAAAATCCGGCGGACGAGCTGCGCCTGCGCCGCATCATCAATGTACCCGCGCGCAAGATCGGCGACAAATCGGTTGAAACGGCGGCACAGCTCGCTGTGGAAAACGGCGTGACGCTGTACGAAACGGTGTGCCACGCGTCGGACTATCCCGCCCTGTCCCGCGGCGCGGCGGCAATGGAAAAATTCGGCGAAATGATGGAAAACCTGCGGAAGCAGAAGGAGTTCCTCTCCCTTTCCGAGCTGTACGACGGGCTGCTCGACCAGACCGGCTATCTCGCCGCGTTGGAAGCCAGGGGCGGCGCGGAGGAGCAGAGCCGTATCGAGCATATCGAAGAGCTTAAATCCTACATCGTCAGCTATGAAAACGACCATGACGACGCTTCTCTTGCGGGCTTCCTTGAGGAAATGGCGCTGTACACAGACGCCGACCAGTCCGGCGAGGAGGAGGACGCGGTCCTGATGATGACCATGCACTCGGCCAAGGGGCTGGAATTTCCGGTCGTATTCCTCGCGGGCATGGAGGACGGCCTGTTTCCCGGCTTCCGCGCGATGGAGCGCGACGAGGATATGGAGGAGGAGCGCCGCCTGTGCTACGTTGCGGTGACGCGCGCCAAGGAGCAGTTGTACCTGACTTGTGCCGAACGGCGCATGCTGTACGGCCGCACTCAATACGCGCATCCCTCCCGCTTTATCGACGAGATGCCGCGCGAGCTGCTCGACAGCAACATTGTGGAGCGCCGCATGTTCCAGCAGGTCACCCAGCCCGCCCCCGGGCTGTCCCGCGCGCAGGTCGCGCGGGCGCGTTATGTTTCCCCTGCCGCGGCCGCCCCCTCCTTTGCCGCTCCCGCGGCACAGCCGGCCGGTTCCCCCCTGCCCGATTTCTCCGCCGGCTGCCGCGTACGCCACAAGGCATTCGGCGATGGGATGGTCGTTTCGGTCAAGCCCATGGGCGGCGACGCGCTGCTCGAAATCGCCTTCGACCAGAAAGGCACCAAGCGGTTAATGGCAAAATCGGCCGCGCAATTTATGGAAAAACTGATATAAGGCTGGAAAAAGAGGACGGACGCGATGCGCCCGCCCTCTTTCTTTTACTAAAATTCAATAAAGTCAAATGCCACGTTCCTTTCGATCACCTGTATCAATTCGTGTGGCTCCATATCCAATGCAAATGCTATTTTAAAAATCGTATCAAGCGTCGGACTGCGCAACCCCCTCTCAATCTTACTGTAGTGCGTGCGGTCAAGAGCAGCCAAACCGCTCAGTTGTTCCTGCGTCAACCCTTTTTTCCGCCGCAGCCCCTGTATTGTTTTACCAACAGCCTTGGTATCCAGCATGAATGTACCCTCCTACTGTTTTCCATAATAGCAAGAGCTCATTTTGTTTTTGGGGTCAATTGACCTCAACCAGAAACTGTGATATAGTTTAGGTAGTAATCCAAAATCAAAACACAGAAAGGGCGAAAAAGATGAAAAAAGTATTATCACTGTTATTCTCGGGTGTCATAACGTTTTCCCTGTGTGCATGTGGACAGGGGAACTCCAGCGGTTCCCCCACAGACGAGGATCTAAACAATGCGGCTGGCAACCTCTATCTGGCTGAGGTGGCGATCGATTCTGCCGCATCACTTCTACTGGAGAACTGGACGACAACAGGAAGTGTCATGAACTGTTATTTTGATGAAAGCGCATACGAAGAGTTAAATAGCGGTTCTCTCAAAGACCGCGCCCAAAGCGTCCATGATTTCCGCAGCTACGCCAAAGATGTTATGGACGATGCCAAAACACTGCTTGGCACAGAAGGCACCGGCGACTTTTATGATGCAGCAAAAAACTACTATCTAGCTGTCAACGATTATTACAGCCTGATCTCTGCTTATCCCAGCGGCTACTCCAGGCTGACCTACTCCAGCGCCATTTCCGAAAAGAAGGGTGAATGCCAATCCGCTTTCAACGAACTGACCTTTTACACATCTGCGGATTCTGTGGAAGCAACTGAATCAGAATAACCCAAGCGGGCTGTCCCTCAACGGACAGCCCGCCTATTCCATCAGCTTTTCCCGCAGCGCCTGGATCGCCCGTTTTTCAATCCGCGACACCTGCACCTGCGATACTCCGATGATCCTGGACACCTGCTGCTGTGTCAGGTCGCGCGAGAAACGCAGCGCCAGCACCTGCCGGTCGCGATCCGGCAGCGTCCTCAGCGCCTCGCCCAAGGACAAATACAGGCAGGCACGCTCCTCCATGCCCTCGTCGCCTACAATATCGCCCAGCCGCCCGCCGCCGGATAGCTCGCGTTCAAAGGAGTCCACGGCTACGTCCGCCTGCTCGCATGCAGCAACCTCTTCCACGGTCAGACCGGCGGCTTCCGCCAGCTCGGACACGGTTGGCGAACGACCGGTTCTGCTTTCCAGCTCGCTTTGGATGCGCCGCACCCGCACCGACCGCTCCTTGACCGACCTGCTGACCTTGACCGCGCCGTCGTCCCGCAGGAAGCGTCGGATCTCGCCCGCGATCTTGGGTACCGCATAGGTGGAAAATTCGTTGCCCAGCGCTGGGTCAAAGCCGCGAACCGCCTTGATAAAGCCCACGCAGGCGAGCTGGTACAGATCGTCCGGTTCGGCGCCGCGCCCATAGTAACGCCGCGCGATCGACCAAATCAACCCGCTGTTTTCCTCGATCAGCCGAGCTTCCGCGCCGCGGTCGCCCGCGGCGGCCTGTTCCAGCAGGCCGCGCATGCTGGTCGTCACGCGCCGCGCTCCTTAAGTACCTTGACCATGGTCACCATCGTCCCCTTGCCGGGCGTGGAGCGCACGCGCAGCTTATCCGTAAAGGTTTCCATGATGGTGAAGCCCATGCCGCTGCGCGTATCGTCGCCGGTCGTGAACATGGGCTGGCGCGCCTGCTCGACGTTCTCTATGCCGCGGCCGGCGTCCTTTACCTTTAGCTCCAGCACCCGCCCTTCCAGCAGGCGCACCGCGACCGTGATAAAGCCGGCCTTATCCGCGTAGCCGTGTACGATCGCGTTTGTGACCGCCTCGCTCACCACGGTTTTGATATCGCCCAGCTCCTCCATCGTGGGATCGAGCTGCGCCACGAACGCGCCTACCGACTGCCGCGCGAACGCCTCATTGACCGAGCGGCTTTCAAATTTCAGGCTCATTTTGTTAACGACAGCGCGCATCTTATTCCCCCCTCTCAAAAATCATAACCTGCGGCAGTCCCGCGGCCTCGAACACGCGCATGGGCTGCGGCGGCGCGCCCCGCACGATAAATTCATAGCCGCTGCGCGCGCAGGTACGGTGCAGGTGCAGCACGACCGCCAATCCCGAACTGTCCATGAACGTCAGTCCGGACAGGTTGAGGATCAGCTTTTCGCAGGGGTAAAGCACAAGCAGGTCCTCCGCCTGCTCGATAGCCGCACGCGCCGCATGGTGGTCCAGCTCGCCGGAAAGCGAGATCATCAGCGTACCGTCCCGCTCGGCCTGTGTGATATGCAGCATATATATTCACCTCGTTTGTTCTCCCAAAAAGAAAAAGGCCTGTACCCTTGTACAAGCCTTATATTACCAATATTTAACTGTTTATTCTGCCGTTTTTTGTCGCGTCCGCAGGATTTTTTCGGCCTCTCCAACCAGAAACAGCGAGCCGCACACCAGAATGCAGTCCTCCTGCGAGGCATTCCCCAGCGCCGCGGCCAGCGCACGCTCTACCGTATGGCAGTCATATACCTCGGCGCAGCCCTGCTCCGCCAGCGCGGCAACCGTCTGTTCGTTCAGGGAACGGTCCTCCGTATCCGGCGCGCAGGCATAGAACACGTCCGCGCGCCGCGCCATCCGCCGGACGCAGACCTCGTACTCCTTATCCCGCACCATGCCCATGACCACATGCAGGCGGCGCATTTTGAGAAGCTCGTCCACCGTGCGGCAGAGCGCCTCTATCCCCGCCTCATTGTGCGCCCCGTCGAGCAGGACGAGCGGCTGGTCCACCACGCGCTCCAGGCGGCCCTGCATGCGCGCCCGCGCCAGGCCGCGCACCGCGGCCTCCACCGGTATCTCCCAGCCGCGCAACCGCAGAGCGTCCACAGTGCGCAGCGCGGTCATCGCGTTCTGTAGTTGGTGGCGGCCGGGCATGGCGACAGTGTATCCCTGCCCCCGGCAGACAAAGGCCGAACCGTCGATACCGCAGCGCAGCAGGCGGCATTCGCGCTCTCCCTCATACCACACCGCACCCAGCGCTTCGCACGCATGGTGGATCACGACCTGCGCTTCCTCCGGCTGGCCGTCTGCGCACACCACAGCGGATGCCGGCTTGATGATCGCGGCCTTTTCCCCCGCGATCTCGGCCACCGTATCGCCCAGCACCGCCATGTGGTCGCGTGAAATCGGGGTGATGACGCTGACCTCGGTCGTCCGCACCACATTGGTTGCGTCGCACCGGCCGCCCAGCCCGGTTTCCAGCACCACAATGTCGCAGCCCTGTTCCGCGAAATACCGGAACCCCAGTGCGGTGGTGAACTCAAATTCGCCGATCGTTTCCCCAGCCGGCAGGGACAGGCCTTTCGCCGCAGCCGCCACCTCTCCGGACAGCCGTGTGAGATCGCCGTCCGATATCAGCGCGCCGTTTACGCGGATGCGCTCATGGAACTGCACCAGATATGGCGAAGTATACAGCCCCACCCGATAGCCCGCAGCCTGCAGGATCGACGCCGTCATGCACGCGGTCGAGCCCTTGCCGTTCGTACCTGCGATATGGACGAAGCGCAGCCCGTCCTGCGGGTCCCCCAGCGCCGCGCACAGCGCGCGGATGCGGTGCAGCCCCGGCCTGCCGGTAAAGCGGCCGAGGGCGTGGATGTAGTCAATTGCTGTTTTGGGCGTTCCGCTCTGCATCATAACCGTACTGTTTCCCATCCTTTCCGTTTTCCGCTACCATTCGGATCTGTTTGTCCAGCTCCCTGTAAAACGCGGCGATATGTATTCCGTCCACCAATGCATGATGGCACAGCAGAGAAACCGGCAGCAGGGTCCTCTGCTCCCGTGTGAAATATCTGCCCCATGTGATGCGCGGATTGCTGTCCGCAGGCTGCGGCACCGGCTGCACCAACGCGGTGTAAGTCAGCCACGGCAGCGTAGATACAAAAAAGCACGCCTCCGCATCCTCTTCGCTCTCGCCCAGCGAGCGGGCGGTGGCCGCCCGCTCCTGCACTCGCGCCGCATAGGACAGGAAGTCCCCAAAAGCCATCCCGCTGTCCAGTGTACAGTAGCAGTATGTGCCATCTTCCAGCGCAACAGTATGCGATGTCATACACCTGTCAAATTCGATGATCTTGTCCCCACGAATCCGCTGGCGCAGCTGCGGCACCGCGTTTGCCGCACGGGCCGCACAATAGCAGACCGTTAGGAAAAACGGTATCCTCTCTCGCTCCATCCGTTGCATCAGCAATGTAATATCCACCTCCGCCGTCAAGCCTACATAGGGATAGGCAAGGCCGCGGAAATACGCAAAATGCTGGATGCGCGGATAGTTCTCCATATCAATCCATCGGTAGCCCAATCGTTTCCGCCTCCTCTCTGTGAATACGCGCTGTCCACGAGGATATGCGCCTGCCGTTTCGGAACGACACCCCAACGTTTTCATACGTCTGCCCGTCGAGCTGGCGCAGCGTTTCCGTACCGCTGTATCCGTCCTCCGTGGAGCGGTATATTGATACGATGCACGGGCCGACGATCTCAAATGTGCCGCGCAGCGTCCCCAGCGCGGGGTTGTACGATTCCCAACAAAGCGTGTCTGGCGTTTCCGTACGCGCGATGCGGTAGCTGTTGGAAAACTGAACCGGCGGGTCGGACCGCACGGTGAGCGTGCCTGCCAGCGTCCATTCGGATGCCGTGCGCCGCACCTGCACCTCTCCCATTAACAGGAACGACCGCCCCTCCGCATCATAGTAGGTGCCGCTGGCCCTCCATACTGTTGTTTGGAAAAAATAAGTATGCTCCATGCCTTTGTCTCCGGACTCCGTTTTATTCAGTATTATAACACACTTTTACAAAAAGAAAAGGAGGAAGCGCGGCTTCCTCCTTTTTCCTCTGTTCGTTTTATCCCAGCGCGGCGATAGACTCCTCGAGCTTGGCGAGGTGCTCGCGCAGCTTTTCCGCCTTCTCCCGCTCGACCGCGACGATCTTTTCCGGCGCCTTTTGGGTAAAGCTCGGATTATCCAGCTTTTTCATCACAAACGCGATGTCATCCTCGACCTTGGCCTTCTCCTTTTCGAGGCGCGTGCGCTCGGCGGCGAAGTCGATCAGGTCACCCATCGGCATATAGAGCTGCGCGTCGCCCGTGACGACACTTGCCATTTTGGCCGCGTCCGCGGGTACTGCGTCCACCAGCTCGATCGCGGAGGCATAGGCCAGCTTGGGGAAGAAGCCCGCACCGGCGGCGAAGGTATCGCGCTTCTCGGTCAGGATCAGCACCTTGGCCTTTTTGGAGGGCGGCACGTTCATCTCGCTGCGGCGGTTGCGGATCGCGCGCACCGCGTCCATCAGGGTCTCCATCTGCGCTTCCTCTTCCGCAAAGCGCAATGTTTCGTCATACTGCGGCCATTGAGACACCATCACCGACGGCCCCTCGTGCGGCAGCGCCTGCCAGATGGTTTCGGTGATGAACGGCATGAACGGATGCAACAGCTGCATCGCGCCCGACAACACATAGCATAGCACCTGCTGCACTTTCTCGTCGCCCGCCTGCAAGCGGGTCTTGGCGATCTCAATATACCAGTCGCAGAAGTTATCCCAGATGAAGTCGTTCAGCTTCGCGGCGGCCAGGCCCAACTCATACTGGTCGATGTTGCGGGTGACCTCGGCCACCAGCGTGTTATATTTGGAGACGATCCACTTGTCCTCAAGCGCGAGGTCGGCGGGCAGCGACGCCGCCTTGTCCCTGCCAATCGTCAGGTTCATCTGGATGAAGCGGGACGCATTCCAGATCTTGTTGCAGAAGTTGCGGCTCGCCTCGACGCGCTCGGTCGAGAAGCGCATGTCATTGCCGGGGCTGTTGCCGGTCGCGAGCGTGAAGCGCAGCGCGTCCGCGCCATACTGGTCGATGACCTCCAGCGGGTCGATGCCATTACCGAGCGATTTGGACATCTTGCGGCCCTGCGCATCGCGCACCAGACCGTGGATATACACGGTCTCGAACGGCGTCTCGCCCATATGCTCGACGCCCGAAAAGATCATGCGCGCCACCCAGAAGAAGATGATATCGTACCCCGTGACCAGCGTGGAAGTCGGGTAGAAGTAGTCAAGCTCCGGCGTTTTTTCCGGCCAGCCGAGCGTGGAGAACGGCCACAGCGCGGACGAGAACCAGGTATCCAGCACGTCCTCCTCCTGGCGGACGTTTTTGCTGCCGCACTTCGGGCAGACGTGGACGTCTTCCTTGGAGACGGTCATTTCGCCGCAGTCGTCGCAGTAAAACGCCGGAATGCGGTGGCCCCACCAGAGCTGACGCGAGATGCACCAGTCATGCACGTTCTCCATCCAGCGCAGGTAGGTCTTGGCGAAGCGGTCCGGCACGAACCTGGTCTTGCCCTCGTGTACCACGTCCATTGCGGGCTTCGCCAGCGGCGCCATCTTGACGAACCACTGCGCGGAGGTCATCGGCTCAACGGTCGTGCCGCAGCGGTAGCAGGTGCCGACGTTGTGCTCGTGGTCCTCGGTTTTGACAAGGTAGCCGCCCTCCTCGAGGTCACGGATAACCGCCTTGCGGCATTCGTAGCGGTCCATCCCCTCGTACTTGCCGCCGTTTTCGTTGACGGTCGCATCCTCGTTGAACACGAGGATCTGCTCAAGGTTGTGGCGCTGGCCCATCTCGAAGTCGTTCGGGTCATGGCATGGCGTGACCTTGACGCAGCCCGTGCCGAATTCCATATCGACGTACTCATCGCCGAAGATCGGGATCTCACGGTTCATGATTGGCAGGATGCAGGTCTTGCCGATCAGATGCTGATAGCGCTCGTCGTTCGGGTTGACGGCCACGCCGGTGTCGCCCATAAAGGTTTCCGGACGGGTGGTGGCGACCACCAGGTCGCCTGAGCCGTCCGCCAGCGGGTAACGGATGTGCCACAGCTTGCCCGGCTGGGTTTCGTACTCAACCTCGGCGTCCGAAAGCGCGGTCGCACAGTGCGGACACCAGTTGATAATGCGGTGTCCCTTGTAGATCAGGCCCTTATCATACAGGTTGACGAACACCTCGCGCACGGCCTTGGAGCAGCCCTCGTCCATGGTGAAGCGCTCGCGTTCCCAGTCGCAGGAGGAGCCGAGCTTTTTGAGCTGGCTGATGATGCGGTTGCCGTACTGGTGCTTCCAGTCCCACACGCGCTCGAGGAACTTCTCGCGGCCAAGGTCATAGCGGGTCTTGCCCTCCTCCTTGCGGAGCGTCTCCTCCACCTTGATCTGGGTGGCGATGCCCGCGTGGTCGGTGCCGGGCATCCACAGCGCCTCATAGCCCTGCATACGCTTGGTGCGGATGAGAATGTCCTGCAGCGTTTCATCGAACGCATGGCCCATGTGGAGCTGGCCGGTCACGTTCGGAGGCGGGATAACGATGGTGTAGGGTTTCTTGTCCGGATTGACCTCGGCGTGGAAAAAGCCGGAATCGTTCCAGAAGCTGTACAGCTTGTCCTCGACCGATTTCGGGTCGTAGGTCTTTGGCAGTTCGCTCATTGGTCTGTCTCCTTTTCGGTTTGATTGCGGAAAACAAAAAGGCACGCTGTCCGTACAGGACGAAGCGTGCTCCGTGGTACCACCTGAATTCGCGGCAATGCCGCCGCGCACTCGTTTGCCCGTAACGTGGGCGGGACGGGACAGCCTACTGGCATTCGGCCTCCTGCTCCAAAGCGACTTTCTTCCCTCCGCCCAAGGGCTTGCACCGACCGCCCTCTCTCTGCAGCGCGCGAAGCGGGAATACTCCTCTTTTTCATCGCATTTTGCATATCAACTTTAACAGTATATCCAAAAACCACAGATTTGTCAAGCGGCGCGGCACCCCCTCTTTCCTGCCTGTCAAAAAAAACATGCCTTCCACTTGCAATCCCCCGAAAGATGTGGTTTAATATTACTGTCTATGAATACCAAACTGCGATGAACAGGGAAAGTAACGCCATCCCCCTCTTTTCAGAGAAGGCGGCCTTTGGCTGCAAGCCGCCCAAAGAGACATGACGCGAAGTTCCCCTGCGAGCACCGGCGCTGAACGGCTTTTCCAGTAGGCGCAGGCGGGTTGACGCCCCGTTACCGGCGTTCAATGAGCGCCCGGCTCCGGCTGGGAATCAGGGTGGTACCACGGAAGCTGCTTTTATGCCTTTCGTCCCTAATTCATGGGACGAAAGGCTTTTATTTTGTCCCAAACGCTGATTTTTCATATAAAAAGGAGAGGCAACCATGAAAGAAAAGCTGCAAGGCATCCTGCAGGCCGCAAAGGAACAGCTTGCCGCCGCCGCGGACCCGCGCGCGCTTGACGAAGCGCGCGTCAAGTTCCTTGGCAAAAAAGGAGAGCTGACCGCGCTCCTCAAGGGCATGAAGGACGTTGCCGCAGAGGAACGCCCGGCCGTAGGCCAGCTCATCAACGACGTGCGCGCCGAGATCGAAACCATAATCGAAAAGCAGAAGCTGGTCATTGAGCAGGCCGCGCTCGCGCACAAGCTGGAGGCCGAAACAATCGACGTGACCCTGCCGGGCGAGGAGGTCGTGATCGGCAAAAAGCATCCGCTCAACATCGTGCTGGATGAGTTCAAGGAAATTTTCCTCGGCCTGGGCTTCTCGATCGCAGAAGGTCCGGAGGTCGAGCTTGACCACTACAATTTCGAAGCACTCAACATCCCCAAGGACCATCCTGCGCGCGACACGCAGGACACCTTCTATATCTCGGACAACGTGGTGCTGCGCACGCAGACCTCCCCGATGCAGGTGCGCACGATGGAGAAGAAAAAGCCGCCCATCCGCATCATCGCGCCCGGCCGTGTGTACCGCTCGGATGCGGTGGACGCGACCCACTCCCCGCTGTTCCACCAGATCGAGGGGCTGGTCGTCGATAAGGGCATCCGCATGTCGGACCTCAAGGGTATCCTCGAGCTGTTCGCCAAAAAGCTGTACGGCGAGGACACGGTCGTCCGTTTCCGCCCGCACCACTTCCCGTTCACCGAGCCGTCGGCGGAAATGGACATCCAGTGCTACCGCTGCCACGGCGAAGGCTGCCCGCTCTGCAAAGGCGAGGGCTGGATCGAGATCCTCGGCTGCGGCATGGTACACCCCAAGGTACTTGAGATGAGCGGTATCGATCCGGAGGAATACTCAGGCTACGCGTTCGGCATCGGCCTGGAGCGCATGGTCATGGGCCGCTTCAAGATCGACGACATCCGCCTGTTCTATGAAAACGACGTGCGGTTTTTGGAACAATTTTAACGCGCTCGCGTGCTTATAAGGGACTTCACAAGTCCCTTATATACGAAAACCGGTCCCGAAGGAACCGGTCTTCGACACCCGAACGTCGCCGCCCAGGGCGGCTGGGTCGGGGTGTCAAAGATCAGGCATGTCCTCACTTTTGACGGGCGCGCCATGCGCGCATAAAACAGAAAACCGCGAGCATGTATCAGGGTTTTGATACCAGAGCGGAGAAAAGTTTCGCCCGTCGGAACCTTTCGCAGCCTAGAACGCGTCCGAACCATGGTTCGGCGCGTCCCCCTCGATTGAAACCGTGGTTTCAATCGAAAAATTTCAAGGAGGAATTTTTGTGAAACTGCCGCTTTCCTGGCTTTCGGATTATACCGATATTTCCGGCGTCACGCCCAAGGAGTATGACGCACGGCTTACCATGTCCGGCTCCAAGGTCGAGGAGGTTTTCTACCTCGGCGCGGAGATCGAAAACGTCGTGACCGGCAAGGTGCTGTCGGTCATTGACCATCCGGACTCCGACCATCTCAAAATCTGCCAGCTCGACGTGGGGCAGGGCGAGCCTGTCCAGATCGTCACCGGCGCGCCCAACGTGACCCCCGATTCGGTGGGTGAGGTCTGCCCTGTCGCGCTGCACAAGTCCACCCTGCCCGGCGGGGTCAAGATCACCAGAGGCAAGCTGCGCGGCGAGGTCTCCAACGGCATGATGTGCTCGTTCCAGGAGCTGGGCCTGACCCACGGCTGCGTACCCTATGCGTGCGAGAACGGCATCCTGTTTCTGCCCGCGGGTACTCCGGTGGGCGAGGATATCAAAAAGGTACTCGGCCTGGACGAATATGTCGCGGATTTTGAGATCACCTCCAACCGTCCGGACTGTCTGAGCGTTATCGGCCTGGCGCGTGAGACCGCCGCTACCTTTGACCGCCCGTTCGCAGTCAAGTCCCCCCTGGTCAAGGGCGTGGGCGATGATATCAACAAGCATATGTCGGTCGAGGTCAAGGATCCTGACCTGTGTCCGCGCTACACCGCACGTCTGGTGCGCAACATCAAGATTGAGCCCTCGCCCGTGTGGATGCGCGAGCGCCTGCATGCCTCCGGTGTGCGGCCGATCAACAACATCGTCGATATTACCAACTACGTCATGCTCGAGTATGGCCAGCCCATGCACGCGTTCGACTATTCCTGCCTGTCGGACGGCAAGATCGTCGTGCGCCGCGCGCGTAACGGCGAGTCCATCCAGACCCTGGACGGCCAGGACCACGATCTGACCGACAAAATGCTCGCCATCTGCGACAACGACAAGCCGGTCGCGGTCGCGGGCGTGATGGGCGGCGCGAACTCCGAGATCGAGGACGACACCAAGACCGTTGTGTTCGAGTCCGCGTGCTTCCACGGCGCGACCGTCCGCGTGACCGCCAAGGCGCTCGGCATGCGCACCGAGGCGTCCGGCCGCTTTGAAAAGGGCCTCGACCCCCGCATGACGCTCGACACGGTCAACCGCGCCTGCGAGCTGGTCGAACAGCTCGGCGCGGGCGAGGTCATCGACGGCATCATCGACGTGGACAACTCCGACCCCAACCCCAAGCGTCTACCCTTTGAACCGGATAAAATGAACGGCCTGCTCGGCCTGTCCCTGTCCGATGCGGAGCAGCAGGCTTACCTCGAGAAGCTGGGCTTCACAGTCGAAAGCGGCGAGGTCATCGTGCCGAGCTTCCGCACGGACATCGCGCGCATGTGCGACCTCGCGGAGGAAGTCGCGCGCATGTACGGCTACGACAAGATCCCGACCACGCTGTATGCCGGCGAGATGGTGCAGGGCGAATACACGCCCAGGCAGCAGGCCGAGCGCGCCGCGGCGCTGGTCTGCCGCGAGGCGGGCTTTGACGAAGCCATGAGCCACTCGTTCATCTCCCCGAAGTTCTATGACATGATTGGCTGGGCCGAGGACGACCCACGCCGCATCTCTACCACGATTTTGAACCCGCTCGGTGAGGATTTCAGCGTCATGCGCACGACCGTGCTGCCCTCGATGCTGGAATCGCTTGCGCACAACCACGCGCACCGCAACCCGACTGCGTCGCTCTACGAGCTGGGCACAATCTATACCCCGTCCATCAAGGACGGCAAGGCCGATCCGGACGTGCTCCCGCACGAGGAAAAGGTGCTGACGCTTGGCTCGTACGGCCGTCTATCCTTCTTCCAGCTCAAGGGCGTGATCGAGGCGTTGTGCCGTGAGCTCAACATTAAGGGCGTGCAGTTCGTGCCGGAGAAGGCGAACCCGTCCTATCACCCGGGCCGCTGCGCAAACGTGCTGATCGGCGGCGAGCAGGTCGGTGTATTCGGCACCGTGCATCCCACGGTCGCAGACCGCTACGGCTTGTCCGGCGAGGTGCTGGCGGCTGAGCTGCGCATGGATGCGCTGTTCGCATCCATTGATCCCAGCAAGCTGTACCACCCGCTGCCCAAGTTCCCTGCGTCGACCCGTGACATCGCGGTGCTGGTGGACGATGCCATTCCAGCGGCCTCTATGCAGGCTGCGATCGAAAAGGCTGCCGGCACGATCCTCGAGTCGGTCAAGCTGTTCGACGTGTATAAGGGCAAGGGCATCCCGGAGGGCAAAAAATCCGTGGCCTACTCGCTGTCCATGCGCGCGCCCGACCGCACGCTGACCGACGAGGAGTGCGACAAGGCGATGAAGAACGCGCTGGCGGCACTCGAAAAGTCGTTCGGCGCGGTCCTGCGCAGCTGATAACAGACCGGTTTTCCGGAAGCGGGCGGTATAACCGCCCGCTTTCTGTTTGGGTTCGCATGCCCCCGCTGTGCAGGGGGAGCTTTTCCCAGACTTCCCTGACGGTAACCAATCCTGCCACAGTACGGCTTGCGAACCGCACTGTGGCAGGGTTGGAAAAAGATTTCGCCCCCATTTCGGCCGATAAGGGCTTTACTTTTCCGTTGTTTTGTATTATGCTGTTTATAGCAAAAACCAACCGGTAGGATCGGAAAGGAGACAGACATGCTTGACGGCACAAGAAAATTCAGCCTTGTAGACGAGTCCAACAAGGAGATGAAGCGCACGCTGACCGCAGTATATGACGCGCTGAAGGAGAAGGGTTATAACCCGATCAACCAGATCGTAGGCTATCTCCTCTCCGAGGACCCGACGTACATCACCAACCACAATAACGCGCGCAGCCTGATCTGCAAGATCGACCGCGACGAGCTGATGCAGGAGCTGGTGCAGTTCTACCTCGATAACTGAGGCGGGGCTTGACAAACGGCGCAGGACCGTTATAATGAAAAGTAGCAAAGGGCAGTCCGGCAAAGACGGTTGACCCTAAGTATCTATCATTTCAAAAAATGACCGTACCCGGGGCAAGTGGGCGGTCATTTTTTTATGGTCTTGACGATTTCAAGAAGGCGCAGCATCAAAATAATCTGCCGCACACTCTCCATAAAACCACCTTCTCTGCAGGAGCGTGGCCAACCGCTTTTTCGTCTTTCCGGACCGCTTACTTCTATGGTATACGTCTTTTCACGCTTTGCAAAGCGAAAGGGTATTTATGAACGGTTTTCTCCCGATTTCCAAACAGGATATGCAGGATCGCGGCTGGTTCTACTGCGATTTCCTGCTCGTCACCGGCGATGCCTATGTCGATCATCCCTCGTTCGGCACCGCGATCATTTCTCGTGTGCTCGAGGACGCGGGCTACAGAGTCGCCATCCTCAGCCAGCCGGATTTCCGCGACGAGCGCGACTTCCTCGCCATGGGCCGGCCGCGTTACGCGGTACTTATCAACGGCGGCAATATCGACTCCATGGTCGCGCACTACACCGCAGCCAAAAAGCGTCGTTCGGACGACGCCTACACCCCCGGCGGCAGGGCGGGCAAGCGCCCCGACCGCGCGGTGACCGTTTACGCCATGCTTGCGCGGCGCGCATTTCCGGAGGTGCCGGTCTACCTCGGCGGCATCGAGGCCAGCCTGCGCCGCTTTGCACACTATGACTACTGGGCCGACCGCGTGATGCCCTCCATTTTGGAGTCCACGGGCGCGGACGGGCTGATGTACGGCATGAGCGAGCGCTCGGTGCTCGAGCTGGCGCGCAACCTGAAGCACGGCAAAAAGGGCGCGGACGCCTGCGTGGGTGTGCGCGGCACGGCCTATCTGGCGCACGATGTGGAGGGACTGGCGTTCGACGCGGTCGAATGCCCCTCCTACGAGGATGTGTGCGCACGCAAGGCGGACTACGCCCGCTCGGTCAAAACGCAGTACGACGAGCAGGACCATGTGCGCGGCAAGGCGATTTTACAGCGCCACGGCAGGCGCGTGATGATCCAGAACCCGCCCTCCCTCCCGCTGACCACCACGGAGATGGACCATGTGTACGCCCTGCCCTATATGCGCGCCTACCACCCGTCCTATGAGACGCTGGGCGGCGTACCCGCGATTCAGGAGGTGCAGTTCTCCATCATCCACAACCGCGGCTGCTTCGGCGCGTGCAACTTCTGCGCGCTCGCCTTCCATCAGGGACGGTACATCCAGGCACGCAGCCATGAAAGCGTGATCGCGGAAGCCAAACAGATCGTGCAGATGCCCGGCTTCAAGGGCTACCTCCACGACGTCGGCGGGCCGACCGCGAATTTCCGCTTCCCCGCTTGCAAGCAGCAGGAGGAACACGGCCTGTGCAAAAACAAGCGCTGCCTGTTTCCGTCCGCGTGCCAAAACCTCGAAGCCGACCACACGGATTACCTGAGTCTGCTGCGCGCGCTGCGCCAGCTCAACGGCGTTAAAAAGGTATTCGTGCGCAGCGGCCTGCGCTATGACTACATGATGGCCGACCATAACGACGCGTTTTTCCGCGAGCTGGTTGAGCACCATATCTCGGGTCAGCTCAAGGTTGCGCCCGAACACATGAGCGATAACGCATTGTATTATATGGGCAAACCATCATTTTCTGTATACGAACAGTTCCGCGAGCGGTACGCCCGCATCAACCAGAAGCTGGGCCGCAAGCAGTATCTGGTCCCCTATCTAATGAGCTCCCACCCGGGCGCGACACTGGACGACGCGATCCTGCTGGCGGAATACCTGAACAGAGTCGGCTATATGCCCGAGCAGGTGCAGGACTTTTACCCCACCCCGGGTACGCTCTCGACCGCGATGTACTACACCGGACTTGACCCGCGCACGATGCAGCCGGTCTATGTGGCCAAAACACCCGAGGAAAAGGCCATGCAGCGCGCGCTGCTCCAGTGGCGGCGGCCGGACAAGCGGCCGATCGTGCTGGCGGCGCTTAAAAAGGCCGGGCGCGAGGATCTGATCGGCTACGGCAAGGGCTGTCTGATCCGCCCGCACCGCGGCGAGCAGCCGCCCACGGCGGCGAAAAAGCCATCCGCCCCGGCGAAAAAGGCCGCGGCCGGCCGCGCGCCGGCCCGCACAGGGATGGGCCGCCCCTCCGCACCCAAAAAGAAAGGCTGGGCCAAGGCCAAGCGCAAAAAATAAATCCACACCGGCCGTTGACAAACGGCCGGTGTTTCCCTGGCAAACATCATCCTCGCCCCCATCATGATCCTTTCGCTGGATTGGGGCGTGGCCGGAGCCGCCACCGCCACCGTGATCGGCAGCATCTGCGCCTGCGTCTTTTACCTGTGCTACTTCCTGCGCGGAGTGGTCAATTTCTTGGTCGTCTGCACCACGGTGAGGCGCGCGGTTCTGACCGCGGCCTACTACTTCGCTGCGGACCGCATCATCTCGGTGTTCATCAATGACGCAGACGTGATCCAAGCGGGCGTACCCATGTTGCGCGCGCTGATGCTGTCCATGCCTGTACTCCGCATCCTGTTCGTGCTGCAGGCTATGGGACGCGCGGCCGCGTAGCTGGCGCTGGCAGGCAGCCGGCAAGGCTTCGTATTCGTCCCCTGTCTGTTCCTGTTCAACGCCCTGTTCGGGCTGGACGGCATTATCTTTACCCAGCCGATCGCCGACCTGTTCTCCGTGGTCATGTCGGTGGTGATGTTCATAACCATCACTCGCAAGCTGACGCGGCAGGCGCAGACCGCCTGACTCCGCCGCCCCGCCTTTCTCAAAACCGGACTGCGGCCGCAGTCCGGTTTGCTTTTCCGGCGCTTCGGACGGCGTACACAGTCTGCTTTCGCCGTTTTTCATAAAAACCCGCCCCTTCGGTGGGATTTCTTTTGCATTGCGCCGCCCGCTTTTTGGTGTTAAAATAGATACTGATAAATTGTGTAAATCTCTCACAGAACGAGGAATGTGTTTATGTGGATTGCGGACAATTGGAAAGATTACGCTGTGCTTGACTGCGGCGGCGGCGAAAAGGCCGAACGCTGGGGCACTCAAGTGCTGGTGCGGCCGGACCCGCAGGCCATCTGGCCGCGCGAGGCGTCCTGCCGCGCGTGGGACAGGCCCAACGCCATCTACCACCGTTCGAACGCGGGCGGCGGCAGGTGGGAAATCCGCAGCCTGCCCGAGCAGTGGGCCATCCGCTACCGTGAGCTGACGTTCCAGCTCAAGCCCATGAGCTTCAAGCATACCGGCCTGTTCCCCGAGCAGGCCGCCAACTGGGATTTCATTGACCGCATGGTGCGGAACGCGGGCCGGCCGGTAAGCGTACTCAACCTGTTCGCCTACACGGGCGGCGCAACGCTCGCGGCAGCGGCAGCGGGCGCGTCGGTCTGCCATGTGGACGCTTCCAAGGGGATGGTCCAGTGGGCGCGCGAAAACGCTGCCTCCTCTGGCCTTTCCGACCGCCCGATCCGCTGGATCGTGGACGACTGCAAAAAGTTCGTCCAGCGCGAGATCCGGCGCGGCCGCAAATACGACGCGGTCATCATGGACCCGCCGAGTTACGGACGCGGCCCCTCGGGCGAGACCTGGAAGATCGAGGAGGACGTGGCCGAGTTTGTCGCAATGACGATGAACGTATTGTCGGATAAGCCGCTGTTCGTACTGATCTCCAGCTATTCCACCGGACTGGCTCCGTCCGTCATGGCCTATCTGCTCGGCATCACGGCGGCCAAACGCACCGCGGGGCGCATCGAGGCGCAGGAGCTTGGCCTGCCGGTCGAGTCGACCGGACTGGTATTGCCGTGCGGGTCGAGCGCGCGGTTTATTGCGGCGGAATAACGGATACGGCTGTATCCAGCGTGTAAAATGCAGGGTACGGCACGAACTGCTTTCTGATGGAGGAAGGTGGGAAAACTAATGCTGCAAAGTTTGCTTTTTAATTTGTTTATGTATCTCCCTGATATCCTTTTCCTGATTCTGTTGTATTTTGTCGTCAAAAAAGCGGTCAAGGACGCGATTGACGAGTCCAACCGACCGAAATTCTGATTGTTTTAAGGATGAAAAAGCTATGTCCGAGATCATCAAAACAGAAAACCTGCAATACGCCTATCCCGCGGAGGAGGGACAGCTTTCCGTACCTGTTCTGAAGGGCGTGGACCTTTCGATCAAGCGCGGCGAATTCGTCGCCGTGCTGGGGCATAACGGCTCGGGCAAGTCCACCCTCGCGGGCTGCTTCAACGCCATCCGTCTGCCGACGGGCGGCGTGTGCTATGTCGATATGATGGACACGCGGGACGAGAGCAACACCTATGAGGTGCGAAAGACCGTCTCCATGGTGTTCCAGAATCCGGACAACCAGCTTGTCGCCACGGTCGTGGAGGAGGACGTTGCGTTCGCGCTCGAAAACATGGGCGTGCCGCCCGCCGAAATCCGCAAACGGGTGGACGAAGCGCTCCGCGCGGTCGGCATGTACGAATACCGCAAGCAGGCGCCGCACCGCCTGTCCGGCGGACAGAAGCAGCGTGTGGCCATCGCGGGCGTGATCGCCATGATGCCGCGCTGCGTGGTGCTTGACGAGCCCACCGCCATGCTCGACCCCCAGGGGCGGCGCGAGGTCATGGCGGTCGTGCGTGAGCTGAACCGCCAGTACGGCATCACGGTCATCCTGATCACGCACCACATGGACGAGGCCGTGCAGGCGCAGCGCGTGGTGGTCATGCATCAGGGGAACGTGCTGATGGACGGTACGCCGCGCGAGATATTTACGCAGGTGGACACGCTGCGCGCCGCGTCGCTCACCGTGCCGCAGACCATTGAGGTGCTGCACAGCCTCAACCGGCAGGACGGCGAAGCCTTGCCGATCGACGCGCTTTCCATCGGTGAATGCGCGGATATCCTGGAGCAGTATCTGGCATAGCGGCCAGAAGTGCCGCGCGCCTTTCACCCCGCACATCAATCCATATGGGAGGAGAACCCATTGTCAACGATTCTTGAAACACGGGGCCTGACCTACGTTTACGGGGCAGGCACCCCCTTTGAGCGCACCGCGCTCGACCATGTTGACCTGAAAATACAAAAGGGCGAGATCCTTGGCGTGATCGGCCACACCGGTTCGGGCAAGTCCACTCTGATCCAGCATTTTAACGGCCTTCTCAAGCCCGCCTCAGGCGAGGTGTTGCTGGATGGACAGCCCATCTGGAACGAAAAGGGCAAATGCGCGCGCGAAACCCGTTTCCGCGTCGGCCTGGTGTTCCAGTATCCGGAATACCAGCTTTTCGAGGAGACGATCGCCCGGGATATCGCTTACGGCCCGACCAACATGAAACTGCCGCAGGATGAGATCGACGAACGCGTGCGTGAATCCATGGATGCGGTTGGACTGGACGCAAGCCTTGCCAGCCAGTCTCCATTTGCGCTGTCCGGCGGCCAGAAGCGCCGCGTCGCCATCGCGGGCGTAATTGCCATGCGTCCGGACGTGCTTGTGCTGGACGAGCCGACCGCCGGCCTCGACCCTGCCGGACGGGATGAGATCCTCAGCCTTGTCAAGCGGTACCACGACCAGTCCGGCGCGACCGTGCTAATCGTTTCGCACTCCATGGAGGACATCGCCCGGCTGGCCAACCGCCTGCTCGTGATGAACCACGCGAAGATCCTGTTCTGCGACACCCCGCGCGAGGTATTCTCCCACGCGGAGGAGATCGTCGCGGCCGGTCTCGACATCCCCATGATTACCAAGGTCATGCTCGAGCTGAAAAAACGCGGACATGCCGTGGACACCTCGGTATTCACCGTCGCGCAGGCCTTGGAAGCGCTGCGTGCCTGCAAGCGGAAGGAGGCGGCGCACTGATGCTCAAGGACATTACCATCGGCCAGTTTTTCCCCGGCGACAGCGCGGTACACCGGCTTGATCCACGGGTTAAGATCGTATTGACAATCGTGTTCATCATCGCGCTGTTTCTGGCGGGCGGTCCGGTTTCCTATGCGGCCGTGATTGCTTTCCTTGCCGTGGTCATCGGCATTTCCGGCATTTCCCCCCGTCTTGTCGTGCGCGGGCTTCGGCCGGTCCTGTTCATCATCGCGTTCACCGCGGTGCTAAACCTGTTCTACACGCCCAGCGCCACGGGCGAATATCTGTGGCAGTGGGGCTTCCTGCATATCTCCTGGGAGGGCGTCAAGGTCGCGTTCTTCATGGTGCTGCGCCTGATGCTGCTCATCATCGCGACCTCCATGCTGACTTATACCACCTCCCCCATCCAGTTGACCGACGGACTGGAGCGCCTGCTCTCGCCGCTGAAAAAGCTGCACGCGCCCGTACATGAGCTTTCCATGATGATGTCGATCGCGCTGCGCTTCATCCCGACGCTGATCGAGGAGACCGAAAAGATCATTTCCGCCCAGAAAGCGCGCGGCGCGGATTTTGACTCCGGCAATCTAATCCAGCGCGCCAAGGCAATGATCCCCATTCTGGTGCCGCTGTTCATCTCGGCGTTCCGCCGCGCGGATGAGCTGGCCACTGCGATGGAGTGCCGCCTGTACCGCGGCGACGTGGGGCGCACGCGCATGAAGCAGCTCCATATTGAACGCGTGGATATCTGTGCGTGCGTTATTTTCGCGGTTGTAATCGGCGCGGTGATCGCGCTGGGGCGGTACGGCCTATGAACATCGCGCTTATCCTCTCTTACGACGGGACGAACTACAACGGCTGGCAGGTACAGAAAAACGGTCCCTCCATCCAGGAGAGCATGGAAACCGCAGTCTTCCGTCTGCTCGGCCAGAAGGCGCATGTTTCCGGCGTGGGGCGCACGGACTCCGGCGTGCATGCGCGCCGGTATGTCGCAAGCTTTCGGGCGAACTGCACCATCCCGATGGCGCGCCTGCCCTATGCGCTGAACAGCTTCCTGCCCGATGATATCGCGGTTTCCGGCGCTGCCGCCGTTCCGGAGTCGTTCGACGCCCGCTTTGACTGCACCAAAAAGGAATATGCGTACTATATCTATCCCTCGGCCCTGCGCGACCCGTTCCATGCCCGCTACGCCTACCGATACCACTACCCGCTCGACCTTGCGAAAATGCAGCAGGGCGCGCAGCGCTTTGTCGGCAGGCAGGACTTTGCTGCCGTGCGCAGCCAGGGTACGCCGGTCAAAAGCACGGTGCGCACCGTGTTCTGGTGCGAGGTTGAGCCGGTGGGCGAGCTCATCCGCATCCGCGTCTGCGGCGACGGGTTCCTGTACAACATGGTGCGCGCCATCGCAGGCACGCTGGCCTATGTGGGCGGCGGGAAGCTGACGCCGGACGACGTCACCGCGATCCTGCGGTCGGGCGACCGAGAGCAGGCCGGTCCCACCCTGCCCGCGAACGGGCTGTTCATGAACCGCCTGTGGTACGAGCATACCCCCGCGCTCGACCCGTTCCAGCTCGGAAGCTGAACCCGTTTTTATGCGGCCCGTTCCATATATGCACGATAATTTAATTTTTATTCACATTTTTATCCCCAAAACGCGATACAATGAGGAGGCGGAAGCATTTGACCCAAAAGACCAGAAAGACAAAACAAAATATCATCCGCTTCCCGTCCTCCAAAAAAGAACGGCGCAGGCTGCTGCTCGAAAGCAAGGATATCCGCGTGCGCATTGTCGCCACGCTGCGCACCGCCTGCGGCTGGCTGCTTGTGATCGCGGTTTTCCTGTTCCTGCTTTCCAATTACCGGCTTTTCACGCCCGCTTCCATCCAAAGCCTTGCCAGCTACGCAATCGCGGGCCTGCGGGAGCATGAGGGCGACGCGACCACAATCGCCTATGAAAACGGCTCGTTTTCCGATGCGGCGCTGTTTGAATCCGGTCTGGCCTATGCGGACAGCGATTCCCTGTTCCTTGCCAAGCCCGGCGGCCTGGTAACGCTGCGGCAGACGCTCGGCTATACCGCCCCCGTGGTGGAGGCCTGCGACGATTACGTCCTCGCCTTTGACCGCGGCGGCACGAAAGCCGTGCTGACCAATTCGGTCTCCGCTGCTGCGGAGCTGGAGCTGACCTCCCCGATCATCACCGGCAGCATTGCCGAAAACGGCCATTTCGCGCTCGTTACAGACGAGCAGGGCTACCGCACCGCGGCGGCCGTATATGATACCAGCGGCAAAGAGGTTTTCAAATACCAATCCTCGGAATACTATATCGTATCGGCCGCGCTCTCGCCGGATGGCAAAACGCTCGCCGCGCTGGCCTTCCGGCAGGACGGGGTCATGCTCGACTCCCACCTGCTGCTTTACACCGTTTCCAGCGGCGAGCTGGCTGCGGATGCGGTGCTGGAGGGGACGCTCGGCATCGACGTCCGCTTCCTGTCCAACGGCACAGCCGCCATCCTGGCGGATGACGGGCTTTACCTGGCCGACCGGAAAGGCGGGGCCGAGCATGTACTGACCTTTGTTTCCAGCGACCTGCTCGCCTTTTCCATGCAGAACGGCGCGGTGGTGCTCGCCACCCGCTCCTATTCCGGCGGTGCGCGCAGCGACCTGTATACCGTACAGGAGGACGGCGTACTGAACGGCCCCTTCTCCCTGCCCGAGGAGCCGTCCGCGGTCTCCCTGTCAAACGCGGGCTTTGCCGTGCTCACCTCCTCCGGCGTATCGGTATATGACAGCAGCGCCGCCCCGCTCTGGCATAACAGCGAGGCTGTCGGCGCGCGCCGCGTGCTGCTGACGGACGACGGCACCCTGTTCGCCCTGTACGCCAAAAACACGCGGCTGTTTACCGCGCATTCTGAACAATCCGAGGATATCTCCCATGCAAGCTGATCTATTGTTAGACCTGCTCAAGGGGCTGCTCAACCTGCCGGACCTCGTCATTCTCGCAGTGGTGCTGATCTGTATGGCTCTGGGCTTCCGGCGCGGCTTCTTCGGCTCGCTGTACGGCCTGGTCGGCAAGCTCATTGCCCTGGCCGCGGCGTTCTTTGCCGCGCGCGCCGCCGCCCCGATTGTTGCCAAGTGGGTCGTAACCCCCATTGTGGGCGATATTTTTCAAAACCAGGCCGCGCTGGGCGAGGCCGCCGGTCTGCTCGACGGACTGCGCCAGACCGTGACCGAGGCCGCGACCAGCATGGCCGAAAGCATCGCTTTTCTGCTGCTGCTTCTGCTGTGCGCGATCCTGTTCGGCTGGATCATCAGCTTTGCGGCCAAAAGCCTGCACTTTATCGCCCACCTGACGCCGCTCGGCATTCTGGATTCGCTCGCCGGTGGCATTGTCGGCGCCGTGACCGGCCTTGTGCTGGTTGCCCTGCTGCTGCTCGGCATCGAGTGGTTTTTCCCCATCACCTACTCCTCGCTCGGCTGTCTTTCGCCTGAGCGGGTGTCAAATACCCTGCTGCTGGCAAAACTGATGGATATACTGCCGGTGGCGATCTAACCGCGCCCCCTACTTCCGAAAAGGAGATTTCACATTATGAACATGCCAATGTGCTCGCGATGCAAAAAAAATATCGCGGTCGTCTTCATCACCAAGATCGAAGGGCCGGACAAAACGACCCAGGAGGGCCTGTGCCTGAAATGCGCGCGCGAGCTGGGCGTCAAGCCGCTCGACAATATCATGGAGCAAATGGGCATCACCGAGGACGACCTCGAAGCCCTTTCGGGCGAGATCGGCTCGCTGTCCGACTTGAACGACCTGGTGCCTGCCGGCTCGGACGGGTCGGACGACGACGCGCCGCACGAAACCGACCCTGCGGCGCCGGTCCCGTCCTCCCCCGCTTCGCCTCTGCCGCCGCAGACGCCGCTGCGCGACAGCGCGCGTACGCGCACCCAGGCGCCCCCGCGCGAGGATAAAAAGCGCAAATACCTGAACAACTACTGTGAAAACCTGACGCGCAAGGCCGCCGAGGGCCGCATCGACCATATCGTCGGCCGCGACCGCGAAACCGACCGTGTGATCCAGATCCTCAACCGCCGCCAGAAGAACAACCCCTGCCTGATCGGCGAGCCCGGCGTGGGCAAAACCGCCGTGGCCGAAGGGCTGGCGGTGCGCATCAACGAGGGCAAGGTGCCGTTCAAGATGCGGAACAAGGAGATCCACCTGCTCGATCTGACCGCGCTCGTCGCGGGTACGCAGTTCCGCGGGCAGTTTGAGAGCCGCATGAAAGGCCTGATCGACGAGGTGAAAAAGCTCGGCAACATCATCCTGGTGATCGACGAGGTGCATAACATCGTCGGCGCGGGGGATTCCGAAGGCTCGATGAACGCGGCAAACATCCTCAAGCCCGCGCTCGCGCGCGGCGATATCCAGGTTATCGGCGCGACCACACTCAAGGAATACCGCAAGTATATTGAAAAGGACGCCGCGCTCGAGCGCCGCTTCCAGCCGGTGTATATCGGCGAGCCGTCGGTCGCGGAAACCACCGAAATCCTCAAGGGCATCCGCACCTATTACGAAACCTTCCACGGCGTGACCGTGTCCGACGAGATGTGCCGCCGCGCCGCCGAGATGAGCGAGCGCTATATCACCGACCGTTTCCTGCCTGACAAGGCCATTGACCTGATCGACGAAGCCTGCTCGCGCCTCAATCTGGACTCCCCGCAGCTTTCCGAAATCCCTGCGCTCCAGGCGGAGCTGGAAAGCCTGCAGACCCAGCTCGACCTGCTGACCCAGTCCAGCGCGCGCACCGAGCAGGAGGACACCTACGCCCGCATCGCCGCCTGCCGCCAGCGTCTGCTGCAGGTGGAGGGCCGGCTGCACGAGCTGCTGACCCAGCCCGCCCCAGCGGTTGACGAGCAGCTCCTCGCTTCGGTCATTGAGATCTGGACCGGCATTCCAGCCTCCAAGGTCGCGGCGCAGGAATCCGCGCGGCTGCGGGATATGGAGAGCCGTCTCAAATCACATGTGATCGGCCAGGACGAGGCCGTGGACGCGGTCTGCGCGTCCATCCGCCGCTCGCGCGCGGGCATCAGCCCCAAGCGCAAGCCCGCGTCTTTCCTGTTTGTCGGACCGACCGGCGTGGGCAAAACCGAGCTGGTCAAACAGCTCGCGCTCGACCTGTTCGATTCGCCGGACGCACTGGTGCGGCTGGATATGTCGGAATATATGGAAAAGCACACGGTTTCCCGCCTGATCGGTTCGCCCCCGGGCTATGTCGGCTATGACGAGGCCGGGCAGCTGACCGAAAAGATCCGCCGCCGCCCATACTCGGTCGTGCTGTTCGATGAGATCGAAAAAGCGCACCCCGATGTGCTCAACGCCCTGCTGCAGATCCTTGACGACGGCCGCCTGACCGACGCGCATGGCCGCGTGGTGAGCTTTGAAAACACGGTGATCGTCATGACCTCGAACGCCGGCTCCGCGACCGGCGGCACGCCCGCGGGCTTCGGCCGCACGGTCTCCCAGCAGAGCAAGGAGCGCGCGATGAAGGCGCTGGAGGATATCATGCGTCCTGAATTCCTCAACCGTATCGATGAGATCATTGCGTTCAACCAGCTCACAAACGCCGATTTCCGCCGCATCGCCACCATCATGCTGGGCGAGTTGCGCGATACCCTGGCGGGCAAGCAGCTTCGCCTGACCTGGGACGACACGCTGCTTGACTACCTGACCGAAAAGTCGTTCTCCATCAAGTTCGGCGCGCGCAACCTGCGCCGCCTGATCGAAAAGGAGATCGAGAACCCGCTTGCAACTGCGATCGTCACAGGCGAGCGCCCGCTTTCCGGCGCATACCTGCACGCTGGGAATGGGAGGATCATTCTGGAAACGATCTAACCTTCTCCTCTGCTTTTACCACAGCCGGACGAATATCGTCCGGCTGTTTTTTTGTAAAACATTTATGAATTACAGCATACAGACAGGGACAAACCGCCGTTCATAGAGTATAATAGTGTTCATTCAAACACCATATTCCATAAGGAGGACGCATATGAGCCAATTAAAGGATTTTATTCATATCCTTTCCGGACGCTTCAACAACGCACAACAGTTCCACCTGCTGCAGGAACAGGGTGTGACGGACTTCCCCTATGCCGAGCATGTCAACACCCCGTGCAACAACAAGATTTCGGGCCTGCCTGAGGATTTTTCAGGCGTGTTCCTCATTGAGGAAAGTTATTATACGATCAACGGCCATACCAACGCTTCGTCACACCTGTTTCTTTTCACCGAAGAGGCACACGGGATTTGCCTGACTTCATTCGATCTCCCCTCAGGCTGCAGCAAAACCAATTTCACCTATGAAAGCATGCAGCCGGTCGCCTATACGGCGCTACGCGCATCAGAAAAGTTCACGCCTGCGGTCTACCGTCTGAAGGATGGCGTTTGGGAGGGCGGCAGTGAAAGTATGTTCACCCCCACGCTCAAATTCAAACTGTTCGAGCGTTTTTCGGATGAATTACTTGAGGTATCTGAAGTTATGGAGATGAACGGCAAGCGTACTTTCGGGTATGACCAGCCTATCCTTTACCGTCGTGCACAATAAACAAAACCGCCTCTTTGGGGCGGTTTTTCCGTCAGCCGACACAGGAAAAACCAGGCCGGCCTATTTGCTCTCCCCACACAAGTACCGCGCCATAAAAAATCCCCCTGATCGGGAACATTCCCCCTCCCACACGCATCCTTATAATGTCCGGACAATGGAGACGAGGTGAAACGATGGAAATGATATTGACTGGTATGCAGGAGGATGCGCGCGAGCGTTTTGCCGCCGCAGTGACCGCACACCGGCACGCTATGTACCGCGCGGCGCGCGCCCTGCTCGACAGTGACGCGGACGCTGAGGACGCGGTCAGCGAAGCGACCTTACGCGCGTGGCAGGCATTCGGACGGCTGCGCGAGGAACGGGCGTTCAAGGGCTGGCTCATCAAGATCACGGTCAACTGCGCTTACGAGCATCTCCGCAAGGGCGCGCGCGTGACCTATACCGACGACCTCGAGCCGCTCGCGGGCGGCTCGGAGGATAAACACGACCTCGGCCTGTGGGACGCGGTCTGCCGTCTGCCGGAGGATCATCGGATCGCGACCGTGCTGTTCTATTACGAGGATATGACCACCGCCGAGATTGCCAAAACGCTCGGCGTGCGCGAAGGCACGGTGCGCAGCCGCCTTTCCCGCGCGAGGAACCGTCTGCGCATGCTGTTAAAGGAGGAATAGGGTATGACATTTGATGAAAAGCTGAAAGCGCGCGCCGCGCGGGAGGACTGCCCTACGCCCGACGGCTTTGACAGCCGTATGGACGCGCTGCTCGATACTCTGCCCGCGCGGACGGCACAGCCCGCAAAAAAGCGCCGCCCGCTCCGCATGGCTGTGTGCATCGCCGCAGCGGCCGCGCTGGTTGTAGGGGCTTCAGCGGCTGCACCCGCGATGCTGGAAATGACACGCAACGCAATCGATTACTTCAGCGGGAACCGCACTTCGGAATACGCCGCCCACCAGGAACGGTATAAGGCCTATAACGCGGCGGTCGACACAAGCCAGACCATAGACGGCATAACGCTGACTATTGATAACATCGCGGCTGACGACAGCTATATCAATATTTTCTATACTATGTCGAGCAAGGCTCCGCTGGAACAGACTGGTGACAGCAGCGACCCCGAAAGCTGGCGTGCCGCTTGGTCTGCGCCTGTATTCTGGGCGGCAGTTGATGGCAAGGAACTGGATACAACAGGCGCTATTTTGAACGAGGCCTATTTTGAGGACGACTGCACGCTCAAGGGCCTGCATCGGCTGCCGCTCAAGCAATCGCTCCCTGACCAGTTTAACCTGTTACTATATACCGGCGGCAGCATCAATGGCATGCAGGACGCAGATTTTAAATTCGCGCTTTCGGTCGATAAAAGCTCAGTGGGTAGCCTGACAGTCGAACCAGAGCAGGACTTTACCGTCCGTTTCTCCGGTACGGACGAGAGGGGCAACGCCTATACGGTAGACCGCACGCCGCGCGTCGAGCGCGTATCTATCTCCCCGCTCAGTTCGTCCATCACACTCAGCGAGCGCGTGTCCGGCGATGCTATGCCATGGGACAGCTTCGTCCTGCGTGACGACAAGGGCAATTACCTGCCCCTCATCAGCGTCGGACTAACCGCCAGCGGCTTAGGCCGGTCGGTGAATCAGTTTGAATTTATCGGTGCGGACGAGGACACCAAATCTATCACATTGATCCCGTTCATGTCCAGCTATCATGCCCACGAGGTCAAGGGTGCGCTCGATGCGCTTCCGCTGACCGACCAAGGCAAAAACGGCCTGACACTCGAAAGTCTGGAGGTCGGCGCGGCCAAGGCTGTTGCCATCTTCTCCACTCACGGCGCGACCTGGATGGAAAACGGCCAGTTTAATCTGACAGACGCGGCTGGGAACAGCCTGTCGTTGAACAATGACGCTTACTTTGACAGCTATACCGACCGTGAGACTGGGAATATCATCGCCACCCTGTACTACCCCGGCGCGGCCGAGGAAGAGCTTGCCAGGGTCGCCGGCGTGTCCTTCTGGCAGCCGGACGACGATATGGAGCTGCTCGAAGAGCAGGCCGTTACGATCGATCTGCAATAAAATCCATACGCAATAAAATCCATACGCAATAAAAGAGCCTCAAAGGGCGGCACTCATAAAACAGCATAGGAACGTTTTCGGGAAACGGCGTAGCTTCGGCTATGCCGTTTCTCCGTTTTGCAGGTCGTTCAACATGGCGGCGGGGAGTATTCCCACAAGGTCATAGGAAATATCAATCTGCTGTTCCCTATATCCCTTTGACTTATCCGGTGCGTGAACATACACCGCCTTTACCATGTCATTTAAGACAGTGGGCGTTAATTCTTCTAAGTCGAGATACTTCCGCACCTTGCCGATAAACCTGTCAATGTTTTCTGCCTGTTCTTCTTGCTGTATAATTTCTTCATTCAGTTGCAACAGCTTTTCCCGCAGTTCTTCCTGCTCCTGCTCGTAATCATCAGAGAGCATTTGAAATCTGCTGTCAGATAGTTTTCCGTTGGCATTATCCTCGTAAATACGTTTGAAAAGTCGGTCAAGTTCTTCTATGCGCCGTTCCGCCTGTGTTGCCTGCCGACGCTTTGCCGCAAGTTCTTTCCTTGCTTCGGCTTTCTGCTTTGCACCCATAGCCTTGCGGAATTGTTCTTCGTGGTTCGCAACACAAGCAATCGCCATTCTCATATGAGCGAGTACGCCCTGTTCCAACACCACAGCGCGGATAAAATGCGTTGGGCAAACCTCTTTCCCTTTGAGCCTTGAAGTAGAGCAGACAAAATAGTCTTGTCTTGCTTCAAAGTTCCTGCTTGTGCAGTAATACAGCTTTTCGCCGCAGTCGGCACAGCGCACAATACCGGAAAACATATTCGTCTTACCTGTCCTTGTCGGGCGGCGTTTGTTCTTGCGTAATTCCTGTACCCGCGCCCATGTGTCGGCGTCAATGATTGCTTCGTGGGTATTCTCAAACACAAGCCATTTTTCCTCTGGATTATAACAGGTTTTCTTGTTCTTGTAGGACTGCTTATAGGTTTTGAAGTTTACCGTATGCCCTTGATATTCTTGACGCTCCAAAATATCAGCTATGGTATCGCCCGTCCAGTTATAGGGATTGTCCGGCGGCGCGTTTCTCGTTGCCCTGCCTGTCTGCTGAAAATGGATTGTCGGCGTTATGACTTTATCCTCTTTCAAAATACGGGCAATCTGCGACGGTCCGTAACCGTCCAAACAAAGGGCGAATATCCGCTTGACTACTTCGGCGGCTTCTCCGTCCACAATCCAATGTTTTCTGTTATCCGGGTCTTTCATGTAACCATATGGCGGATTTGTGCAGAGATGTTCGCCCGCTTCTCCTTTGGACTTCATTACCGCGCGGATTTTCTTGCTTGTATCTTTGGCGTACCATTCGTTGATGATGTTCAAAAAGGGGGTAAAGTCGCTGTCCTGCTGGTTCGCGCTGTCTATGCCGTTATTGATAGCGATAAACCGCACGCCCTTTTCTACAAACAAGACTTCGGTATAAAATCCCACTTTCAGATAATCACGCCCAAGCCGCGACATATCCTTGACTATCAGTGTAGATACTTCGCCGTTTTCTATCTTCTCAATGAGTTCGCCCCAGCTCGGACGGTTGAAATTCGTACCTGAATATCCGTCGTCTACAAAGAATAGGGGATTTTTGAAGCCGTTTTCCTTTGCGTATTTACTTAAAATCGCCTTTTGATTTACAATGCTGTTGCTGTCGCCCTGTAATTCGTCGTCGCGTGATAAGCGACAATAGAGGGCGGTAAGTTTGTTGTCAGACTGCCTTAACATAAGTTTGCTCCTTTCGTTGGCGGGCAGTCTGCCATACAGGATTGTATGTGTTCATTTTATCGGCTCCCGTCCTTTTTATCAACTTCTTTCTGTAAATTTTCCTGTTCCATAAGGCGTAAAACTTTACTCGGCAATGACTTCTTCCCGTCATAGCTGCCTGTAAATCGGTAGAGCGTTTTCCCCGATTTTATAATGACTTCATGCTTCGGAAGTTCTTGATACAGGGGATTTTTCACGACGATTTGACCGTCTTTGATAACTCGTTTCTTTTCCATTCCTTTCCCGTCCTTTCGCATTTGATGAAGTGAAAAACTTCTTAGCAAGCATAGGAAAGGGGTACCCTTTCCGTAAAAATGCGCTGCATTTTGCTTGTTGGGAAGTTTCCCAAACCCTCTGTTTTTCCTTTCAATCCCTACTACACCGCATAGGACGATTTTGCCAAAGATTTATGAAAAAAATTTTGATTTTCTTTCTTTACTCATTGATACGGGAAAGTTTTAGAAATGCCAAATCAGCGGATAGGGAGCTATATTGACAGCGAAAGTAATTTGTGCTATTCTTTATACGGACCAACGGTCTGTAAGGAGGGATAGAGTGGCAAGGAACAAATATCCAGAAGAAACTGTCAGATTGATTTTAGATGTGGCTACCCGCCTATTCGCTGAAAAAGGTTATGACAGGACTTCTTTACAGGACATCATCAATGAAACCAAGCTTTCTAAAGGTGCCATTTATCATCATTTTGCGTCTAAAGAGGATATACTGGAAGCCATTTTCGACCGTATCGGAGAAGAAAATACGGCAGTATTAGCAAAAGTAAGAGATGATAAAGAAGTAAATGGTTTGGAAAAGCTTCGGAAGATTATCCGAACGGCGGTGTTCCATTCCAACCAAAGCCTTATGTTGACGATTACACCAAGTCTGTTAGACAACCCAAGATTTTTGGCTTTGCAAATCGGGCAAATTTATCAAATAGTGGCACCCAAATTTATTGAACCGATTTTAAAACAGGGTATGGAAGACGGCTCTATTCAAATTGAACACCCAAAAGAGGTGGCAGAAGCGATTATGATTTTAGCAAATACATGGCTCAATCCGTTGGTAAATCAAACGGACGCACATGGTATGCGGGAAAGATGTAATACGTTCAATCATCTGATGAAAGGTATTGGCATTGATGTTCTGTTAGATGAAGCTTTAATTGAAGCATATATTGGCTTTTGCAAGCAGCAGTAATGTTGTTAAAATAATCTGTCCTTTGCAGGGCAGTTTATTTTAAACCATATACAGACCGACGGTTGGTTTATAAAATATTGAGGAGGATTTATATGAAAGAAAAATCGACTCTTTTCAAACGTGATTTTACATTGGTTGTTATCGGGCAAATCATTTCGTTGTTTGGAAATGCAATTTTACGTTTTGCCCTGCCGCTTTATTTATTGCGGGAAACAGGTTCATCTGCTCTGTTTGGAATGGTAACTGCCTGTTCTTTTGCGCCAATGGTAGTATTGTCGATGATTGGCGGCGTATTAGCCGACAGAGTGAACAAGCGGAATATTATGGTCGGGCTGGACTTTTGTACAGCGGTATTGATACTGATTTTTTATCTTAGCTTAGGAAAGCTGCCAACGGTTCCGTTGTTCATTACTGTGTTAATGCTTCTGTATGGAATTTCCGGTACTTATCAGCCGTCTGTGCAGGCGAGTATCCCGTTATTAGTATCATCAGAAAAACTAATGGCAGGAAACGCAGTTATCAACCAAGTAAATACTCTTTCCGGTTTACTGGGACCTGTCATTGGCGGCATCATGTTTGGAATGTGGGGGATTTATCCTATTTTGATTTTAAGTATTGGCTGCTTTTCTTTTTCCGCAGTTATGGAAATCTTTATCCATATCCCACATGAAAAGCGTATAAGGGAAAGAGGTATTTTAACAGTTGTAGGAAATGACTTAAAGGAAAGTTACCAGTTCGTAAAAACTGAAAAACCGATTTTCTTTTCCGTCGTGTTTCTGATTTCTATTTTCAATCTAATATTAAGTTCGGTTATGATTGTTGGGACACCTATTTTGATTACACAGGTACTTAAAATGTCAGATACCATGTATGGCTTTACCCAAGGCGCACTTGCATTAGGTGGTTTGTGCAGTGGAATTTTAACAGCAGCGATAGCAGAAAAATTGAAGCTAAAAAGCTCTTATATTTTGCTTCTGGTTTGTGCAGCTTCCGTAGCATTGATGGGGATTTCGTTGATGTTTCATATTCCTGCAATCCTGTCTTATTGGGTTATTACACTAATGAGCTTTACTGCAATGGGAGCTTCTACGCTGTTTGTTGTGCAGATTTACACAATGGTACAAAAGCAGACGCCCCCGCAATTGGTTGGTAAAATCATGGCGGCGTTGATTTCCATAGCCATGTGTGGTCAACCCATAGGGCAGGCGATTTATGGTGTTTTGTTTGATATTTTTGAAAGCCGGACATGGATTGTATTGATTGTAGCAGCCGTTGCCGCTTTCTTGATTGCTCTTTACTCAAAGAAAATATTCAGCCAATTAGAGAACAGTAACGAATGAGAACATTCACTTTTTAAGGTCATAGCAATATAAAGGAGGTATCAATATGCTGCCCGTCTTTCCTATATTTTTGATTCAATCATCAAAAAAAGCCTTTCTTTCATCATGGGATACTCTGGCTATGATGATGAATACACATATCATTTTATATGCTTAAACAATTCATGTTTCCGAACGCCTATGCAGTTTTATTGCTGTATGGGCGTTTTCTGCAATAACCCCTATTGGGAAGAAAGGGGGTGAAACAATGAACGATTTAGAGCAATACAAAGAGCATATCGAATACACTTTTGCAGCCTTTTGTAAAGTTGTTCTCCGTAATGCTTCCATGTCCGCCTATCGGGATATTGGCAGACGGCAGAAACGGGAAATATCCCTTGATTATCTCATGGAGGAAAGGTATTACAATCCATCTACAACAGACAGTTATTTTGCGGAGCAAACAAGTTCGACGGAATTAATTGTGTGCGACGAGAGAATCGTAATAGAAAATGAACGATTGGCAAAAGTGTTTTCCGATTTACCCAAGTTGCGGCAGGAAGTTTTGGTACTGTATTTCTTCTTTGGATATACGGATAAGAAAATCGGAGAAAGGTATGGGAAAAGCCGCACGACAGTAAACTACTGGAAAATAGCAGCACTCAAACAGCTAAGAAAAGAAATGGAGAGATTGGAGCATGAGGAACAGGAAAATGATACCTTTTGAAATTATCGAAAAGGCAGTTGCAGGGGAACCGGAAGCGGTAGACGCAGTATTAAGACATTATACTGGACGTATCAAATACCTGTCTACTTATCATGGTAATATCAATGATGATATACAAGACCGACTGAAAGCACAGCTTATCAAAGCTGTCCTGCAATTCCGTTTTGACAGATAGTGAATAGCAAAGACAGAGAAAGCCGTCAAGGATAAAATGCACGCTTCGCGTCCTTGACGGTTTCCCTGTCTTTACTGTGGAGCAGACAAGAGGGCGCAATCGGATAAACCGCTTACGCCCTCAATCCATTATGTAATGTTACGCAGTAGAGGTTGATTTTACATTGATTTATGTGGTTTTACAGAGCATAAAAATCACCCATATGATATTTTATACTTATACGTTCAAAAAAGGCGTTCTACTGCGTAACAAAGATATTATCTTTGATTTTTGAGGTTTATTTGGTATACTATTTTCAAAACGTGCTAAAGGAGAATATAAAAATGGAAAGCATTGAGATTATAAAAATTCGTTTAACTGGAATTATTGGTTGTATTGACGAATATACATCTGAACCTACTATAACAGCTATTATTAAGTCTTTGTCAAAAGCGTTATCGGAAAATGAGTTTAATATAATCTTATTTAGCTGTAAAGAAATTGAAAAATGGTATCAAAAAAATATTTCCAATATATTGTCGAATGAATTTGTTTTAAATCATGATGTGCATAGAGAAAATATACATTTAATTAGAGAAATAATTAATAATCTTGAAACGAATCAAGATTGTTATAAACAAGAATTAAATTTATCAAAGAACTCCTCAAAATTGACAGGTTTAACGGATGCAGCAATTGGAAATATATTAAATAGATTTCATCAAGTAGTAATACAACTAAGAGATAGGTATGATAATCGAGAGACTTTAGATGTGGCTGATGAATATGATGTACAAGATTTGTTACATACTTTATTGACACTATATTGTGATGATATTCGTCCGGAAGAATGGACGCCTTCATATGCTGGTACATCTTCGAGACAAGATTTTTTGCTGAAAAATGAAAAAATTGTTATAGAAACAAAGAAAACACGAAAAGGACTCAATAATAAAGAATTAGCGAATGAGTTGATTATAGATATTGCTAGGTACAAAGCCCATCCTGATTGTAAAAAATTAGTGTGTTTTGTTTATGATCCTGATAGTCGAATAAAGAACCCCAGAGGGTTTGAAAATGACTTAAGTAAAGATGCAGACGATTTAAGTGTAATGGTGTATATTCGTCCATAATTGCAATAAGCAGAAAGAATACATTATTTTGTGTATTCTTTCTGCTTATTTTTTACCCTGTATGGCAGCTACCTTAATTTAGTTTATAGTTAATACTGTTTTATGCGTAGCTACCTAAAAGAGGCTCTTTTATTTTGCTGCCGCACAATATGAAAAAAAGAGAAGAAAAAGAAGAAGCATTCGGTATCCCACATTAAGGCTGTAGTACCACCTTAATCAGACCAGGTTCTGCCGCATGCAGCCTATCAAACCATTCCGCACCGTCTGCAAGCGGCACGGCCGCACTGATCAGACTGTCTACATCAACCATCCGGTGCGCAATCAAATCAAGACAGATATCGTATTCCCCTGATGACGCACAGCTCCCATATAATGTAATCTGCTGTGTAACGCATTTCTGCAGTGGCAGCTCTGCTTTACGCGCTACATTACCGACCATAACCACACTTCCCCCCAGGCGCACGCTGTCGATCGCGGTGTTCAACGTTTGTGAGATCCCAACCGCCTCAAAAGCGATATCCGCCCCGCGGCCGCCGCAGAGCGCACGGATTTCCGCAGCCGCATCCTCCCGCCCGGAGTGAATAACATGCGTTGCCCCCAATGCTTTGGCCAGTTCCAGCTTACGGTCATCCAAATCAACGACAACCAGTTCGGTTACGCCTGCGTTCCTAACCGCCTGCGTAAGCAGAAGCCCGATTGTTCCCGCGCCTATCACCACCGCTCTGTCCCCCATACGAATCGGCGCAACAGTGGACACGGCATGTACTGCAATGGACAGTGGCTCAACCATCGCAGCCTGCTCAAAGCTGACTGCATCCGGTATCCGGAATAAGGTTCTCGCCTTGATCGCTGCATATTCCGCCATTGCGCCCGCATTGGTATATTCGTCGCAGGAAACACCGAGTACCATCCGATTTTCACAAAGGTTGATCATACCATGCCGGCAATACCAGCAATTCCCGCAGAACACGGTAGAATCAAAGGTAACGCGATCGCCCACGGCAAAGCCTTTTACCGCGCGCCCCACCTGCTCGATCACACCGGCCGCTTCGTGTCCCATGATGATAGGAGGCTGCCGGCGTCCGCTCCCCCCGTCATACCCGTGTACATCGCTTCCACAAATCGCACACGCTTTGATATGTACCAGCACTTCATCTTCCGCAGGCACCGGCTTCGGAACCTCCTTGAGCTGAAGCTCATTATAAGCAGTCAATACCAGAGCTTTCATCTACCATACATCCCCTTTCACGCCTCATCCCAAGCCTGTTTGACAAAATGATAGGCGTCACGGATTCCTGCCAAGCCACAGCCGCTTGCTTCTTCAATACAGAGCCAGTTATCGAAGCCATGCCGCTTGATGTACTCGAAAAATGGCCGATTTGGCGTCACACCCGTTCCTATGGCCGCAGGGCAAAAGCGGCCGCGCTGCTCCATGTCGGTCACATGAATGGTTTCCAGGCGGTTTACGACAGATGGTACTACTTCGAGTGGATCTCCCCCAAAAGCAGTGATGTTCCCTGTATCAAAGTTCAGCCGGATATCTGTATCCTCTATCTGCCTGCAAATATCAAGGAAAACCGCCGGATCATATGTAAAGTCCACACGCGGCCATGCGCCCGGCTTGCCATGGTTCTCAAACACCAAGCCCACGCCATACTCTTTTCCTATTGGCGCAATGCGATGGAAATAATCCGATACCCATGCGATACCCTGCGCGCGATCCAGCTCCGGATGTGCCTGTCCCGCCAATATGCGCAGATAGCGAATATGCAGCTCTGAGGCAAGCGCAATATCCGCCTGCAGGTATAGGAATTCGCGCTCCCGCTGCACCGGATTTGGATTGGTAAAATCCGGATAGGTGGTCATCATCACAATCGGCATTCCGATTTCCTGCAGCTCCTGTTTCAAGGCGTTCAAATAGGTCGGTGTTCGGTTTTTGATGAACATAATGCTGATATCAATGCCGTCATAGCCGATTTCCTTTGCTTTGCGCGCCCACTGAGGCAAACTCATGCGCCCTGAACAAATCTCATCAAACAGCGAGACGGGCAAACAACTGATTTTCATACCGTTCTCCTTTTCTTATCCAGCGATTTCTGTACTACCGGTACCATTCGCCCGCGCGTGGGACTGCAGCATGACGACGAACAAGAGCAGCAGTCCGGTAATGATCGACTGCCACCATGAACTCAAGCTGCCTTGCAGATTAATCATGTTCGAAATCACACCAATGATAAATACGCCGATCGCCGTCCCCCCAAGGCCGCCGCGGCCGCCCGAAAGCAGGGTGCCACCAATCGCGGTCGCCGCAATCGCAGTCATTTCCCAACCGTCACATGTCACAGGCTGACCCGCACCTAAACGGGAAGCCAAAATCAATCCTGCCAGCCCTGCCAGCAAGCCATTTACCGTATAAACAGCGATCTTAATTTTTTCAGGTTGCAGCCCCATCATGCGGGCTGCTTCTTCATTCCCGCCCACTGCGTAAACATACCGTCCGGACCGTGTTCGGCGCGCAATATACAGCCCTGTAACCAGCAACAACACAAACAGCCATACCGGCGCCGGCACCCTCAACAGATAGCTTCGGGCAAACAATCGGAATGTTTCTGCCACACCTGTGTCCACACTGACCGAAACGCCCCCGTCTGTCATTACCAGAGCAATGCCGCGCGCCGCCATCATCATCCCCAGCGTAGCGATAAAGGGGGCGATTTGCAGCTTCGCAATAATGAGTCCGCTGAGCAGCCCCATCGCCGTACAGACCGCCAACGGCACCAGGATCATTATTGCAAGACTACCCTTTGGGCTTAGGACTGCCGCCAGAACACTGGACAGCGCCGCAAGCGAACCAACTGAAAGGTCTATGCCTCCCGTCAAAATAACAAAGGTCATACCAAGAGAAATAATGCCGATCATGCTGTTCTGATTCAGGATATTCGTCACATTTCCGTACGATGCAAATTCCGGAAACAGCAGAGCCGCAGCCAGTATAAGGGCCAGCAGCGCGAACACTACGCCGTGCTTCTTACAGAACGCATAAAACAAGTTCTTTTTTTTCATACGATCCCCCCTAACGGCGTTTTTCCCGCTGCAAATAAACTGCGAGAATAATAATAGCGGCTTTAAAAATGCGGGAATACGCAAACGGGATGTTGTTCATATTGACCATAATTGAAATCAGCTGTATGATTAAGGCTCCGAATATCGTCCCCATAATCCGCGCTTTGCCGCCGTTCATGGAGGTCCCCCCAATCGCAACGGCCGCGATCGCATCCATTTCTGCAAGCTGTCCAATCGCATTGGGATCTGCACAGCTTGCACGGGAGCATTCAAACAGACCTGCCATTCCCGCCAGCAGCGCACTGATCACATACACCGAGATCAACACCTGCGCCGTACGAATGCCCGATAATCTTGCGGCTTTCCCGTTTTCTCCAATTCCCTGCACATAATATCCAAATGTCGTCTTTTTAAGCAGGAATGCAATTATCCAGACAAACAGTATGGATACAAATAATTGTACCGGTACCAGGCCGCCAACGCGGTATAAGCCGATTTCCGTAAACGTATTTCCATAAAACACGATTGTGCCGCCGTTATTCATCAATTGTGCAATACCTCGTCCTGCAATATAAAGAATTAGGGTTACAATGATCGGCTGTATTTTAAAGCATGCTACCAGAACACCGTTGAACAATCCCAACACCAATGCCACAACAAGGGCGGCCAGCACGGCCATGCCAGTATCCGTTCCCAAAAGCGGTGTTTTCCCAGTCAGCACCAAACCGCTCGTAACGGCGGATATCGCCATGACCGACCCTACCGAGATATCAATCCCTCCGGAGGAGATCACCAGCACCATCCCCAACGAGGTCAGCATAGTTGGCAGTACCTGAATCGTCAGGTTCCACAGGGTTCCCATGGAAGCAAAATTGCGGGTAAATAGGATATTGAACATAACCAGCAGCAGGAATGCATATATTGTACCATATTTTCGTATGTTCTGTCCCCAGTCAATACAGGTATGCCCGTTTTTTGCAGCAATGCTGTCCATCATATGCAGGCTCCCCCTTCCTGCAGGATGTCTTGTGCAATCGTCCGCATGATGTTTCCTTCTGATAGCATATCGCTTTCCAGCTCCCCGATATTTTTCCCATCCCGTATAACTATCACACGGTGACAGTTGCGTACCAATTCCTCCAGCTCAGAAGAAATCAACAATACACTGATGCCCTGCCCAGCGATATCCTGAATCAGCGCCTCGATTTCTGCTTTCGCGCCGATATCGATCCCCCTTGTCGGCTCGTCCAGTATGATCAGCCGCGGCTCCATGCACAGCCAGCGCGCTAAAAGAACTTTCTGTTGATTACCGCCTGACAGGTTTCGGATCAACTGCTCCTGCCCTGGCGTTTTGATGGACAGGCTCTTGATATAACGATCTACAATGTCCTTCTGTCGGCCGACGTTTACCAGCCCCCGCCGTGCGATCCGCGGCAAAATCGCCATCGTCATGTTTTCCCGCACGGACATATGGGAAAAAATTCCTTCCGCTTTGCGATCTTCCGAGCAATAGGCAAATCCTTTTGCAATCGCATCCCGTGGAGCTTTCCAGCGCACCTCCTGCCCATTGACCGCCAGCGTCCCTGTATAATCCGGGTTATCTCCAAAAATCACCTTGGCAAGCTCGGTCCGCCCCGCGCCAAGCAGTCCGGCCAAGCCCACTATCTCTCCCTGCCGGATTCTCAGGCTCACCCCCCGCAACTTCTCCTTGTCTGTAATCCCATGGGCTTCCAGCACAGGTACTCCTCCTGTTCCCTGATAAACCCCGTTTTTCCTTCGCAACACGTCAGTCGCATCGCGTCCAATCATGCGGGACACTAGCTCCAGCTTACTCAATTCCGCCGCCGGACTTTCGCTGACAAGCTTTCCGTCTTTCAGAATCGTAACCGTATCACATATCTCAAACACCTCATCCAGACGATGGCTGATAAAAATAATTGCGATGCCTTTTTCTCTGAGTTTACGCATTTGCCGGAATAAAATCTCTACTTCCTTTTCATCCAAAGAGGAAGTCGGCTCATCCATTACAATCAGTTTGGCCTGCACCGAAATAGCACGAGCAATCGCCACCATCTGCTGCACTGCCGTTCCATAGCTGCAAAGCGGCTGGGTCACATCTGCCTCCACTCCCATTTCGCGCAGTATCCGCTCCGCTCTCTGGTTCACCTGTTTCCAGTCAATTCCTGTACGGTTCATAGGCTCCCGCCCAAGATGAATATTTTCCGCAATACTCAAATACGGAATCAGATTGATCTCCTGATAAATTGTACTGATACCGGCTCGCTGTGCCTCCAACGGGCTGTTGAACGAAACCTGCTGCCCGTCCAAGATAATTTCGCCCGTATCTTTCCGGTACAAGCCGGTCAGAATTTTCATCAAGGTGGACTTCCCTGCGCCATTTTCACCCATCAACGCATGGATCTCGCCCGCGCGCACTCGAAAATTCACATGATCCAATGCATGAACGCCCGGAAACTGCTTGTCAATCTGTCTCATTTCCAACAAATACATGGCTTCCATTCACTATCCCTCCTTTCATAGGGGAGAGGGGCGTTTCGCCCCTCTCCCGAACGCTATTTTAAGATGCATAAACGCATCAATACGCCTCGTCCAAGCATTCCTCTGCATTTTCAATCGTATATAGCTTACCTTCATTTTTAACGAACGCCGGTACCTCTTCACCCGCTTCCAATTGGTCAATAATCGCTAAAACACTGTCTCCAAAGCGCGGTTGACAGAGCACGCTCAATTCCATATCCCCATCAATGATCGCCTGCAAAGCATCTTTCTGCCCATCCATGCTGTAAATCTTGATGTCCTCGCCCGGTTTGAGTCCCGCAGCCTTGATCGCCTGTAAAGCACCGATAGCGTTATCGTCATTATGCGCAAATACCGCATCGATCTCATCCCCATAGGCCTGAATCAGGTTTTCCATCGCTTTTTGTGATTCCGCACGGTTGAAATTTCCAACCTGGGAGGCGATAATCTTTATATTGTCATAGTTGGCGATCTCCTCGGTGAACCCTTTATTGCGGTCGATCGTACTGGTGGCGCCCGGTGTTCCGGTCAGTTCCACAACATTGCAGCGTTCGTCGCCAAACTGCTCTTTCATATACTGGGCGCAGGTCTGCCCCTCCCAAATCAAATCGGCGCTGTTCAGTGTTGTATAATCCACGCCTGCCTCACCATTGATGCCGCGGTCAACCAGAATGACCGGAATACCGGCATCCATTGCGGATTTAAGCACGGGCGTCAAACCCTCGGACTCACGCGGAGATACGATCAGGTAATCCGGCTTTTGAGAAATAATATCCTCAATATCGGACATTTGTTTTGCCGTATCGTCCTGTGCGTCCGTATAAATATATTGGTATCCTCTTGCCTCTATTTTTTCTTTCATATCATTTGTTTGAACGACTTTCCAGTTGTTCTGGTTGCCGCACTGCGAAAAGGCTACCGTCAGCACCTCGCTTTCGCCGCTGTCCACTCCCACATCCGCATCTGGTACGGCCGTGTTCTCTGAATCGGTTGAACAACCTGTACCTGAGCCAATTAGCAGTACACTGGTTAGAAGCATTGCGAATAATCTGGTCTTTTTCATACGAAACCCTCCCGTTTTCTATTTTTCTCTTTTCTGAATGTGCTTTCATTATACCGATTGTTCCTATAGTGGTAAATCAACATATTTTTTTAATATTTCAAGATTTTTTCTGTTTTGCCGCCCCGTTTTCTTTCTGTCTCTGTCGATACTCCGTGGGCGAAAAATCCGTATTTTTCTTGAAGAGCGTACTAAAATAGTTGGGGTTGTCATATCCAACAGCCAGTGCAATTTCATAGGAGCGCTGATCGGAATATCGTAAAAGCTGCTTGGCCTTTTCCATGCGCAGGTCAGTCAGGTAACTGATAAACGATTTGCCGCATTCCTGCTTAAACAAAATACTGAAGTAACATGACGACATATTGACCGAAGCGGAAACGCTTTGCAGAGAAATGGAATGGTCGGTATAATTCTGCTCGATATACTGCCGCGCTTTTTCGATCAATGTATGATGCGCCGCGCCTTTTTTTCCATGTACATAGTCGCACACCTTCCCCAGCAGTTCACTGAGGCCGCTAATCTGCTTCTGCAGGCTGCCCGCCGTAATGATCATGCGGTATTCTTCCACAGGATCTTCAAACACCTCGGACAGATCGATCCCAAATTCTTTCAATGCGCCGGTGACCTGGCTGTACACCGATGCAATAAACATTTGGCCATACAGAATGGAATATCGTCCACTTTCTCGTATATTGTCTGTGATGAGACAAATATTCTGCTCAATCAGACCTTTATCAAAGGTGCGTATACAGTCGACAAAACGCGCTATATTAGCAGCAATCTGCGTTCCGTCATCCTGGCGTATTCGCTTCAGCTCCGCGTAATCCAAAAAGCTTGTCTCATCATAAAGGAAAGCATACTGCAGCACTTTTTGACAGTGGCCGTACATCGCCTGTAGCCCCCATACGTCTCCCGACACACCATCTGTAGCGCAAAGAAAGGGATACTCATTTTTCAAATCCACATTCTGGCGCAGCGCCCTGCAAACAGCCTGCATATGCTCTGCTGCCTGCTGGGCATTTCTTCCCGAAACAACGATTAGGACACGTCCCTCTGTCTGAAATTCTTCATAAAAAAACATGCGCTCTGCCGCACATTCTTCTACTTGCGCAGCGAACCGGCTAAAATATTTCTGTAGCTCCTGCTCAGTGAACGTATCCCGTGCAAACCGATAGCCCAAAATATCGATCATAATACAGGCATAGAACCGCTCCACAAGAATACCTGCCTGCGCAAGCGCAGCTTCCTCAGGCTGTTTATCCAAGTCAGCGTGCAGCAGGCAGGAAAGCAGTTCCGTGCGCTCCTGCTTTATATTTTCTTCCTGCCTTGCTTTATATTTTTCAAAAATCTCGTCCAACAGGCTCTCCATATAAGCCAAATCGATCGGCTTGAGTATGTAATCCTTTACGCCCAGCTTAATCGCACGTTTAGCATATTCAAATTCATCATAGCAGGTCAGCAATATCACGCAGATATCCGCCTGCTCCCGCAATACATTTTCCACCAATTCTAACCCATCCATAAACGGCATACAAATGTCGGTGATTAAAAGATCCGGCCTGTATTGCCGCGCCAGTTCCAGCGCCTGTTCCCCATCCTCCGCTGTTGCTATAACCTCCATTCCATGAGCCGCCCAAGGCACATTGTCCCGCAGTCCCTCTCGAATCAGATATTCGTCGTCTGCCAGCAATACCTTCACTCTGTTTCCTCCTCCCAGCGCATCGGCAAGGTAATGCGGAAGCAGCTTCCCTCCCCCTGCCGGCTTTCAAACGTCACACCGTACGGCTCTCCAAACAGAATACGAATCCTTTCGTTTACGTTCACCACACCATAACTCTCTGCGCGCGGGCCGCTTCCGTGCCGCAGCGTATTATTCAGTGCCGCAGAAGCCTCTTCTGTCATGCCCACGCCATTATCGATTACATCTATCACAATATTCTTTTCCATTGGCCGTACCCAAATTTTTAAATGACAACTCCCGCGTTTAGGCTTCATGCCATGGTAAATAGCATTTTCGATCAACGGCTGTAAGACCAGCTTGGGAATCAGACAGGAAGCGATCTCTTCTTTCAAATGTATCTCATGCGTGAACTTTCCTTTATACCGTATATTCTGTATAATCAGGTAATTGCCGGCATGCGCCAGCTCCTCACGCAGTGTAATAACCTCCCGCCCCCTGCTCAACCCAATTTTTAGGAACTGCGTCAAGGCCATTACCATGCGGACCGCACCATCCTTGTCTCCCGACCGCACCATCCAGATAATAGAATCCAGTGTATTATAGAGGAAATGCGGCTTGATCTGCGCCTGTAATGCCTTTAGTTCGGTCAGGCGAAGTTTCTTCTGATTTTCCACCTCATGTTCCATAAGAATATGTATAGTATTGAGCATCATGTTAAAGCGGTTGGTTAACGCGCCGATCTCATCGTCTCGTTCTGGAACGGCATGCACATTCAAGTCCCCCTGTTCCACCAAACGCATTTTTTCATCCAATTTTGTGATAGGGCAAACAATATACGCGGCGACTCGATAGGCCAGCAGCAGCGCAATTCCCATAACGCCAATTGAAACCAGGCTCACGATTTTGATAATCAAAAGAACGTTTTGCGCCAGTTCTCTGCCCGGCACGGTACATACCAGCTTCCATCCCGTCTGTAAAACCGGTTGTTCAATCCGCAGATCATGAAATATGGCATCTTTCCAGGAATAGGACGCATTTTGCCGGACCCTTTCCGACAATTGGGCAGCGGTCATATCCGCAGGGCCAATAATAGGCCGTCCATACGTATCCTGTATATATAAAAAACCACTTTCGCTGACTCTGGTATTCAGAAAAGAACTGACTTTTGCCGCTTCCAGTTCCACCACCACAATCCCGCGGTACTCTCCGCTCCCCAACTCCTTTACCGGCGTGACCGTAGTCAACAGCGTTTCTCCTGTTGTTACGGCAAATTGCGAACCTTGTTCAGGCGGCAGCCAAATAGTGTGTTCTGATTGCAGGGCTTTTTGGCAATACGGGTTGTCCATTGCTTTTTCATTTATAAAAGAGTAATACTGTGATTTTGCCGCCATACCATTATCTGCAAAAAAATACATAGCAAATATACTGCTGTTATACTGGTTCAGCTCCGAAAGGTATGCGTCCAGCTCAAAGCGATCGCTGAACTGCGCTTTATATTGTGGATATTCTGTACGCATGACCGACTGGACACCGGCTGACCGACTGATAATCCGCGACATGGATATCATATCTTCCAATAGGTTATCAACTTCATCCGCTGTTTTTTCTACGATCTGTTCGCTTGTCGTGACCGCCATTTCCATCACATGGCGATAGGACACAATGCAGGCTGCCGCGGCAACTGTTACGACAGAAATAAGGGAGAAAGCACCAAAGAATCGGAACAGACGTTTTTTCATGGATTGTTCATGCATTGCAGACTCCTCCCCGCAGAAAATAAAAACTGCCTGTCAAAAGAGCATCTTCTTATGTCAGGCAGCTTTTCATTGTTCAATTCCTCGGCACGAATGCAAACGGGCGGATTGGAGATCCTGAACCGTTTCTGATCTTCAGCGGTACAGCTATGAAGTAAGACCGCACCGGCAATTTATCCAGATTCTGCAGTTCCTCCATGATCAGGATATGATTGGGGAGCCAGTGCATATGGTGTCCATAGGATTCCATTTCCTCCCCAGCAATTACAGGAGTATCACAGGCGATCGTATCGCTTCCTACCGCCCGAACCCTGCGCTCCGCGAATAGCCGGACTGCATCTTCTGAAAGCCCGGGTTCATTTTTTGCATAGTACTTCCAATCGGCTCCGGCCGACCAGTAGCGGAACCAATGGAAATCCAGCAGAACGATCTCATCTTCCCCCGCTGCCGTTCCCATTTTCGCCTCAAGTGACAATATCTGATCCGCTGTGATCCTCTGACCAGGCTTGGCATCCAGTTGATACAAAGGGTATGTAACCGCCACGCCGCACAGATAGTCCGGCGGATAGGTTTCAATCGTACTTTCCATCATTGCGGATACCTGATGGGCGGGAGCATCAACATGCGCTCCAGTATGCTCTCCCAAAAACATTGTCTGGCAGTAATATCCATCATGCGCATGTGTGACTGTCGGATGGATGACCAGCGGGGGATGCGTCGGCCAGCGCGGGATATCATTTTCCAATACTGGCGACAAATCAACTACATTACAGGCTGAAACCGCTTCACGGATTGTATATAGAATATCTGACATAACCATTCCTCCTTTTTATAGCACTAATTATACCTTGTGTGTTGTGGAAAAGAATCCGATATTTTTTGAGTTCTTTCAAATAATTTTAATTTATTATAACATACCCTATTTTTTCTTTTCCATGGAAAGCCTTTCCTGACACAAGTACATTAGTTGGAAAAGATGCAGAAAATAGTATTGACAAAATCGCTGATTATTGGTATACTGTTTAAGCGTCAGAAAAACCCGCGGGTGTAGTTCAATGGTAGAATGTCAGCCTTCCAAGCTGAACACGTGGGTTCGATTCCCATCACCCGCTCCATTTTCTTTCCCATGCGCGGGCTGGAATTGATATGCGCCAGTAGCTCAGCCGGATAGAGCAACTGCCTTCTAAGCAGTAGGCCGGGGGTTCGAATCCCTCCTGGCGTGCCATCTCTCCAGTTGACTACAGTTTATATGGTGGGTATAGCTCAGTTGGTTAGAGCATCGGATTGTGGTTCCGAGGGTCGAGGGTTCGAGTCCCTTTACCCACCCCATATGAAACCATGTGACGCGCTGCTTGATGCAGCGCGTTATAAATATAAGGACCGGCTCCATGCAATCCAGCCGAATACAGGGGCGTCGCCAAGCGGTAAGGCATCGGCCTTTGACGCCGACATTCGCTGGTTCGAATCCAGCCGTCCCTGCCATTTCAACTTAACACGATCCAGTAGCTCAGTCGGCAGAGCACCTGCCTTTTAAGCAGGGTGTCCGGAGTTCGAATCTCCGCTGGATCACCAATTACGAAAAGCCCGCCCTGCGCGGGTTTTTTCATTTCATCAAGACGTGGCGCGGGTTTTGAGTGTTTTTGAAACGTATTTTTATTTTTCTAAACAAGCATCAAAAACGCCAAAAAACCAAGTCATGCAACACGAAAAAAGGGAGGCCGAAGCCTCCCCTTTCACTTGCTCGCCGCATTGGCTGCTTGCGTACATTGTCGTTCTTTGGTATAATTTGATTAAGGCGCAGCCGTGTCCGCGGTTGGCGGTTATTCCCACCGAACCCATAGAGGGGAGGTGGTGCTATGGTTACATACTCGGAGCTTTTTCAGCTTCTTATGTTGCTCGTGGCATTTGCCAGTCTGATTTTTCAGATATGCAAAAGAAAATGACCGCCCTCACGTCCAAATGAAGCGGTCAAATTCTTTGATCAAGTAGTTTGGGAGTAACCGTCAACCGGCTGCGCCCTTTTCTATGTTTAGTATACCTGCCTTAAGCGGAGTTGTCAAGAAAAGGGTTATTTCTTTTTTACAAGCCGGTAAAATCTGGCCGCCTCGGAGTATGTCATCCCTGCCGCCTGCAAATTTGCAATCACCTGCGCCTTTTTCCCTTGCGCTGTTGCGATCGGGTAAACCTTCCGGTAATCTTCTGCGGACATGCCGAATCGGCTGAATTTCCGCTGCGCCGCGTCGCTCATTTGCGTAAGGATAAAACTCGTCGGGTTGGAGTAGTCCACATCGAGGTCTTTCGGAATATACATCCCGTCGTTAATGATGTTCTCATCGATCAGGTGTTTCTGCTCTGCGGAAAGCCCGCTCTGCATCAGGTAGTCACGCTTCAGGGCATTCTGTTCGCCTGCCCCCAGATCGGGATTGTTGTCCTCTATCCGTTGGAACTCATAATAAGCGCGCGCATAATCCGCTGCCGGTACTTTGTCCGCAATTGCGGCATACTTTTCTTCCTGATTGTCGCTGATGCCGTTTATCACAAGGTTCTGTATGGTTTTCTGCTTCTGACTGTCGTTCAGATTATCGTCCGACATGATCTCGCTGACAATATCCGTCATATAGTCATATTTTTTGATACTCTTGTCGGTTTCTGCCTTTGCGTCCGAAATAGATTTTTGCGTTTGGTAAAGGGTATACGCCCATGATGGCACGCCATTCTGCTCCGCATCTTTCGCGCCTGCGATCCAGCCCTCAAGCTGATAGCCGTCGATCGTATCCATCCTGCCCATCGCATCGGCATAGTCATATACTTTCGATACCAGATCCTTTTTATCCTGATTGCTCATATTCTGGTATGCATCCGTATCAACAATCTTGTTCAACATATCGAATGATGCCTGTCCCCGACGGTTGGAATATTTCAGCCACTGTTCGGCAGTAAAATTATGCTCCTCGCCATTGACCTTATAGCTCTTTTGCGGCTTGCTCGGCAGCACTGCGGAATCCCCTGTCGCATTGTACAGCTCCCGCAGCGCGTTTTCCGCGCCGGAAGCGGACCTGTTCCCGATGTACCCAGGCGAAAGGAAGTTCTCGAACGCCCGCAGCACCCAGTTTTCCGTCCTGTCCGGCCTGCCCCACACATCCGTATACGCCGGCTGGTTCTGTGACAGGCCGGGGATTTTATTCGCCTGGCGCTGCAAAAACGTCTGCACGCTGTCAGGGACCCAGTTGTCTTTATCCGCATAGGTCGTGCGCCGCGTGTCGTCTATCGTGCGCGCGATCTGGCCGGACAGCGTCGGGACGACCTGCCCCGCATAGTTCTGCGCTATGTTTCCGGCGATCGCAAAG